>JAYNNB010000061.1:0-314 GCA_038112515.1 Luminiphilus sp.
GATCGGTACGGGCAGCCGTGAGGATGCAGAGATAGAGGTGGCGTGGCAGGCACTGAAATCATCTGAAAAGCGAGCCCTGCCGCCATCTGACCGCAACGAGCCGTTGAATGAGTGGGTGGGCCGGGCGGTCAGTGTTTTGCCCGGTTCTGCCGATCGCGGCGGCGCTCAAGGCCGTCTGGCGGCCATCGATCACGAGCAGGCGGTGTTGGTCGTGGAGCCTTTGCCGGGTATCGAAGCTCAAGTGTGGTTTCCGAGGTTTGGCTACCACTTGAAGCTGGCAGAGTCACTCTGAGGGCACCGCCGCCCCGGTGCGG
>JAYNNB010000061.1:324-11292 GCA_038112515.1 Luminiphilus sp.
ATCTACATAAGCTTTTTAAAAAGCGTTTCAGGAGCAACCCCATGAGAGAACTCAAACCCATTATTGCTGGCTTGGCGCTGGCCTCGGTCGCGTCGGTCGATTTCGCAATCGCGCAAGAGGCCAGCGGCAGCGGACCGGTGCTTGAAGAGGTGATGGTAACCGCGACCCGCCGTGGCGAGGCGGATATTCTGTCTACGCCGGTGTCGATGACCGCATTGGACGGCGACGAGGTCCTGAAATACGCCATCAGGGATTTGAACGACATCGCGGTGTCCGTGCCAGGCCTGTCTTCAGGGACCGTATCGGCTTTCAAGTCTGCGCAATTTGCTATGCGCGGTGTCTCTGAGACATCCATCATCCTCTACTAGGAATCCCCGGTCGGCGTGACCTTGGATGAGTTCGTCGTGCCGCATATACAAACCTCTAACCTCGAGATGTTTGACATCGAGAGCGTCGAAGTGCTCCGCGGCCCGCAGGGCACCCTGTTTGGCAAGAACACCACGGGTGGCGTGATCAACGTGCGCACCAAACGCCCTGAACTCGAGGAGAACAGCCTCGACCTGAGACTCCAGCTTGGCGACTTCGGCACGCGAAAGGCAAACGCGGCATTGAATGTGGCGATGGGAGAAAACCTCGCCTTCCGGTTCTCTGGAATGCTGCTGAAGTCGGACGGTTTTTACGAGAACACCGCGAGCTACGGCCCGTTGGGTTCACCCGTGCCAATTGACCCGACTCACATGGGTAAGTCCGGCAGCGGGGACGGCCGTGATCTTGGCGGCGACGATGTGTTCTCAGGGCGCGCCAAGATGCTCTGGAAGCCCAACGAAGACAGCAACGTGTTACTGCAGTATGAGATCGTGCGTGACGAGGGCGATACGCCGCCCATCGTTCACGAGTCACAAGCGGGTTATCTGTGGCCACTCTGGGGTTACCCCGCGGCCTCCGGCGATCCGCACAAGAGCGCGGGTAATACGCTGAGAGATGACCTCCTTCTCAAAATGACCGACGGGCATCGTGTTGATATCGACGGCTTCTACCTCAACAGCGATTGGGCACTCAACGACAACTACACGCTGTACTTTAATCTCGGCACGCGCGAGCAAGAGTCCCGGCTGCCCAGCTCTTATACGGGCACGACGGGGCCTCAGTCTCTGTTTGACGCGACCCGGGATGACAATCGAGAAACCACGCAGGCTGAGATCCGCATCGGCTCTGATCTGGACGGTAACTTCAACTTCACCGCTGGCGCCTTCTATCAGGAGGACGACACCGAGTTTTGTGTGCTGCAGGTTGTGGGTTTCCTCGACAATTTCTTCCTCGGTACCCCACCGGACTTCTTCAATCAAAACCCATTGATTCTGTGTAACTCACAGGAAGCCGAGGCAATGGCGGTTTATGTTGACGGCACATGGGACGTCACAGACCGGTTCCACCTCACAGGTGGCTTTCGTTACACCGACGAAGAAAAGTCCTGGGCCGGTCGGCCGAGGGTCAATGTATTTTTATTGGATGGCGGCCCGACTCTGGAGCAACTGGGGGAACCCATCAATGGTGCTGACTTCAATAAGTACCCAAGCGGTGTGGTGCGGAATAGCAAAAGCTGGCAGGAGCCGACCTATCGCTTGATTGCCGGTTATGACTTTTCGGATGATTTGTTTGGCTTCTTCGGTTACTCGCGCGGCTTTAAGTCTGGCGGGTACAACGATCAGCTGGGCACCCAGCTAAACCCGATTACCGATCTCGCGGCGGAGCCCACCGATCCTGAAATCGCGGACTCTTTTGAAGGCGGTATCAAGTATTCCTTCGCCGACGGCGCAGCAAACATCTCGCTCAATGCTTACTACGTGGAATACACGGACGCCCAACGTACGTTTAACGTCTCATTCCCCGGTGGCGGCCAGGAGACCTTGTTCTTTAATGCGGCCGAGATGACGGTCAAGGGCTTGGAGGCGGAAGGTTCATGGGCGGCAACCGATGCGCTGACCTTCAACTACAACGTCTCTTGGATGGATGCAGAGTTCGATAGCTTCCAGGCTGACACGAACTATGATGGCGAGATCGATATCGACCTCAGTGGGCAGCCCGTCACTCGCGCTCCGGAGCTGATGGGCAGTGTCGACGGCACATACGTGCATACCATTGGCAGCGGGCACCGGCTTGAGTGGAAACTGCGGGCGTCCTACGAGGACGAGTCGGTTGCAGCCTATTCTGACGTTGACCCCGCCTACAACACCTCGTTAAACGAAAAAACGCTGGTGGACGCGAGCGTCACCTTCTATGACAAGGACGACCGCTACTTTATCCGAGCGCTCGGCAGTAATCTGACAGACGAAGATTATCGAACGGGCTCGCTCTCGGTGGCTACCCTTTGGATCATGTCGGCCTACGGACCACCCCGCTACTTTGGGTTGGAATTCGGTGCCAAGTTTGATTTCTGATTCTTGGTGATAATATCGAAGGGGCCTAAGGGCCCCTTTTTGTTGACGGGATGCAGTTATGCCCAACGTTCAGATTGCCGTTGAAAAACTGGCCGATGCCTATCGGTTGATGAAAACCATCCGCGAGTTTGAGGAGCGCATGCGCTCCGAATACCAGCAGGGCAAGCTGCCCGGGTTTATCCACATCTACCGCAATCAGGAGGCGATTGCGGTCGCCGCCTGTCTTGATATGACCAATGAGGACTACATAGCCAGCACCCATCGTGGTCATGGCCATTGCATTGCCAAGGGCTGCGAGATCGAGGCGATGTTGCTGGAGCTCGCGTGCAAGCAAGACGGACTCTGTAACGGTAAGGGTGGTTCAATGCATATCGCTGATATGTCCAAGGGCATGCTGGGCGCTAATGCCATCGTTGGGGGTGGTCCGCCGATTGCCGCGGGCGCAGCGCTGACTGCCAAGACACTGGGTAACGGCGCGGTGTCTATGGCCTTCATCGGCGACGGCGCGTCTGATCAGGGTACCGTCGCCGAATCTTTGAATCTCGCCGTCGTACTGCAGTTACCCATGATCTTTATGTACGAAAATAATCGGTACGCAGAGTTCACCAAAAGCCCGAAGCCTGACGGTCGTATTGCAGCACGTGCCGGCGCCTTTGGGATGCCTTCCGAAGTGGTGGACGGCAGTGATTTCTTTGCGATGTATGACGCCTGTTCGCGGGCAATTACCCGCGGACGCGAAGGCGGCGGCCCGACGGCAATTGAAGCAGTGTGCAACCGCTATTACGGACATTTTGAGGGCGATGCTCAGGCTTACCGCGATCAGGAAGAACTGGTTGAGGAGCGCGCTGTTAGCGACCCGATACCGCGGTTTCTGGCGGATCCCCGCGCCGCAGCGCTCACGCCTGAAAAAGTGGCGGAAATCGACGCCGCCATCATGGCCGAGATCGATCGCGGCTTTGAAGTGACTTATGCTGCCGCCGACCCCACGCCTGACAAGCTCTATACCGATGTGTATATCCAGTACGAGGGGAGGTTGCGCTAATGAAAATGTCGATCCGCGAAGCGATCAACCAGACCCTGCATCAGGAGATGGAGCGTGACCAGCGCGTCATCGTGCTGGGTGAAGACGTTGCCAGTGACCAAGGTGGTGTCTATGGCATTACCGATGGACTTCCCGCCAAATTTGGCGTGCACCGGGTGATTGATACGCCCATCACCGAGTCAGCGATTGTGGGTGCTGCAGGTGGCGCCGCACTGACGGGCCTCCGCCCTGTGGCAGAGCTGATGTTTGTGGATTTTCTGGGTGTCTGTTTGGACCAGATCCTCAATCAGATTGCGAAGTTTCGATATATGTTCGGTGGGCAGGCGCGCACGCCGGTCGTGATTCGGACCATGATCGGCGCGGGAACTGGCACGGGGCCGCAGCACTCGCAGATTCTGTATCCACTCCTCGCTGCGATACCGGGCATTAAAGTGGTGACGCCGGCTAATGCAGCCGACGCCAAGGGACTCCTGACCACCGCCATCCGTGATGATGATCCCGTGATCTTCTGCGAGCACAAGGCGCTGTACATGGATGAGTGCGAAGTGCCAGAGGGTGAGTATCTGGTGCCTTTCGGTCAGGCGCGTACTGCTGTCGAAGGCTCGGATATCACGATTGTGGGCATGTCCCGCACCGCCGTGCTCGCCGAAGAAGCCGCAGTGGTCCTCGCTCAGCGTGGTATCAGTGCCGAGGTTATTGATCTGCGCACGCTCTCGCCGCTAGACGAGAGAACCGTGCTGGAAAGTCTCGCCAAAACCGGTCGTCTCGTGGTGGTGGACGAGGCGAACCCCTACTGCAGTATGGCGTCAGAAATTGCCGGCCTTGCTGTAGAGCGAGGCTTCGATACATTGGATGCACCGGTAAAACGGGTCACGTCGCCGCACACGCCTGTCCCCGCAACACCGTGTTTGGAGCTGGAGTATGTGCCCAGTGTGGACAAGATTATTGTGGCTGTTGAGGAAACGCTGGCTTACTGATCAGGAGAGCAGTGATGGATCGCTTGCGCATTTTGTTTATTCGTATCGCCCTGACTATGGCAGGGGGAGTCATTCTTCAGGCAGGCGCCGCAGTAGAGGCTCCAACCGCTGACGGATTGGCGTTATATCAAGCGCACTGTGCTGCCTGCCACGAAGGCAAGGTACCTCGAGCGCCCCACATGATCACCTTTTCCATGCTGGGTGCTGACGCGGTGTTATCCGCGATGAATGAGGGCGTCATGCGGGCTCAGGCATCGGCATTAAACCCCGCGGAACGGGAAGCCTTGGCCAGCTTTTTGGCAGGCACGCCTGCTGATAAATCCTCGGCACCCGTGGCCAGTTGCGAGAGGTCGGTGACCTCGCTAACGGATGAGGACGCCGACGCCATGCAAGGGTGGGGGGGTGACCTGCGCAATCAGCGCAATGCCGCTTCTGCCTCTGCGGGTTTGACGCCTGACAACGTCGACGGTTTGGCACTCAAGTGGGTTTTTGCCTATCCCGGCGCCCTGCGTGCACGTTCCCAGCCCTTGATTTACGACGACGTCGTATTCGTGGGTTCTCAGTCTGGTGCCGTCTATGCGTTGGATTTGGACTCTGGATGCGCACTGTGGACCTATGCGGCAGGTGCGGAGGTGCGGAGCAGTCTGTCGATAGGAAGGATTCCCGGTCATCAGAACCCAGTCGTTTACATGGGTGATTTCAGCGCCACCGTGCATGCCGTAGATGCGGTGAACGGCTCTCTGGTGTGGCGCGCTGCCATTGGCGATCATCCTGATGCCACTATCACAGGTTCTCTCAAGGTGCATGACGGACGGCTCTACGTACCCCTGTCATCTTCAGAGTGGGCGACAGCCGCTGACCCCGGTTATGCCTGCTGCACGTTTCAAGGAGGGGTGGTTGCCCTCGATGCCGTCTCGGGTGACCTTATTTGGCGGTCTCATGTTATTGAGGAGCCAGCAGTGCTGACTGGACAAACCAACCCACATGGCGCACCCAGAAAAGGACCTGCAGGGGCTCCGGTGTGGAACAGTCCTACCATCGACGCTGCGCGTGGAGTGCTTTATGTGGGTACGGGCGAGGCCTACACCTCTCCTGCAGCAGCAACCAGCGATGCGGTTCTGGCATTTTCCCTGGTTGATGGCGAGCGTCGGTGGGCCAAGCAGCTCCTTGGCGGAGACGCCTGGAATATGGCCTGTTTCATCGGTGAAGCGGCCAATTGCCCTGAAGAAGACGGACCTGATCTGGATATTGGCGCATCGACCATTTTGTGGTCTGGCGCAGATCGCGATTACCTGCTGGTGGGTCAGAAGAGCGGCGATGTCTACGCGCTGGACCCCGACAATGGCGGTGCCGTTATCTGGCATAACAAAGTAGGACGCGGCGGTTTCTCTGGAGGTGTTCATTGGGGTATGTCAGCCAACCAGCAGTCACTGTTTGTTCCCATCGCCGATACCACCTTCACCGGGCGGTTCAAGGGGGAGGTATTCCCCGGCATGCACGCGCTGGACCCAACTTCAGGCACTCGCCAGTGGTATACGCCCAGTGAGGACGATTGTCAGGGTAAACCCGCACCAGAGTGTGATCGCGGCATGTCTGCGGCGGCGACCAGTACCGAAGGATTGGTTTTTGCGGGCAGTTATGACGGCAACTTCAATATTTACGATAGCAAATCGGGGGAGTTGCTCTGGCAATTTGATACCTTCGGCCGCTTCGAATCGGTGTCGGGTGATATCGCACAAGGTGGCTCTATCGAGTCCGATGGCCCGGTGTTGTACAAGGGTCATGTATTGATCAATTCAGGCTACCAGTTCGGGGGGCGCATGCCCGGCAATGCCTTGATGGTATTCGCCTTGCCACCGGCGGGTGAGTTCGCGCGAGACGCTGCCAATGACTGACGTTTTGGATGCTGTGACCATACCGAAGTGGGGCATTGAGATGACCCATGGCACCATCGTGGCGTGGCATAAATCGGTCGGTGATGCCGTCGAGGCCGGCGAGGAAATTGTCGATATTGAAACCGATAAAATCGTGAACAGCTTCGAGGCGCGGAGCTCAGGTACTCTGGTGTGTGTTCTCGCCGACGTGGGTGAGGAGCTTGCGGTAGGGCACTTGATTGGCGTGATCGCCAAGGAGCCCGTGAACGACGAAGCGTTGAATGCCTTTGTGAATGAGCACACCAGCGATGCTGCTGTGGCGACCGAGACGGTTGTTGCAGAGGTCGCCGCACCACGTTCAGATGTTCGGGACCAGGTACGTATTGCCCCGGCGCTTAAACGCAAGTTGGAAAAGGCGGGCCTCGATCCGGCCGAGATTGTCGCAACCGGCCCCCACGGTCGTATCACCCGAGAGGATGTTGATCGCGCGTTGTCACAAAGTGGTGCGCCGGGGAATAATCCCGAGTCGTCTTAGCAACGCATTATCGGCCAGAGTGATCAGGCACGGCTCCTCTCAACCGATGGCCGCAACGTCGTGAGTCGAACCCTTGGTCTAACTGGTCCTCAGCCTAACTAGGGCTGACATCAAGTTGGGCGCTGCCCTCGGCAACCGCCTTCAGGGTCTGCACGTTCATCACATAATCGATGTCGCCGTCCGGCGTGAAATAAGTAACCGCGCCTTCGCCCATGAACAGCATTTCTGTCTCTACTTCGCATCCTGCTTCATGGTGTACTGCAAAGATCGGTTCAAACCCGTAGGTGCCGGCCGGGGCTGAACCCACATCATAGATTAGCTCGCCTTTCGTGATAAAAAATTGACCCCATCCCTCGTGCCGGTGCGGTTGAAAGCGGGCGCCCGGTTCCATGCGCACATAGAGCACCCACTGAGCTGTTTGTTCACAGAGACGCAGTACCTTGAAGTGCGAGCCGCCACCCACATCCAGCCATTCCAACTCATTGATGTTGGCGAGGATGTCGCCTGCTGCGGTGATAGCGAGGGGTGCATTCATATCGGTGCCTCTAAGTTTATCTCACTACTACGGGTTCGCCCGAGGTGGGAGTGACGGCGTTATTCTGGCCGAAGGGCAAAGAAAAACCCTCGGGTAAATCCTCCGTCATGTCGAGTACTGCCGCCAGCCGCCCCACTCCAACGTACAACGCACAGTGCATCAATAGCTCCATGATTTCTGCCTCAGAAAAGGTGGCTTTTAGCTCGTCAAAGAATGCTTCGTCGATGGAGAGGTGATTACAGGCAAATCGGTCCCCCAGTTCTACTGCCAGTCGCTCGCGCTCATCAAAACATTCAGCGTCGGCAGGGCGTTCCAGGCTGCACACATCTTCCTCCGGCACATCAGCGTGAGCAGAGCGATAACGGATCGCCATGCAGCTGCGACACTGATTGTGGAATGCGACGCGGAGTCTAAGTAGTTCGATCAAACGTTCGGGGAGTGTTCTGTGGGTCTTCATCGCAGCGCCAAAGCTGATCGGGCCCATCGCCAGATCGGGCGCATGGGCCAGCATTCGTGTAATGCCTAACTCCAGATCGGTGGCGCTGCCGGCCGCCGTGAAGTTTTTTAATTGCTCGGTCCACTCGGCCACCGGTACAAAGCTGATTCGGCTCATTATGAAGCTCCCATTGATGCTGCGAACGGTTACCTATCCTGCCATCAGGGGGCGGAAAAGGCACCTGCTCTGACTTAACTGGGAAGTGTTACAGCTACAGCTAAAAGCCGAACTGTCGGCGAGGGTTCAGCCAAGCCGCCCTATAACATCTCCGAACAGCTCCTCGTCAGAGGGGATCACTTTATTTTCGGCCAACGGCATGGAGACCCAGGTCTCGTTGATCAGATCCCGCCAGGAGATATTGTTGTTGGTGCCATTACCGCCCCAAGAGCCGCACCCCAGCGAGAAGGTCTGGCGCATCCCATTCCAGACGTTGCCACTATTCGAGGCGGCTTGAGGTTGGTTGACCATGACTCTTGAGGTATAGGTGTGCTCCGCCAGCTTCATGATGTTGGCGTCGCTGCTGGAATAGATGCCACAGGAGTGCCCCTGGCCCTGATAGGCTTGAATATTTTGCGTGAGTTCGATCGCATGATCGATATCACGAGCGCGATACAGCGCCATGATTACCGACAACTTCTCACCTGAGAACGGGTGGGCTGGCCCCCAGCCGTCTTCAGGCACGATAAAGAACTTGACGCCTTCAGGAATGGATAGGCCCGCCATTTGCGCGATTTTTTCGGGTGGCTGGGCGACCATGGCGGTGTTGATGTGCAGCTCGTCATCCCAAAGCGCATTGCGCAGCGCCGCTTTTTCTTCTGAATTACAAAGATAACCGCCTTGCGCCTTGAGCTTGTCGAGCATCGGCTCATAGATGGCATCAAGCAACACGACGGCGTTATCAGACGAGCACGAAGCCGCCAGATCCAGCGTTTTCGAGAGGCGGATCTTTTCTGCGGCTGCGTCCAGATCGGCGGTGTCGTCGACGGTGATAACGGCATTGCCGACCCCAACACCCAACGCAGGGGTACCGCTCGAGTAAGCGGCGGTCACCATAGCGCCACCGCCGGTAGCGAGCACCAGGTCGCACTGACGCATCAACTCATTGGTGGTTTCCAGGCTCGGGGTTTCGATACCGATAACCAAGTCTTCGGGGGCGCCCATTTTTTTCAGCGCAGCGCGCATGAGGTCGCAAATTTTCTTATTGGTCAGTTTGGCCCGGGGATGTGGCGCAACAATGATTGAATTGCGGCCTTTGACGGCGTGAATCCCTTTAATTACCGGCGTCGCCTCTGGGTTGGTCGAGGGTGCCAGCGCGCCAATCACACCCAACGGCTTTGCCAACACGCGAATATTGCGTTCCGGATATTCCTCGATGATACCGACCGACTTGTCATAAATGATATCGAGCAGGGTAGCGCGGGTTTTGCGCTGGATTTTGAGAAATTTACCGTCGTAGTTACCCAGTTGGGTCTCATCAACGGTGAACTGCGCAATTTCCTCGGCAACCCCGGGGCGTGCTACCGACCACACCATGGCGCGAATCAAGGCGTCAACCTGTTCCTGCGTATAGTGCTCAATTTGTTTTTGCGCCGCCCTTGAGCGAGCAACCAGCTCAGCGATAAACGCAGCCGCGTCGGTATTATCCTGTGACATTACCCAGAGTCCCCATCATGTCTTTTTTAAGGGAAGCTAGGGTAAACCGCGAGACGCCATCTTGCTAGTCGGCACCTCCGGTAAAACGTTAATTTAACGCGCTTCTAGGGAGACCACTGGTCGGGATGACGCTGAGGTTTATCCTGAATACGTTTATACTTACCGGCCGCATCAATACGAGGCTGACCCTTACGCAGTGGCGCTCGCGGTATCGATGTTTTGCGCCCGCATACCGAGACGGGGCGCAAATGGGAGAGGGCCTCGGTGAGGCAAAGATCTCGCTGGGAGTTGAAAGTGAACAGCAACTGCGGTGGAGAATAAAGATTGGATTTTGAACTGAACGACGAGCAGCAGGCCTACATTGCCAGCGCCCGCGCGTTCTCAGACAACGAGCTCGCTCCTCACGCAGCACTCTGGGACGCCGAGTCCATTTTTGCCAAAGAGGCGCTGCGCGCGGCGGGTGAGCTCGGGTTTATGGGTATGTATACACCCGAGGCCGCGGGTGGTCTGGGTATGGGCAGATTGGATGCGAGTCTGATCGTGGAAGAGCTGGCCAAAGGCTGCACTACCACCGCTGCATTTTTGACCATCCATAACATGGCGACCGCCATGATCGGCAAGTACTGTCAGCAACCTGTAGTCGAGGAGTGGTGCCCCGAGCTGGTGATGGGTGAGAAATTGGCGTCCTACTGTCTGACTGAACCTGGCGCCGGCTCGGATGCCGGTAGTCTGCGCACCAGTGCTCAGCTAGACGGTGACGCCTATGTTGTTAACGGCAGCAAGGTATTTATCTCTGGCGCCGGAGAGACCGATGTACTGGTCGTTATGACCCGCACTGGGGACACCGGCCCCAAGGGCGTGACGGCGTTACTGATTCCTGCTGATGCTGAGGGTGTCCAATACGGCAAGAAAGAACACAAGATGGGTTGGAATGCACAACCCACCCGTATGATCACCTTCGACAACGTACGTGTACCGGTGTCGCAGCGACTGGGTGAGGAAGGTCAAGGCTTTGCGATAGCGATGGAAGGGCTCGACGGAGGCCGCATCAATATTGCGACCTGCTCGGTGGGTACCGCTCAGCGCGCCATTAGTGACGCGACGGCTTATGTAAAAGAGCGCAAGCAATTTGATACCGCAATCGCTGATTTTCAGAACACGCAATTCAAGCTTGCCGATATGCTGACCGAATTGGTCGCGGCGCGGCAGATGATCCGGCTCGCGGCCAGCAAGCTGGATAACAAAGACCCGCAGGCAACCACCTACTGCGCTATGGCCAAGCGCTTTGCCACCGATGCAGGGTTCACGATCTGTAACGACGCCCTCCAGTTACTTGGTGGGTATGGCTACATCAAGGAGTATCCGATGGAGCGCTACGTGCGCGACACTCGGGTGCATCAAATTCTCGAAGGAACCAA
>JAYNNB010000062.1:0-5161 GCA_038112515.1 Luminiphilus sp.
TGCAACGGCCTTCTAAGCCGTAGGTTGCAGGTTCGAATCCTGCCGGGCGGGCCACTCTTCTCAATCCTTGTTAATATTGGCCGCGCCACATAAAGCCCCTCTGGGCATTGCATCTGAAATCCCGCATCATCTGCCGCAAGAGAGCGAGCGTTCGGTAGCATTTATGCCACAACACATTCTGATCTCAGATGGCCCAGCACAGCCAAACCCGGCAGACATCGATGCCTTTTGGGATCGAGCGCGGGAACTGCATGCGGATCTTGGAGACGACTACCAGGTGCGATCCCTCGGCATTGATGCCGACACCACCGAGCAGATCCTTGAATTTATCAAGACGCGCGAAAAGATCGCCACCTTCAGTTTGCCCTGGGTCATGGCGGCCAATGACTTTCCACCCTCTTCACCCGGCATCCCCGTAGTGCTTTGCGACTACGAGGGGAATCCACGGTTGATCGTCCGCCTCACCGAGGTGCGCGAGACAACCTTTGGAGAGATCACTCTGGCGGAAACTTCGCTGGATGGGCCGCCAGTACAAGATCCTGAAATCTGGATTCCGCTACACCGAACGTATTGGAACGGCCTACTGGCCGCCTACGGTCGTGAATGCACTGACGAGATGCCGGTGCTGATTGAGCCGTTTGACTACATCGGCGAAGTAATCTGATGACCATTCCAACGCGCAGCCCCTACGTCATTATTGGCGCCGGTATTCATGGGCTGAGTACCGCCTACCACTTGGCGCTTGAGCTCAAGGCGACCGGCAAGGGTGACGGCCACGACATCATCATCCTCGACAAATCAGGGATCTGCGCCGGCGCCACGGGAATTGCTTGCGGGGTGATTCGTAATAACTACTTTCAACCAGCCATGCGCGAACTGATGGCTCATTCTGTCAAGATTTGGGAGAGCGACCCCGATACCTACAGCTACCACCCTGTGGGGTACATGCAAATCAGCTGTGAATCCATGCGTGAAGATGTGGCGGCGATCCATGCCCAGCAGCAAGCGATTGGTTACGAGTCGGTCTTCATCGAGGGCGCTGCAGAGAGTGAGCGCTATATGAAGGGTCTGTTCTCGGACTGGCGCGCACAGGGCATTACTTCGGTGCTCCACGAGAAGCCCGGAGGCTACGCCAACAACTCCCGCGCCATGCGCGGGCTTGCCGCCAAAGCCGAGGCATTGGGCGTGCGCATCATCAGCGGCGTGACGGTAACTGGCTTCAAGAGTGACAACCGGCATGCCATCACTGCGGTGGAAACCGATAAAGGGCCGATAGCGTGCGACTACACGGTCGTCGCTGCAGGCCCCTGGGTGAGGCGTTTTTGGGAAATGCTGGAGCTCCCCATGGAGGTCAGCATCCGCAATCCGGCAACAGGTCAGATGGCTGAGGGGATCCCCATGTGGATCTACTGGTCACTGCAGGAAGGCACGCTGGGAGTCGACCCCAAACTTCAGGTGACCAATGACGGCGCAATGCCGCCCGTCATTCATGTGGATACCGATGCACCCTTATACTCCGATTCAGACGGGCGCTGCCTGACAGACACCCTATGGGGTATCTACTTCAAACCCGATTTTCATTTTGGGGGTGTTCAGGGCGGGGCGGCGCCATTCATCGTCGACAAGCCAGCGGTCGACGTTTCGGTGGATCCCTACGGACCAGCCTCACCCGAATTTGTGGTGGGCTCGGAGTTCGCGGAGATGTGGGTGTCGGCATTGGCGCATTGCCAAGAACGATTCGCGGGCACCCTGCCCCAATTCAAAAAAGAACCTTCGGGAGGTATCGGCGCATTCACACCCGACAGTTTTCCCGTGTTCGACACCTTACGCGACAATTGCTTTGTGATTGCTGATTCCAACCACGGTTACAAAATGATCGGAGTCGGTGAGTTGGTGGCGCAAACCATCTGCGGAGCCAAGCCCAGCATGCTCTATCCTTTCCGGTTCTCGCGGTATGCCGAGGGTGACTTACACCCCGTATCAAATAGCCCTTTCCCCTGGAGCTAGCACCGCGACGAGCTACCCAAGCGCGCTCGGTGATGCCCGCATAAAAAAGCATTTTCTGCGCGCGGTCGCGAGCGTAAACTCGCGCTAAAACCGCACCCGCCGTGATCATGCCTATGCCTGATGCCCCTGCCAAAACCGATATCAGCCCCCACGGGACTGCAAATCCCGAAATTGCAGCTGACCACGCCTTGGCCAACGCAGCTTATGTCGACACCGCCGCATGGCTTCGGGAGCGCGACTCTGTTATTGCCCACACTTGGGCAGGCTTGGCGTTTAGTAACGACATTGCTAACGCCGGCGCGGCGTATCCCGTTAATTTCATGGGGTTGCCGCTATTGGTAGTGCGCGATCAAAACGGTAGCGCTCGAGTCTTTCATAATGTCTGCCGGCACCGCGGCATGCAGTTAGTGACAGAGCCCGGCGAGACGGGTCTCATGCTGCGATGCCCTTACCACAAGTGGAGCTACGATCTGAGCGGCCAGCTGAAAGCCACGCCCAACATCGGTGGCATGGGCGTGCACTCGATAGCGGGCTTCAATTGTGCGGACCACGCGCTATTCCCAGTACGGACCCAGGAGGCGCTGGGGGTGGTTTTTATCAATCTATCAGGCGACGCACCTGATTTAGACGCGCACCTTCACCCCCTAATAACGCGCTGGCGAAAGCTCGCGGGTCCACAGTTCGACAAACAGCTGATCAGCGACACCAGTCAGTTTGGCGGGATGGAACTCATCGTCTCAGCTAACTATAAGCTCGCTATCGAAAACTACTGCGAGTCCTATCATCTGCCTTTTGTCCATCCGGACCTCAATACCTATTCACCACTGGATGCGCACTACAATCTCATTGTTGACCCGCTAGCGTCCGGGCAAGGAACCCGGGTCTACGATCTCAATCGAGGCAACGAAAAACCGCTACCCGCCTTTTCAGAGTGGGACCCCGATCGCCTGAAAACAGCCGAGTATCTCTCGCTCTACCCCAACGTTTTGCTCGGTATTCAGGCGGACCATTTTTTTGTCATCCTTTTATTGTCCGAGGCGGTGGACCAAACCCGTGAGCGACTGCAATTTCTGTATGCCTCATCAGGGGCCTTGGCTGAAGCGCACAATGCCCGGCGGCAAAGCCTGCACGAGGCGTGGCGTATGGTCTTTGCCGAAGATATTTCAGTGGTGGAAGGCATGCAGGCTGGGAGGTCCTCAACCGCATTTGATGGAGGGCTTTTCACACCGTTGATGGATGTTCCGACCCATCACTTTCACCAATGGTTCATCAAAGGGTCTGAGCGGGAACCAGTCGGCCTGCCACACAAACAGACCTCATAAAAAACCCCGCATACAGCGGGGTTTGTCCACCTAGCTGATCTCAGAGTTTTTTATCGAGACAATCGAACAACTTGTCGTCCTGATCATCTACCCAATTGTCCACCTGATCATCTGTTGGTGTACCACCGTTCTTGTCAATCATTGCTTTTGCCGACTTCATCGCCGCGGAGTCTGCCTTGCACGCTTTCAGTGCGGCCATCAATTCATCAGCCGCCCCTTTGTCAGCGAAGCTTTGGGGTGCCAGCACGGAACCCAAAAACAACAGCGCTATACTCATTGATTGCAATCGCTTCATACTACTTCTCCTTTTGCCGCTCTCTTTTTAAATCCGGAGCCTAACCGGCCGCCAGATCGCTACTTTGGTTTATCGCTTACTCCCCACCGGACATCGTCGAGGGCTTCAGCAATACGTCATTTACATGCGGGGATGCTGACTGACTGTGCCCCCCTCAACCGCATATTGACCACCCGTGCAGAAACTCGCTTCATCGGAGGCGAGAAATAGCGCCATTGCCGCCACCTCTTCAACCGTACCCATTCGATTCATCGGCGACATGCGCTTGCAGGCCTCCTCGACTTCTGGCGCCTGCTCGATCGCCTGCTCAAGAATGCGGGTCAGCGTGGCGCCGGGGTGAATCGAGTTGCACCGGATTTTGAGCTCAGCCTGCGCACAAAACACGGCGACTGACTTGGTCAAACCGACAACACCCGCCTTGGACGTGGTGTAGGCCACATCGGGAATCGCCAGATAAGATGTGGACGATGCCGTATTGATAATGGACCCGCCACTGCCGGAGGGATGCTCTCGCATCAGCGAGATCGCTGTCTGGCAGCCCAGCATCATCCCGGTGAGATTGATCCTCATCAAATGCTCCCAATCCGCCACCGACACCTGAGTAATATCCAGTGCAGAAACCACACCCGCGTTGTTGACCATAACGTCGAGCTGACCATACTCGGACCGCAACTTTTCCTCGAGAGATTGCCAGGCCGCTGGGTCACCCACGTCGAGAGGCACAAAAGCGGCCCCGCAGCTCGAAGCCACCGTGGCACCCAGCGTCTCATCGATATCCGCCAGCAAGACTCGTGCGCCTTCCTGACAAAATCTGCGAACGATCCCCGCGCCGATCCCGGAAGCACCGCCGGTTACCACGGCCACCTTGCCCGCAATACGTCCGCTCACAACAAGTCCTGTGATCGGCGAACGCTCAACGCGGGCCACCAAAGTTAGTTGAATTTAAATGGTTAAAACGCAGCTGATTCATCAGCTCCAGCACACGCAAAATATTCAGCAGTACCAGCTGCACCAGTGGCGATTCCCGCTCAACTTCCTGCCTAACGCTGACGGCATCAAGCAGCATGACGGAACAGTCCGATTTCGCGTAAACATTCTTACCGTGACGACCCGACGACAGCAGGGAGGTTTCGCCAAAAAAATCGGTTTCTCGCAGCTCGGCGAATCGCGCGTTACGGGCCGTCGTAACATAAACCGAGCCCTCCGCGATGAAGTAAAGTCCCTCGGCTTCCTCCCCAATCCGATAAATACAGTCGCCGGCCGTGTAGAGAGAATTCAATGCGACTCTGCGGAACTGTTTAAAAAAACGGTCCTCAAAGGTGGCGTTTTCGCGCTGCTGTATATCGAAGACGCGCGTCACGGAATTTCTAATAACCTCTGCCACCAAAAATCCCGACTTCATTACCGCGGAGCGAATCGATGCGCCGTCGACAGCAATCACCTCCAGGGGTTCATGAACCGTAAACTGCCAGTCGCGAGGACGCTTACTGAGCACCGCCGCCTAATAGATCGAATCACCCACCGTGAATGTCTGGGT
>JAYNNB010000062.1:5171-7824 GCA_038112515.1 Luminiphilus sp.
AATCAGCGCTTTGCCTTGAGTGATAAAAAAAACTTCATCGCCCTTGCTCAACTCGGCGGCGTCCGTGATCACGCGCCGCTGTGCGTGACCCAAGCCGGCCACCTCATTGAGCAACTGATCTGGATCAAGCCTATCCATTGCCAATGCCTGAATGTCCGCGATCGCTATACACTCTCACATTAATCTCCAGCGGGCGGTCGCCCGTCGATAAAGCTCCCCCGCATACTCAGCGCCTCCGGCAAGCGCCAGAAACAGTCCAGGACACAGGTTAGGATTGTGAAACGCCTATCGAAAGCCCCCAATACCAGCAAATAGTGACAAGGGTGCGCTGACAAATGGCGCTTTGCCGACCCACAAAAGCTCAAATTTTCCGGGAACCAATGGCCGGGCTGGACGATAGCGGGCCTGCCAGAGCAAACACCAAGACGAAAGATACCGTACAATCGCTCAAAAATTAAAACGAATCGTTATGACCAGCACGCAACCACTTTACATTCATCATTCGGGCCCGGCCCTGCTCGAGACGCCGCTCCTCAATAAGGGCAGCGCTTTTTCACGCGAAGAACGAGTTGATTTTAATCTCACCGGTTTATTGCCGCCCCGCTACGAGACAATTTCCGAGCAATTGGATCGGGCATATCGTCAGTACGCCAGCTATGACGAGCCCATCAACAAACATATCTACCTCCGGGGCATTCAGGATAACAACGAGACATTATTTTATGCCCTGATCAGCCAGCACCTTGAAGAGATGCTGCCTATTATTTATACGCCCACGGTAGGAGACGCTTGCGAGCAGTTTTCCGATATCTATCGCAGTTCTCGGGGATTGTTTCTCGCGTGGGAAGAGCGCGCGCAAATCGACGATATTCTGCGCAATGCCACCAAAGACAGAGTCAAAGTCATCGTCGTTACCGATGGCGAGCGCATTCTCGGACTTGGTGATCAGGGTATCGGTGGCATGGGCATCCCCATTGGCAAACTTTCGCTATACACCGCCTGTGGCGGAATCAGTCCTGCTTATACCCTGCCGGTGATGCTCGACGTGGGGACCAACAACGAATCGCTCTTGCAAGACCCCATGTATATGGGAGCGCGACATCCGCGGGTGAGCGAAGACGAGTACGACGAATTTATCGAGTTGTTCATGCGTGCAGCCGAGCGGCGCTGGCCCGGCGTTTTGATTCAGTTCGAGGATTTTGCGCAAGCCAATGCGATGCCGATTCTGAACCGTTACCGGGAGCGCTTCTGCTGCTTCAACGATGACATTCAGGGAACCGCCGCCGTCACCCTGGGAACCTTATTGGCGGCTTGCCGCGTTGCTAACAAGCCCCTCAACGAGCATCGCATTGCCTTTGTGGGCGGCGGCTCGGCGGGGTGCGGCATTGCAGAAATGCTTATCCGGCAAATGGTCGAGCAAGGACTGAGCGACGAAGCAGCACGTCAGCAGGTATTCATGGTGGATCGCCACGGCCTCATTACCGAAGGTATGAGTGACTTACAGGATTTTCAACGCGCACTGGCACAGCGTAACGCCAACTTGAGGGAGTGGTCTTGCAGAGGCGAATGGGCAAGTCTAGAGGAAGTGGTGGCTCAGGCTCGCCCAACCATTTTGATTGGTGTCTCAGGACAACCGGGCCTGTTCACTGAATCAGTGATTAGCGGTATGGCGCAAAACGCGGAAGCGCCGATTATTTTCCCGCTAAGCAACCCGGTCAGTCGCGCAGAGGCTGCGCCAGCGGACATCATTCGCTGGACCAACGGTAGCGCTATTATCGCTACGGGCAGCCCCTTTGAACCCGTCATTCACAATGGCACGCTGCATCGGGTAGCCCAGTGCAACAACAGCTATATTTTTCCGGGCATCGGTCTCGGCGTTTTAGCGGTCCAAGCGAATCGCGTCAGCGATGAGATGCTGTTAGCCAGCAGTGAAATTTTGGCGGGGGCCTCGCCGAGAGCTGCTGGTACCGGGAGCGAACTCCTGCCGCCGCTGCAGCAAATCACCGACGTCAGCAAATCGATCGCCTTTGCGGTAGCCAAGGTAGCGCAGTCACAGGGCCACGCGCTGGAAATCTCAGATGCGCAACTTCATGCCCGCATTGATCGGATTTTCTGGACACCCCACTACCGCAACTACAAACGCATCAGTCTGTAGCTCGCGCCCCTTTTTTTAGCGCACAGGGTCAGCACCCATTTCCAGGTGCAGTTCGTCGCCGGAATAGGGGTTGGCTCTAGCGACCGCCTCGTTTAGCGAGATACCCAAGCCGGGTTCGCTTGACGGAATCACATAGCCCTCCTCCCACTGAATGGGGGTCTCGAGCAGGTCTGCATGGAATCCGCCCCAAGTCTCTATGCCCTCCAGAATCAGAAAATTGGGGGTGCAGGTAGCAAGCTGAATATTGGCGGCGCCAACAACAGGACCGCAATACAGATGGGGGGCGATCTGTGCACTGTACACCTCGGCCATGGAGGCAATTTTTTTCGCCTCCAACAATCCACCCACACGACCGAGATTCAGTTGCAGAATCGCAGCAGCTTGATCCTCCAATACCCGCGCAAACTCGTACTTGGTGCACAGACGCTCGCCGGTAGCGATGGGGATCGACGTCGCGCGTGCCACACGTGCCATTTGCACTGTGCTGTCGGGTGGCAC
>JAYNNB010000062.1:7924-11166 GCA_038112515.1 Luminiphilus sp.
TAATCCAGCGCGCGCTCCGCCGCGCGATGGGGATTGACGTAGATATGGTCCGGGTCATCCCCGTCGGGATAGACATCACCGCTCTTCGGGTAAAGATAGGTATAGGTTCGCAGCCGCTCGTGGACTTTTCCGCCCAACAATTCGTATGCTGGTTTGTCGCAGGCTTTACCCACGATATCCCAACACGCCATCTCCAGCGCAGACAAGACACTCACCAGCGAAACATCGGGACGCAGGTTATAACCCGCTCCATATACCCGCCTCCACAGCGTTTCGATGCGAAAAGGGTCGTGCCCCACCACGTATCGCTCTGCTGTATCTCTCAGCATGGCTTCCACAGTCGCCGCGCTGAAGGTCGCGCAATAGACCTCGCCGTATCCGGTAATACCCGTATCAGTCACCAGCTTCACAAAAATGAAATATCGGCCGCCGAATCGAGGTGGAGGATTACCCACCACAAAGGTCTCAAATTCCTTGATCAACATCAGAAGATAACCAGATTGCGCAGCGCTTCGCCGCGCTTGACCGAAGCGATGGCTTCATTAATGTCGTCGAGTCGATAACGACCGCTAATCAGCTCGTCCAGCTTGAGGGCGCCGCACTGATAAAGATCGACCAACCGGGGAATATCGCGCTTCACGGAGCTGGACCCCATTTTTGAGCCAAGAAGAGACTGCCCTTTTGATGCCAACTCGCCCGGGTCATATTCGGCAACCACACCCGAGGCAGGCATGCCGACAACAACCACTGTACCGGCTCTCGCGAGTAGCGCCAGCGCCTGTTCCGCTGCACTTTTCGCGCCTACGGTAATCAAAGCGAAGTCGACCCCGCGCTGAGCCGTTATTGCCAAGACACGCTCAACCGCCTGCTCTCGCTGGGCGTTGATCACATGCGTGGCCCCAAATACTCTTGCCAATTCGAGTTTTGCATCCAGCACATCTATAGCAATTATCGAATGTGCGCCTGCGATCGCTGCGGCCTGAATGCTATTCACGCCCACGCCGCCACAACCGATGACCGCCACCGAACTGCCCGCACTGACTCTGGCCGTATTCGCGACGGCCCCGTATCCCGTCAACACACCGCAGGCCAAAATGGAGGCGACATCCAGAGGGATATTTTTGGGAATCGCACAGACCTGACTTTGATCAACTACCACCATCTCGGCGAAAGCGCCGCTATTGAGTCCCTGAACAATCGGGTTACCTGAGACGTCGGTTAGTGGCGTCGAGATCCCGCGCTGGAACACTCCCTCGCACTGCGTCTCAACAGATTGGGTGCAGTAGCGGCATTGCCCGCAAGAACGGATCAGCGTCACCACCACGTGATCCCCTGCCTTCAGATCAAGCACGTCGGCGCCGACCGACTCTACGACACCGGAGGCTTCGTGCCCGTAAACCGCAGGCAAGTCACCGCCCCAAGCGCCGTCGGCAAACATGACATCGCTGTGACAGATAGCGCAGGCTGTCAGACGGACTTGCACTTCATTGCGTTCGGGGGCCGCAATAACAAGATCCTCGATACACAAGGGTTGACCAAATGCCCGACAGACCGCCGCCTTCACGTTACCACTCACTCCTTTACTGCGATCATTTTGAGGCTTCTTCATTAACCATGCGCCTCGCTTGGCCGAATATAGCATCGGGCACGGCTCAAAGTAGATGCACGGAGTGTGTACACTCAAGGCCTATGAGAACGGAAGCCAACGCGTGAATCAGGAGCCGCAGTCAGCGGGTTGCCCATGTGGCTCCGGGAAAACCCATGCAGCCTGCTGCGGCAGGTTCCTTGGGGGCGACTCATCACCGCAAACCGCAGAACAGCTGATGCGCTCAAGGTACTGTGGCTTCGTTCATCGCGACGATCGCTACCTTCTCGCCACGTGGCATCCCGACACCCGCCCAAGCAGAGTCCGATTTGACGACCAACAGCGTTGGTTGGGTTTGAGTATTAGGTCGACGCTGGCTGGCGAGGTCGGCGATGCCGAAGGCTACGTGGAATTCGTTGCTCGCTTTAAAGTGAATGGCAAGGGCCATAGACTTCATGAAAAAAGTCGCTTTATAAAAATTGATGGTGAGTGGTACTACGTCGATGGAGAGTTTCTCTAGCGGCTCGGCTGAAAACTCATACAGGGGTGAGACATGCAATTTCTGATGGCGCCGGAAATAATTTATGGAACCATGCTCTTGATGGGAATTCTGATTTGCTGGTACGTCAGCTTGACGCAGCAGCCGGGAACAGAAGAAGCCCCCGAGCGATATGACGCCTATCAACAAATCCTCGATCAACAAGCCAACGCTATGGCGTTGTACCAGCAGGAGCACACCCGGGTGACACGGCTCGAGGAGGAAATCGCGGACTTACGGAAAGCCCTGGAAGATTTTGTGAGAGAGCTTGACCGCAAATAACAACGGCCCTCGGTGTTGCGAGAAACTGTGACCAAGCTGATTCAATCTTAAAAGGAGACGCTACCGTGCTTTACAATCTTGTCGCCGCCTGGGACTGGCCGCTAATTGGCTTTCTCGGATGCATCGCTATCCTGAGCATGACCGCAGCGGTTTCCCGAAAGACCGCTACAAAAGACGCCACCCTGGTGGTGACAATGGCGTTTATCGGCATGTGCTACTTCGGCATGCAATTGTCTTGATCCTTCTTCACCAGCTTGCGGCTCGACAGTCTCAATCGTTGAGTCGCCAGCACCAAATTGGTGCGGCGCAGCGCTTGAGGTGCGGGCTAGATCCTGATGTACTCAGGGTGAAACCAGCCACTAAAAAACAACAAAAGGGAATGATTATGAAATTGGTATTGTCTTTACTCGCGTCATTGACGCTGTTGTCCGCGCCGGCATTTGCCAGCGAAGGCATGACCGATCAAGCCTTCGCAGGACTAATGCAGCTCGAAGGTCAGTGGCAAGGCACGCTCGCCAAGTCCGACGGTACATCGGTGAATCTGCAACTGAACTACACCAGCAAATCCAACGGCAGCGCATTGCTTGAAGAGAGTAGCGAGGACGATGTGGAGATGCTGAACATCTTTAATGTTCAGGAAGGCACGGTCGTTTCAACCCATTACTGTGGACTCATGAACAAGCCAGTCGCGCGGCTGGTCTCCGCAAAGGATGGCATCATCAAGTTCAAGACCGATGCCGCGGAGAGCGGTCTTGAGGAAGGCAAAGACGAGTACGTTGACTCGTGGTCGCTTTCGCTGCTGCCCGAGGATCAAAATCAGTTCAAGTACGAGTACAC
>JAYNNB010000063.1:0-10965 GCA_038112515.1 Luminiphilus sp.
ACGCTGCACCGAGTCGCCAGTCCTGCCAAAGATGATGCGTCAGGAAAGAAACCAACATGGCCCGCGAACGGAAATTAATGTAACCGGTGCTGTTCAGGCAGCGCATGCTGGCATCGATCAATGGATACCCGGTTCGACCCTCGCACCAGGCCGCAACTCTGTCCTCATCCTGCCGACGTGGAAATGCAAGATAGCCGCGGTTCAGATCCTCGCGCTCCATCCGGCACTCCATTTCGAACTTCTGAATGAAGTGACAATGCCAATGAAGCCTCGACTCAAAGGCTGAAAGAGCTCTGGACCAACCCCCTTGTGTCTGCCGCGATTTGAGCGCTTGATGGACCTGGCGGATACTCAAGTTGCCCCATGCCAGATAGGGTGACAAACGCGAGCAATGTTGACGGCTGGTCTCCGGTTTTGAAATGTGCCGCTGATAACCCTCCGCTCGAGACGAGAGAAAACTCGCCAGTAACTGATGCCCCTGAGACGCCCCTCCAACGAGGAATTCTGGTTTGTTTGTCAGCCAGGAGTTGAGTCTCGAGGTGCGCGCCCCTTCGAGTGCCGGCGGTAACTCTGCGGCCTTTTTGGAAAGGTGATTGAGATCGGGGGTCACTTCATGGGCTGACATGACATGATGCCAAGCCCGATTCCACCCCTTACGATCTTGACGCCCTCGTTGAACGCCATTGGTCTGAAACTCGAGCCAGTCGATACCGTTGGCGCGGCTCCAACTCGCCACGCGCAAATCGCGTTCGAAAGTCGTCTGCAGACCCGTCTCCTCATGACTGAATATGCGCTTGATGGGTGTCGCTTGATGCAGCGCCTGCAGCAGTACTTCGGGCTTGCCCTCCAGGATATGAATTTCTGTGCCCAAAGGTCCGAGTTGCGAATTCATGTCCGCCAGAGATTGAGCGATGAAATGCCAGTGACGTCCTCGATAATGGGGATCTGACAGCAGCTCCGGTTCAACGAAATACAACAGCAGGACCGGGCCATCCTGCACCAGCGCTTCGGCCAATGGCGGGTGATCGGCAAGTCTGAGATCGCGTTTGAACCAGACAACATTCACGAAGCTTGTCTCGTTCCGGCCAGGAGAGGATTTGCAATTTCCACCCCGAGCCGTGCGTCTACCAAGGAGACGCGGCCCCGGAAAATGGCGCTGTAAATCAGACGGTAGGCATCGCGGTCAAAAGTCGCGGGTTGAGCATTTTGTAGCGCTTTGGCGGCGGCGTTTGCGTTGGTGAAACCGCCAAACCATGCCCACTGATCGACAAGATGGAACTGCTCCTCGGGCTGATCTTGAGCGGGACAGATGTTGTTTTCCCTGAGCAAGATAGGACCATTAAACGGCCAGGCGGCGATGCGCTGCCGGTCGAGGTGATCACGGAGGCGGTTATTGTGAGATTCTGCCGACTCCTCTCCCGCACAGGCGCCGTCGCAGCGTCCAAGCTGATACTGGAAACAGGGTCCAGTGCCTCGATTCAGGTCCATCACGCGTAGGCAAAGCGCATGATCTCGGGCCAGGTCCTGCAAAGAGCTGATGAGTCGGTGTTTGTTGGCAAAAAGGCCAAACGTATCAACGCTGCGCATACCTGCGGGTGCAAAATCGACTGCCAACGGTTTGAGAAATCCTGATTTTGATTCGGCGAGGGCGATCGTCCATAGCTTGCGCAAACGACGCTGGCGTCGGTTAAAGAGCGGGACTTCCGCTTTGATCGCAGCATTTTCGATCAGTAGCGCACCGATCTCTCCCGCAGTCAGTTCACAGTCAATATGGTGCACCTGGGACATAAGGCGCTGGTGGCGGCCCGGTTTTCGTCCCTCATTGAAGTGCTGCGCCACTCTGCTGTGAATATCGACGCTTTTGCCTATGTAGAGCAGCGCATTGTTGTCATCATAAAAGCGGTAGACCCCACTGCAGCGGGGCAGGGTGTCAATCGTGATGCCCGAGCGGGAGAGTTTAAGATGGTCGGCAACCATAGCCCTATCTTCGCGCTTCCCTTCACGCGTGGTTGGCGTTGTCCGCTTTTTGTCAGTGTTATTGCAGGTGCTCAGGGAGCGTGGTTTTTACCGAGGGAACCGCAGTGGGATTCGGCCCGTAAAGTTCCTGAGGCGTTTTAGAATTGGCGGGTAAAAAATATGAAGGTGAGTTTGCGCGACGTGAATGTCGACGCGGTCACTAGGGTCGTTATCGAGTCCGTAGACCTCAGTTTGTATATTGCGCACGCGGCGATGGGCGACGTAGAACGCGTTATCACCGACGCCAAGGGCAAAGTGCTTAAAACACGCAATCTTTTGGAGATGCAGCGCACCCTTCGGAAAACGTTTGATTGTGAATTTTTTCTTCGCCAGCGAAGCGCGTATGACGAGATGGTTGGGCACCAGCATCAAGCCGCAGATAACTGTATGGAGATCTCGCTGGGTAGCGACCCGCTTCCCCCATGGCTGAATTAGCGCGGCGCAGGTGTTCTAGGGAGCGAGATCATCCTCTCCTAATTGATGCCCCCAATCCCGCTTGGCTTTGAGATAGCGCAGGTTGTGGTCATCGACACCGCAGACATGTTTGACTTGCTCGATGTGGGCGACACCCAAGGCGGTCAGGTCCTCGACTTTTTTCGGGTTATTGGTCAGTAAGCGTAGTGGCTTTCCCGCGCCGAAGTATTTCAGCAGTGCTGCCGCATCGGAAAAGTCTCTGGAGTCGTCGGGCAATCCCAGCGACCGGTTCGCCTGATAAGTGTTCTCTCCGGCATCTTGAAGCAGATAAGTCGCGGCTTTGGCCCACAGCCCAATGCCTCGCCCCTCATGCCCTGCCATGTAGATGAGGTAACCCCCTGCGGGGTCGTCAGCGATCCGATCCAATGCCGCTTCCAGTTGAGGGCCACACTCGCAGCGTCTGGAGCCCAGTACATCACCAGTGAGGCAACTGGAATGGACCCGTACCAGTGGGTTCTCGCTCTCCTCGGGTGTACCAATGACCAGGACGCTATTGACCGCCATGCTCGAGGCGAGGTGCGAGAACAGGTGCTGTCCTCCTTGCTCCCTCAGCGTACTGGCCAGATGCTCTACCTCACTGAGCTCGGTGCTGCGAACACAGGCATACCACTTCACCGTGGGCTGACTGACGCCGCGAGCCAACGGTAAAGGAATGGGACCCATTAAATTCAGATGTTGTCCGGGCCCCGGCGATTCTGTCATCGCCACAGGGGCGCCCGAGCCATCGATACGAAAGAGTTTGCCGTCATTGATGAGGCGTTCCCGGATCTCCGGATTGATGTAGGTAAACATAGACTTTCCTGAATCGTGGCTCAGTTGCGCTCTGCCACTGCACCTGGGGGGCTTGACTGACGCGATAGTATAAAGCGCTTTACGCCGGATGTTTGGGTTGCTGCTGGGTAATGCAGTGCACGCCGCCGCCCATGGCAAACAGCGCTCTTCCCTCGACCAATACAACGTCGCGGTCCGGGTAGGCGTCGGTCAGGATTTCTTGGGCCAAGTCATCGTGAAGGTCGCCGAAGCCCGGGCATATGACGGCACCGTTACAGACGTAGTGATTGATGTAGCTGTAATCGACCCAATCCCGATTGTCCTTTAGTACCGTCGGCGCAGGTAGCGGGATGACCTCAAAGCCGGCATCGGCGATCAGCGCCACAAGTTCAGACCAAAGTGCATGATCTGGATGGTTTTTATTCTGTTGCTGGTGAAGGAGAACACGTCCGTCCGGCGTGAAGCAGGCGACGATGTCAACGTGGCCCTTGGTACCGTTGAGGAAATTGTCGCGCCACAGGCCGCGCGGGAGCCAAATCGCCTGAGTGGTGCCAAGGGCCGCATGGATTTCGTTCGTCGCGACTTCCTTATCGATGCCGGGATTACGCTTTGGGTCGAGTTGGACGGTCGTGGTCAGCATAACGGTTCCGTTGCCGTCGACATGGATGCCGCCCCCCTCGTTGACCATCGCGACTTTTCGCGTCGGTACTCCCGCCAGTTCCGCAACATGATGAGCGATTGCATTATCCAGCACCCATTCAAATTCAGTATTCTCGCCCCAGCCATTAAATGACCAATCAATGGCAGTTAGCGTCTGATCCATCACGACAAAGGTTGGCCCAATATCTCTGAGCCATGCATCGTTCAGTGGCGCTGGGAATAGGGAAATAGCGGCAGATAAATATTTTGTTGCGCTGGCCATGTCATCGGCATGGCACAGCATGTTGACCGGCTCGTGTTCGCTAATCGCGTTTGCCACCTGAGACCAGGCACGCTGTACGGCCTCACGGCTGAGACCCGTTTCGGTGTAGCTATCGCGCGGAAAGCCCATCCAGGTGGCCTCATGAGGCGCCCACTCGGGAGGCATAAAATGTGTGGAAGTCATGGCGTGATGCCGGGTATGCCCCCGTCTCGAGCACGGCCATCAGGTTGCCGGGGGTTTACGCGGTCCCGGATTAATTCGCCGTAGGTGTCGGGACGGCGTGTCGCAAAGAACGGGAACAGTGTCAGCCAGTCATCACGTTGCCCAAGGTCTATCTCCGCAACCAGCGCAGCGGCTTCATCTCTCGGCGCCTCCACCAGCACGCGTCCGAACGGGTCAATCAAACAACTGTTGCCATAAAAATTGAGCAGGCCCTCTGCACCAAATCGGTTGGGCAGGGCGATGAAGACTCCGTTGGCAACCGCATGTCCCGAGACGACTGTTCGCAATAAGGGTGCGGTATCGAACTGAGGATAGTCTGGTTCGGAACCGATCGCCGTCGGGTAGCAGAGGAGGTCCGCGCCGCCAAGTGCATAGCAGCGCGCAACTTCGGGAAACCACTCATCCCAGCAGGTGGGATTACCTAAGCGCAAATCCTGACCATCTAGCGCCAGTGTATGCACCGGGTAGGGTTCGTCGGCGGGGCCCTCGGCGAAATAGGCATCCTCAAAATAGCCCTCGGTAACCGGAATATGCAGTTTTCGGGTGATACCCACGATCTCACCATGGGGCGCAACGACAACGGAGGTGTTTAAGCCACGCTGATCCGTTGCGCCTGAGCGTTCAAACAGAGAGATCTGCACAAAAACGTCACATTCCTGCGCCATTTTACGCGCCAATGTCACGCTGTCTCCCGTGCTTAGCTCTTCTGCAGACGCATCCGCTGGTCCTGTGGGTCTGCTATCGGCAGGGTAGCGACTGAGAGTGAGTTCCGGCAGAAATACCAGCGCTGCCCCAGCGTCCGCGCAGCGACTGACTCCGTCGTACAGCTGCTCAAGATGTAATTCTCTCGATTCGTACCAACGTGTCTGCACCAGCCCCACACAGGCTAAACGCTGAGGCCGTTCCGGTATCGGACAGGGGCTGGGGAGCACTGCGCTGCGAATCACTTTCATACATAACCCTCGCTTGGTGAGCCCGAGACTAGAGACGCCTGTGGGGCGCCTCAACTACCTTTTTGGGTAGGGTAAATGTCCCGGTGCCGAAGGCCAGTGCAGCATCGCTAGCGTGACCATGCGTGGCCGCGGTAAGTGCAGTCTTTAGGAGCCGACACCCACCTGCGGAAATTCAGCCAGCACCCGGGCAGCGGCCTCGTTGAGCGCGTTCTGATCGCGAATATTGTCTTCTTTCAGCTTGGATTGCGTCACGCTCCGCCATATCGAGGCGTTGCGATTCGGGTCGACCATATCAATGATGAAGGTGCCCTGTGTGTACTCGGTAACGCGCACTTCTGTTTGATTCATGCAGTTGTAGCAGTTGTACATGGCGTAGCGGTTGTAACGGCTATAACCAGCAGATACGCCGTAGGAGGGATTGTTGTAGGTTTTGACATCGGTTTTATCCATCAGATTCAAATGCCAGCTGAGCAGCAGGTCTGCGTCGGCAGTTTTGTCTACAAAAACCAGACCCTTTGCCTCGAGGGCGCTTCTCAACGCAGCATTAATACGATCTCTTTGGAAGTCCGTTAGGTCGTTTGGGCTGTTGCCGGTAACTTCACCGCTCAAGGCATAAAATCCGAATGTTTGTGTCTCGGCGAAGTTATAGTCCGGGGCATAATCCACCACAGGTTCTGGGGGTTTGGTCGCGCAGGCTGCCAATAAGCTGACCATCAGGCTTGCCAATAAAAATCTGAAAATTTGCATTACCGTCTCCCGAAACAAGATGCTTTCACGCTACCGAGCGCACAATGTAGCAGGGTTTAGCCATGGTGCCAGCCCACTTTAGAAGCACTCTGCCTCTGCGAGGCGAACCTCGTGGTGCATTTAGGCTATCGGATTGGCGTATCACGCGTCGCGGCACTCGGAGAGTGCTTGTTGGATTGTGTGGACGTGCTGCCTGATCACTTGCGACTGGCTCTCCAACAAGGCATCGCGACGGTTTGTCCAATCTCGATATAGCTGCGGTTGCACATCTCTTAGCGGTGTTTCAAGCGCAGTGATTGGACCTGCCAGCAGCTCCTTGCGCTTACGCAGCTGCACCAACCAAGGCTGTAGCTCACTGACGAAAAACCTTTCTACTACCGCCCTAACCGCCCTGGAGCGCTCCGTTTCTTTTCCATAGGGGCAGAGCGGTTTTTCCTGACGGGTCCGGTTTAATAGATCGTTAGCCCGCGCTAATTGTTGCGTTACTCGATCCATCGACAGCAATAGCGCGCCGCCATCTCCTGCCCGAAGTTCGCTCAGCAGGAGCTCAAACTCGCGGTTGCTGGCCGTCCAATGTCCTGACACCCAAGCTTCAATCATCCCAGTCATCTTGGCCAGTGTTTGCAGGATCAGCGTGTCGGTCTGTTGTGGGTAGTGGGTCAACGTTGTTGGAGTAGACCAGAAGTCCTGCCATTCCGGGCCCGCCAAGACTGCTTCGTAAACGGCGAGAGGGAGCCACTGTTGTCGCTGTGCACCGGTTCGCTCAAGGGCGTCGGCCAGTGTGTCGTCCTGCTGTTGTCTCAGAAAGTCGATGCAGGCGGGCGCCAAGCGGAGGAACTCGAGATCGAGCAATAAGCGTTGGGATGGGGACGCTGACCTTCCCAGCTGACTGTTTCGTCGTCCAAGATTGACTTGTAGCTCACAGCCTGAGAGCGAGAGGAAATCAATCAGGTCGATCTGCTCAGCGGGTGGAACCATGGTTTTCAACAATTTTGGTGGTGCAAGCTCCTGGCGCGATGGGGGTAGGGTTTCGAGGGGAATCTCTGTTGCTCCCGACAGGCGCTCGAGGTAACGATTTAACGTGTCGAGGCCGGGAGATGATTCTTGGCAACCGCTCAGCAACAAACAGCCAATGAGCAGGAAAAACCTTGGGCTCACGCCGTTAGCGCACCTTTGGCGTCCTCGCGCCAACGGTGCAAGTGCTCCAGAGACTCGTCCGGGACTACTCTCGCTCCCCATGCCGCAAAGTCCAGGGCTACAAGCAAATCGATATCGGCGAAGGACACCCCGCTGCCGGCGAGAAAACGATGGTCAGCCAGTGCGTCGTTAAGCATGGAGAACCCCGTGGTCAACCGCGTTTTGCCGCGAGCCGCGAGTTCAGGTAGCTGCGGCACATCGGCCGGTCCTGGCAACGCGCGATTGACATACTTAGGGTGGGCGTTACGAAACGCCTCGGCGATTGCGCTGAAGATGTCGGTAAAAAGTCGATGATTCCAATTCAATATATTGGCGCTTTCCTCAGCCGTTCTGCCCAGCAGAGGCCGCTCGGGGTACCTGGCTTCGAGATAGTGGACAATGGCGATGACGGCACTCAGTACAGATCCGTCATCTAGGATCAGGGCAGGTACGGTTGCTTCCGGGACCAGGGCGCGGTAATCCTCACCCAGCTGTTCTTCCGTTCCCAGATTTATCTGCGTGGTGTCGAGGGTGATCCCTTTATAGTCCATGAACATTTTCAGGCGGGCAGGATTGGGTGCGGCATCGAAGGTGTAAAGATGCATGATTAGCGGACTCCGACAATCTGTTGGGAGAGTATAGCTAGGTAATGGAGGGTTACCGGGTCAGTTTTCGATCTTTTTCGCAACCGCTATACTCCCGCCCTCAAATATAGGAGATCTCCCCATGCGTCTGTTCTTGTTAACGCTGTTATTGGCCCCGCTGGCAGTAATGGCCATGGACCTGAGTGAGCGGCAGCGCGCCGACATCGAAGCCCGCATCAAACCCTTCTCGGAGGTTTGCGTTCAGGGTGAGGCGTGTGCAGGCGTCGGGGATGTAGCAGCGAGCGGCGGCCGCTCCGGTGAAGACGTTTACAACGGTGCCTGCATGGCCTGCCACTCCGCAGGAGTTGCCGGGGCCCCCAAGGTTGGCGATCAGGTGGCCTGGGCGGCGCGAATCGGCAAAGGTATGGACGCGTTGTACGACAGTGGCATCAACGGTGTTGCTGGTTCTGGCATGATCGCCAAGGGCGGCTGTGGCGACTGCTCGGATGACGAGATCCGTTTGGCAGTGGACTACATGGTGGAGTCCAGCCGCTAGCGGATACTAGCGCCTGTTGGGTAGGGCGCCTCCCTGAATGACAGTGCGGTTTTTAGGTGGGGAATACTCACGACCCGATCATCGCTAATGTCAGCAAGGGTGCGCGCTACTCGAAGTCTGCGGTGCGTACTCCGAGGGGAGAGCTTGAGCTTCGTGGCCGCGCTGATCAACCAGCGTTCGGTTTTGCGCTCCAGCTCACAGACTCCGAGCAAATCGGTCCCCGTTAAATCCCGGTTCAAACAACCCTGTCGCTTTCTCTGCTGCCGCCGCGTCAGCTCAACCCCTGCTTTTAACGCGCTGGAATCGTTTCCAGTGGCACTATCTCTTAACAGCAGGATCTCGGGCGAAGGTCTTTGCAGCGTGATGTGCAGGTCAATCCGATCGGCCAGGGGGCCCGAGATGCTTTGCCGATAGCGCTGAATTCTGTCTGGGGTGCAACGGCATCGGTGATCAGGGTCACCAGCCAGTCCGCAGGGACAGGGGTTCATGGCAGCAACCAGCTGGAATTGCGCGGGATATTGGTTCTGATGTTGGGCGCGATTAACACGAATATGACCCGTCTCCAGTGGCTGACGTAACTGGTTAAGCACAGCGTGCGGAAATTCTGCGATTTCATCGAGAAAGAGCACCCCGCCGTGCGCCAGTGAAATCTCACCCGGAAGCGCCCGAGCGGTTCCTCCCATTAGCGCTGCCACGCTGCTGGAGTGATGCGGTGCGCGAAACGGCGGAGCGTTGCATTGCGCCACGCCCGCAAGATCCTGCACCAGCCTGAGCGCCTGAGAGGTTGCCTCCGGCAGTGGCGGTAATAAGCCGGGTAGCACCGACGCCGCTAGCGTTTTACCCACCCCCGGTGGCCCGACCATCAAAAGATGGTGACCGCCCGCAGCGGCCACCTCGAGTGCTTTGCGCAGAAGCGGTTGTCCCTTCAGCTCAGATAGATCGGGGTAAGAGGCCCTATCGGCATCGCGGTAGGGGGTTCGAGGCACGTATTCGGGTTCAGGCGCTTTGAGTCGGGCACACAGCGTGAGAAGGTCCGGCGCGGCGATCAAGCGGCCTCCGGTCAGTTCCGCAACCTCGGCGGCGCCCTGAAGTGCAATACCGCACTCACGGTCTGCCTGAGTTGCCGCCAGTGCAGCCGCAAAGCAACCGCGGAAGGAGTGTATGCCTCCATCTAGACCCAGCTCTCCGAAGAACTCCCTGTTTGCAATGCTGCGCTCAGGAAGCTGTTGGGATGCCACCAAAAGGCCGAGGGCGATGGGAAGGTCGTAGCGAGCGCCCTCCTTGGGTTGCTCAGTGGGGGCGAGATTGACGGTGATATTGAAGTCAGGCCATTTCAGGTGAGATGAGAGAATGGCACTACGAACGCGCCCTCGAATCTGTCGCGTGGCCGCTTCGGGAAAGCCAACTACCTGAAATCCGGGCAGGCCAGACCCAAGATGAACTTCGACAGTAACTTCAGGCGCTACCAGCCCTGACTGGCTGCGGGTTCCAACAAAGGCGAGGTGCATAGATCATCCTTGATCTTTCGGTCGAGAAAGCGTTCGACCAAACGCTTATCCTTCAGTGTTGTCAGCTGGCGTCTCAAGAGAGTCATTGAGCGCTGCAATTTGCCGCTCAAGTGCTTCCAGGCGTTCTCGGGTTCTCTGCAATACTGCCGTTTGCGCATCGAATTCCTCGCGGCTGACCACGTCAAGCCGTGTGAGTGCTGACTGCAGTAACGACTTCGCGTTGCGGTCGATTTGACTGAAAAGTGGATCCTCGCCCTGCGTCAATCGCTCAAAAATCGAGCGCGGTCGGTGGGTGGTTGAATCATCTTGGCCCATGTCATACGCCTGCTTGTTTGCTTTGAATCACGCGCTACTCGGTTGAAATGGAGTGTGTCGGGAGTGCTGCGCACGCCATCGCAATGTAGCGCACTCTTTACGACGCTAACACATCAATGCAAACCAAAACTGGTGCGAGAGCCGCACCGCATTGGTGCGCCCGGCGCCATTTAACACGGTGCCAGACGTGCTGATGCCGTCTAAAAATACTTTAAGTAAATGTATTTGCTAATAAAAAAAACAATTGGCCTGTCCTTGGCAATCGTAAGGGCGAGTTGGGCGTTGCTGCATGCGTGCCCTTCGAGTTTGTAGTGTCGAGGCCTAAGGCCATCAAGTTAATCGCCGTCCCGCCGGGCGGTTTTTTCGGAGGTTGCCATGAAATTGGTTACTGCAGTCATAAAGCCTTTCAAGTTGGATGACGTGCGTGAAGCACTATCCACGATCGGTGTTCAGGGAATTACGGTAAGCGAAGTGAAAGGCTTTGGTCGCCAGAAAGGGCACACCGAGCTCTATCGCGGCGCTGAATACGTCGTTGATTTCCTTCCCAAGGTAAAAATCGAGATCGCCATCGCCGATGGCATGGTGGATCAGACTATCGAGGCCATTAGTAAGGCCGCGCAAACCGGCAAAATCGGGGATGGCAAGATATTTGTCTCCAGCCTCGAGCACGTCACCCGCATTCGAACCGGCGAGACCGGCGAAGAAGCGTTGTAAACCTGAG
>JAYNNB010000064.1:0-5328 GCA_038112515.1 Luminiphilus sp.
TCAAAGCGGCGGCTGACGTTCATATGGCATGGCGTGCGGAACAGTCGGCAAATCGTTTTTTGGATATCCCGTTTTCGGCGAGTATCAACGACCCAGATCGATGCGTGCGAGAGATCTACGAGTATGCGGGCGTGCCGCTGTCGGATGCGTCATTTGATCGCATGCGTGAGTGGACACAGGCCAATCCACAGAACAAACACGGCAAGCACCGATACTCTCTTGAGCAATACGGTTTAACCCCGGAAGGCATCCGGGAAACGTTCTCAGAATATGAATCTTTCAACGATGATCTGGAAGTGAGTTGGGGCTTTTGAGTTCGAGGCAGGTGTGGCGTAGTCATCGTCGCGAGGTGGCAAAAGAGATATAAAAAAAAAATAAAAAAAGCCGCCCGACAGGGCGGCTTTTTCTCTTATGGCGGTGGGCCAGGGATTCGAACCCCGGGAACCTCTCGGTTCAACGGTTTTCAAGACCGCCGCTTTCGACCACTCAGCCAGCCCACCAAAACTGTGTCGAGGTTACCCTCGCTCGAGAGCGCGCATTATATCTCCGCGCTCTTAGCAATCAAGTTACTCCGCTGCCGCCATTTGTGTCTTTGGCCCGCGCGGATCATTACTCGCCCGCGGGATATCTTGCTGAATAACGCTGACGGGGGGTGCTTCAGGCCGCGCAAAGAGCAGCGCCTGCTCTGTAACGGTTTCGGTCTCCACGATGGGCTTTGGCGCGATGCGCGGGTCGTTAATGGCTCGGCCCGATTCGGTGATACCACTGGTATCGCGAACCAGTGCACCGATGACATCGCCAATGACCTCAGCACTGGTTCGCTCAGCAACAGATTCAGCCTCTACTTCGTTAGGTGTTGTCAGCTCCTGAGAGCTGGCCTCATCCTCAGCGTCGAGGGACTGAGCCTCAGGCGATGGGGCGATAGAGGACGACTCTGATCGCTGAGCCTCGGCTTCGAGCACGTTATTGTCAGCAGTCAACTCGAAGGCTGCGCTGAGTGCCTCAGAGGAGGCCACCGCGACAGAATCACTAGCGCTGACCTCAACCGCGGACTGAATTCCCGTAGATTCCTCTGTGACGGGTGGCATTGATTCGCCTTCAGCGGGTTCCACGGATCTGCGTTCTCTGCGCCGTCGTCCCTCGCCGCGCCGGTCAGCCGGACGGCGTCGATGAGTGTCTTCCTGACCGGTGGTCGACAGGTTATCGTCTTCATCAATGACATCTGTGGCTATTGAGTCTGTTGTAACGTCGGCAGAACCGCTATCGCTGCGGCGTTGTCCACCGCGTCGACCACGACGGCGGCGCCCGCGCTTTGGTTGCTCATCATTGTCGGTCTGCGTTGAGGGCACGTCTGCGTTTGACGGTGCGGTCCCCGCGGCGTCGAGACCCTCATCATCCGAGGGACGCCGATTCGCTTGTTTGCGTCGGTTATTTCGGTCATCACGCGTACGCTGTTCTTCAGAGCGCTTGGTGCTTTTGGTTCCGCCGTCACTCTTCCGGTTACGGCCTTTTGAGCGATGATCTCTGCGCTCATTGCCGCCGCGTCTTTTACGCTTTTCATCGGGCTTTTCAGCGGGGGTGTCACCAAAGAGCATGGCCCATAGGCGCGCAAGCAAACCGGGCTTGGGTGTCTTTTTACTTCTGCTTGTGCTGGTTGACTGCCTTTTTCTTCTGTTCGTTTGTGCCTCTCCGGTGTCCTGAGCCGTTACCGGCGCCGGCGCCTCTGGCGTGATGTCTCGCACCAAGGCTTCGGGGGCGCTCACTGCTGCCTCTGCAGTTGCTTCAAGTCCAGGCTGCGGGGGAGTCGGCATATCGATATCAAAACTGAGCCGCCGAGATTGATCAACTTCGTCATCACGGAGCCTGCGAACTTCAAAGTGAGGTGTGTCTAGATAAGGACTGGCAACGACGACGATTCGGACACCGGTTCTCGATTCAATGTCGTTGATATCGGCGCGCTTCTCATTGAGTAGAAAAGCGGAGACGTCGACCGGCACGATTGCTTGCACCTCGCCGGTGCGCTCTTTTGACGCCTCTTCCTGAATCAGTCTGAGTATGGCAAGGGCCAACGACTTGGTGTCTCGGATAGTGCCTTGGCCCGTACAGCGAGGGCATACCATTCCGCTGGTTTCACCCAGCGATGGTCGCAGTCTCTGACGCGACATTTCGAGAAGGCCAAAGCGGGATATACGGCCTATTTGCACTCGAGCCCGGTCCAACTCCAACGCTTCGCGTATGCGATTTTCAACCGCCCGCTGATTGCGGTTGGACGACATATCGATAAAGTCGATAACGACCAAGCCACCCATATCGCGCAGTCTGAGCTGCCGCGCAATTTCTTCGGCGGCCTCGAGGTTGGTTTGTAGCGCCGTTTGTTCGATGTCACCGCCTTTGGTGGCTCTAGCCGAATTGATATCGATAGAAACGAGCGCTTCGGTAGGATCGATAACAATCGAACCGCCAGAGGGGAGACGTACCTCACGTTGAAAAGCGGTTTCAATTTGCCCTTCAATCTGAAAGCGATTAAAAAGCGCCAATGGATCCTCGTAGCGCTTGAGGCGATTTTTATATCTCGGCATGACCATGCCGACGAAGTCGGCAGCTCGTTGATACGCCGCTGGGTCATCGATTAATACCTGATCGATATCATCGCGCAGATAATCTCGTACCGCTCGGATGATGACGTCACTTTCTTGGTAGATCAGTACCGGTGCTTTGTGTTCGTCGTTGGCCTTGGCTATCGAGTCCCAAAGTTGCAGCAGGTAGTCTAGATCCCATTGCAACTCCTCCGTGCTACGACCGACACCGGCCGTACGAATAATCACACCCATCCCGTCAGGCAAATTCAGTTGCGAGAGAGAATCCTTCAGTTCGCTCCGGTCCTCTCCCTCAATGCGGCGAGAGATGCCGCCAGCCTTCGGGTTATTGGGCATCAAAACCATGTAACGTCCGGCGAGGCTGATAAAGGTCGTTAGGGCCGCGCCTTTGGTGCCCCGTTCTTCTTTATCGACCTGGACGATGACTTCCGTGCCTTCCTTAAGCACGTCCTTAATGCGGACCTTGCCGTCTCCCTCGGGAGCACGACTTCGGTAGTAATCAGGGGAAATCTCTTTTAACGGCAGAAAACCGTGGCGGTCTGCGCCGAAATCAACAAAGGCTGCTTCGAGGCTGGGCTCAACCCGCGTCACTTTCGCTTTGTAGACGTTGGCTTTGGTCTGAACCCGCTGCCGATTTTCGATATCAAGGTCGTAAAGCTTTTGCCCGTCGACCATTGCCACCCGCACCTCTTCCGGTTGCGTGGCGTTAATCAGTATCTTTTTCATGAATCAATCCAGTTGGCGACCCAACCGGGCGGTGCGGAGACTCGCTTGCCTCCTATAATGCGTGCCCGTCCCTGAGGACAGGTGATCATCATGGGGGCCGTATCCCACCCCGTTGTCTGGTCACAGACACCGCCGGATTTGACCTAGAGCGGAGCCTGACTCGCAATTCGCACCGCGCCAATTAGTGTCGCGGGTTTATGGTGCCTACCGTGCGCCGCTCTAACGAATACTGTGTCCGGAGTGGTTCACAGGGTAGACTCTCAAAATCTCATGTCGGGTAAGCGAGAGCAGGAAGGGCTCCGCCGGCAACGCCGTATTGGGGCGCTGGCGAGAAGGCAGGCGGCGTTACAGACCCTTCAGAGGGCAATTTATTTGACGCCGCCGGGGCACTTCAGACCCGACGGGCGAAAGTTAGCACCAAGAGGCGCCGGATTCAATGAATAGATTGTGTGTAGAAAGTAGCTAATTTATGTCGGCTCAACAAAAGTCTGGCCCTCGAATACAGCGCGTCACCGCGGAGGAATCCGGCCAGCGGCTTGATAATTTCTTGTTACGACATACTCAGGGAGTCCCGAAGACCCGGGTCTATAGAGCCATTCGAAAGGGAGAGGTTCGGGTCAATAAAGGGAGAAGCAGGCCCGAATATAAAGTGCTCGACGGTGACGAAGTTCGTATACCTCCATTATCTGAGGGAATTACGCAGTCAACCGACAGACCCTCTCTCGCCTGGGAACGACGCATCCGAGCAAGCATCATTTCGGAGACCAGCGACTTTTTCGCTATCAACAAACCCCCTGGTTTGGCTGTTCACGGTGGTAGTGGGGTGCGATTGGGTTTGATTGAGTCGCTGAGGCGATTGTTTCCCGAGCAGCGCTACATGGAACTCGTGCATCGTCTGGACAGAGATACTTCGGGGCTAGTGCTGGTTGCCAAAAATGCGCGCACGTTGCGAGAGTTACACGAGCAATTGCGGACAGACCGCATAGATAAGCGCTATCTCGCGCTCGTTGCAGGCAAGTGGCCCGCTTACCGAACGTCAGTCGCGGCGCCACTGGCAAAGCACCATACGGCGTCGGGTGAACGGATTGTTAAGGTAGATGTTAATGGCAAGGCTTCCGAGACCCAGTTCCGGGTGTTGGAGCGGCTTCCCGGCGCTACGCTCATTGAAGCCAAACCAATAACCGGTAGAACCCATCAAATTCGGGTGCATACCCAGCACAGCGGGCATCCCATTTTGGGCGATACGAAGTACGAGACAGAACTCTCAGCGCGTTGTGCTGTCAGCGCGCCTGTAAGACGTCTGTTCTTACACGCGGGCGCCCTCTCTTTTACCTTAAAGGGCGTAAAAACATCCTTGGCATGTCCGCTCTCTGAGGAACTGGAGGCAGTACTAGATTTTTTCAGACAGCAACGGCAGCGGTAGATCTGCCTGACGCAATAGGTCACACACCGCAATGAGTGGGAGTCCCTCAAGAGCTGTGGGGTCCTCTGTATTGATTGAGCGAAATAAAGAAATGCCGAGCGACTCCCACTTGAAGCTGCCGGCACACTGCAGAGGCTTGTCCAGTTGGACATAGCGGTCTGCCTCGCTGGGCGAAATGTCCCTGAACGTAACATCGCAGGGCACAAGGCGATGCCCGCACCATTGGGACGCCGTGTCTTTGAGCGATACAGCTGTCAAAAAACGGATTGTCTGTCCCGAGCAAGAGAGAAGCTGACTAACCGCGGCGTCGTGCGTTAGCGGCTTGCGAAGGATCTCGCTGCCGAGGCAGGCGACCTGATCTGAACCAATGACTAGACGCCCGGGCTCGGTGACGCTCTCTGCCTTTAAAGCAGCCAGCCGGCGAGCACGGTCAGTTGGCGTCTCACCCCTAATCAAGGCTTCGTCGACCTGCGGGTCAAGCGTATCGAAGGGGATTCCCAGTCGTTGCAGCAGGTTGGCTCGATAGGAGGAGGTAGACGCCAAAATAAGCTTCATGGTCAATTCGCGCGCGTTTTTGTTGAA
>JAYNNB010000064.1:5338-10739 GCA_038112515.1 Luminiphilus sp.
CCTTTATCGCGCTATGGGGCGATAATGACGGGCATTGCGCTTTGACAGCAACTGGTGCCATCCGTATGATCCGCGCCCATGAAAATCGGGCCGTTACCCAAGGATCTCGATCTCCGGTCGCTCGCTGCGCGCAGTGTTGTTATTAAAGGTACCGCATCCCTTGACGCCCTGCCACGCCTCAGCGAGTCGGAAATAGGGCTGGAGGCGCCAGTTGTCGCAGAGTTACAGTTCAGGCGCGACGAGGAAGGCCGGTATGTTGTTGAAACGTCGGTTGAAGCAACGTTAACGCTGACCTGCCAACGGTGCCTGGACGGTATGAGCCTACCTTTGGTGGCGGGGTCGACCATGGCCTGCGTTTGGAACGATTCGGATGCAGCGGCGTTGCCTAGCGGTTTGGAGCCATTGGTGGTCGGAGAGACAGCCGACCTTAATGAGATTGTTGAGGAAGAACTTTTGCTCGCCGCACCGGTTTCGCCGGTGCACGAGAAAGACTGCCTGATAGACCGAGGAGGCGAGGAGTCAGCAAAGGAATCTGTGCTATCGCCAGATCCGGGGCGGACCAACCCTTTCTCCGTATTAAAAGACCTGAGAACTTAATTGGGTTTGGTGCGTATTTAAAAGCGGGGTGATTATCGCCAATCACCGCGCGACCAAGGCAGAGTTTAGATTACTGAGGAGGCCAGATTATGGCTGTGCAACAAAATCGAAAGACCCGCTCGAAGCGGGGTATGCGGCGCGCCCATGACGCCATCGATGGGCCGACCTTGACGGTGGATGAGACCTCGGGCGAGACGCGCCGGCGGCATCATGTCAGTGCAGATGGGTTTTACCGGGGTAAAAAGGTAATCGAAACCGGTAACGACGAGTAACCTTACTTGTCCGGACTGGCCTTTTTGTTCCCCGGTCAGGGGTCGCAATCAGTCGGCATGCTGGCGGAGGCCTCTGAGCGTTACGCCATTGTCAGAGAGACTTTTGCCGAGGCGAGCGAAGCGCTGGGGTACGATCTTTGGCAGTTGGTGTCAGAAGGGCCCGAGCAGCAGCTTACCCTTACTGAGTTCACTCAGCCTGCCATTCTGACTGCCAGCGTGGCATTGCATCGTTGTTGGCAGGTTGAGCATGGTGCGTCCCCAGAGTTTGTCGCCGGGCATAGCCTCGGAGAGTACTCCGCGCTCGTGGTGGCTGAAGCGCTTGAACTGAACGATGCCGTTGTACTGGTCCAAACTCGGGGAAGAGCGATGCAGTCAGCTGTGCCCGCGGGTGAGGGTGCGATGGCCGCCGTATTGGGTTTGAGTGACGCAGTGATCGACGAAGTCTGCGTTACCCATTGTGATGACGAGGCCTATGTCGGTGCGGTGAATTACAATTCTCCCGGGCAAGTCGTGATTGCCGGTCACACCGCTGCAGTAGCCGCAGCCTCCGAGTTTATGAAGGACGCGGGAGCGAAGCGCGTGCTACCCCTGCCTGTAAGCGCCCCATTCCATACTCCCCTGATGCAGCCGGCAGCCGCCGTCATGGCAGAAGCCTTTCAGTCGATATCGCTGTCAGACGCCAAGATCCCAGTGGTTAGCAACGTTGATGCGCAACCTCATCGCACGGCCGTTGAAATTCGCAGACTGCTAGTTCGTCAAGTATCGGAGCCGGTAATGTGGACGCAATGTATGCTGACGGTATTGCAGTCGGGCTGCAAAACCTTCGTAGAGTGCGGTCCGGGCAAAGTGCTCACGGGCCTGATCAAACGCATTGACAAGCAAGCGGTGTGCACACCGCTCGAAAACCCTGACATCCTCAGCGAAGCCGCAAGGAGCAGTCAATTATGAGCGATCCGACCGAGAGAATTGCGTTGGTGACGGGTGCAAGCCGTGGCATTGGAGCCGCCATAGCGAGTGAGCTGGCAGATCAAGGCTATCGGGTTGTGGGTACTGCAACCAGCGAGAATGGCGCCAGAATAGTTGATGACAGACTGAGCGCTCTGGGTGGAAAGGGCGCCGTGCTTGACGTAACGAATCTCGACAGCATTTCCCAACTGATGGACTCCATTCGCTCGGAAATGGGTGATCCCTTGATATTGGTCAATAACGCAGGCATCACTCAGGACAACATATTGATGCGCATGAAAGAGGAGGAGTGGAGTGACGTCATCGACACCAATTTGACCGCTCTTTTTCGACTCACCAAAGCGTGCGTCCGGGGCATGACAAAAGCCCGCTGGGGGCGGGTTATCAACGTCACCTCAGTAGTTGGCTCCATGGGTAATGCTGGGCAGAGTAACTATGCCGCGACAAAAGCAGGAGCAGAGGGGATGGCAAGGTCCCTGGCCAAGGAACTGGGATCGCGGTCAATTACCGTAAACAGTGTTGCGCCGGGATTTATCGATACCGATATGACCAAAGCCTTGGATGATACCCAGCGGCAGGCACTGGCGACGCAGATTCCATTGGCGCGGCTGGGTCAGCCTCATGACATTGCAGCGGTTGTGGCGTTTCTGGCTAGCGATGCCGCTCAGTACATCACCGGAGAGACCATTCACGTCAACGGTGGCCTTTACATGGGATAATGCGCGCTATCAAGGATTTTTCACATGTCAAAAAGGGTTTTACTCTGGGGAAAAACCAGTAAAATCCACCGCGATTGGGCCCTTGGTCCGATGATCAACTGGGGAGTTAACACCACACCATGAGCAATATCGAAGATCGAGTAAAGAAAATTGTCGCTGAGCAGCTGGGCGTCAAGGAAGAGGAAGTAAAGGCGGAAGCGTCGTTTGTTGATGATCTGGGCGCCGACTCTCTGGATACCGTTGAACTGGTGATGGCGCTCGAGGAGGAGTTCGAGACCGAAATCCCCGACGAGGAAGCCGAGAAAATTACTACCGTTCAACTCGCAATCGACTACATCAACGACAACCTCTCCTAGATCCAGCATAGGAACGGAGAGGGGCCGCCCTGTTTCAGCAGCGCGGCCCTTTGTCTTTATGGGATGGCCGTAGATCGCCCCAGGTTTGGTGCGGGGCCGTCTCCTCAGAAAGCCAGAGCACACTCAGATCAACACATAAACCCAATGCGTTCCGCAGGGGCAGCAGGAGCTAAGCATGAAGGGCAATAGGGTGGTAGTGACCGGTCTCGGAGCAGTGACCCCGCTGGGTCTTGACGTGGCCAGCACTTGGAAAGCTATTTGCGAGGGCCAGAGCGGCGCCGCGATGATCGACCAGTTCGACGCCAGCGCTTTCACAACGCAATTTAGCGCCAGCGTAAAGAACTTCAGCGTCGAGGGATATCTCGAGGCGCGAGATGCGCGTCGCATGGATCCTTTTATCCAATATGGCATGGTAGCGGGGATTCAGGCGTTCAGGGATTCCGGCATCGCTGTGACTGAAGATAACGCCACAAGAATAGGTTGCGCTATCGGCTCAGGTATAGGCGGTATCGGCTCGATAGAGGATACGGCGCTGCTTGTCGAGCAGAAAGGCCCAAAGAGAATATCGCCGTTTTTCGTGCCTGGAGCGATCATCAACATGATCGCCGGCAACTTATCAATTATGTACAACTTGCGGGGCCCAAATCTTGCCGTCGTCACCGCATGCACGACAGGCACCCACAATATTGGTCTCGGTGCGCGCTTGATAGCCTCAGGCGATGTTGATGCGATGCTGGTCGGGGGTGCAGAAATGGCGACGACCCCTGTTGGTGTTGGCGGGTTCGCCGCAGCTCGAGCTCTTTCAACCCGAAACGACGACCCCCAACGCGCTTCTCGTCCCTGGGACCAGGATCGGGACGGTTTTGTGTTGGGAGACGGTGCGGGCATGCTAATGCTCGAGTCTCTTGAGGTCGCCAAGGCTCGTGGCGCGCGAATTTACTGCGAGATAACAGGCTTTGGAATGAGTGGGGACGCTTACCACATGACCTCACCTCCAGAGGATGGTCGAGGCGCCGCCGCGGCTATGCAGCAGGCGCTAAAAGACGCCGAACTAAACCCTGAAGAAGTCGCTTACATTAATGCTCATGGCACGTCCACAGAGGCGGGAGACTTGGCTGAATCTCAGGCAGTTGAAAAGGTGTTTGGAGCGCATGCGCAAAAGTTGGCGGTGAGTTCGACCAAATCAATGATTGGCCATTTGCTGGGCGCTGCAGGATCGGTAGAGGCAATCCTCACTATTTTGGCTCTCCGGGAGAATGTTGCGCCGCCAACAATCAATCTGGACAATCCGAGCGCCGGCTGTAACCTCAACTATGTGCCTCACACAGCGCAGGAGCTCGAGATACGCCATGCGTTATCAAATTCCTTTGGCTTTGGTGGCACCAACGGGTCTCTGATCTTCAGCCGGATGACCTGACAGACCTATCGCGATGCGCCACAGCTGGGTAGACGGCGAAGTTGCAACGGTTATCCCCTTGGATGATCGGGGACTGAATTATGCCGATGGTGCCTTCGAGACCCTGCTGTGCCGGGATGGACACATCACCTGTGTGGCACTGCATCAGGAACGACTGATCAGGGCATTGACAGCACTGAGGTTTGAAGCGCCGCGTTTGCGAGCCGAAAAGATTTTTGAGCAAGTCGGACGGTGCTTGCTTCAAGTCAAACATACCGGCCCGGCCCGCCTCACGGTAACGCGTGGTTCAGGCCCTAGGGGCTACGCGCCGCCAGCTGAAGGCCTCCCGAGGGTGATCCTGACAGCTTCCGCGCCGATTAACGATCAGCAGGTGGCGTGGCGTTGCGGTATCGCGAGCACCCAGTGGCAAGATCAACCGCAGCTGGCAGGCCTAAAACTGCTGGCAAGAACAGAGCAGGTGCTGGCTGCGGGGGAGGCGGCTACGCAGGGATGGGATGACGTCCTCATGCTGGATCATCAAGGCAATGTGATTTCATCTAGCAGGGGTAATGTTTTCTTGATTGATAATCGGACCGCACTGACGCCTCCCCTTGATCGCTCCGGTATCGCCGGTACCCGTCGTCAATTGTTAATCGAATCGGTTCTGCCGCGGTTAGGTTATGAAGTCCGGCTAAGGCCGGTTTCTGTCCATGATTTCATGGCGGCTGAGTGCGTGATGATCAGTAATACGGTGGTCGGTGTCGTGACGGTGGCCGCCATAGAGCAACATGCTTATCCGGAACATGGCTCAGCCTTTCAGGCGATTAAAGAGGCGCTGTCGGAGCTAATCAAATGAAACGATATTGGCTCCTCGCGGTGGTGTTAATGGCCGCATCTTCAGGCGGCGGATCGGTGTATCTCAGGTCATTATGGCACCAGCAAATCGCGTTGGGCGAGGCCTCCAGCGTCATCACAATAGCGCCAGGAGAGAGCCTACAGCAGATACTCCGCCGAGCGGAGGGACAGGGATGGCTTACGGATGCCGGATGGGTCGCTCGTATGGCGCGATGGCAGGGATTGGACCAGCGGATTCAG
>JAYNNB010000065.1:0-10163 GCA_038112515.1 Luminiphilus sp.
ATAGAGGGAGCACGATCCGCCTTTGGAAACCACCGCCCAGTTGCGTGCATGATGGAAAGCAACGGCGTTCTCGGAGCGAACGTGAACACCATCTTGCAGTTAATCTGCTCTGCGATGGCATCGAGGGTTTGAACGCCGTCTGCCACGTCGTAGTGAATGATCGAGTCCATTGCTACGGCGTAATCGAAGCAACCCAAACCCAACTCACGCATGTCTCCCACCAGGAATGTGACATCCAGGTCCTCGCCCGATTCCCGCAACCGCTCCCGCGCCAAATTCACCAAGGTGGGCGAAAGATCAACTGCCACCACCTCGGCGCCGCGCCGCGCCGCCTCGATTGCCAGCGTTCCGGTGCCACAACCCGCATCGATCAAGGTGCTCCCCGACAAGTCGGCGGGCAACCAACTGAGCAGGGTTTCTCGCATGGCATCGCGACCACGACGGACCGTGCGCCTGATACGACTGACGGGCGCATCGGATGTGAGCGCTGCCCAGGCATCCGCGGCAGTGCGATCGAAATACGTTTCGATCTCGTCGCGCCGCAATTGGTAACTCGCCGTCGGCATCAATCGAACCCCAGAAAATCAAAGAGATCGCGATCCTTCATCGGCTCGCAGGGCAATGGCTCGGTACCCGCCCATAATTGTTCAGCCAAGGAGAGGTACTCATCGCACACCTCCGATAATCCCGGCGCGTCTGGCAGTTCAAATAACGTCGACTTTTTCAAGCGGCTCTTTCGAATCACGTCCAGATCCGGGAAATGCGCCAGTCGCTTGAGACCAACAGCCTCGTTAAAGCGGTCGATCTCATCGGTCGCCGCACTGCGATTGGCAATCACCCCACCGAGGCGCACTGCATAGTTTTTTGACTTGGCTTTGATGGCAGCGGCAATGCGGTTCATCGCGAAAATAGAATCGAAGTCATTGGCAGTGACCACCAGAGCTCGCTCAGCGTGCTGGAGCGGCGAGGCAAAGCCGCCGCATACCACGTCACCCAGCACATCAAAAATCACTACATCCGAGTCATCCAGTAAATGGTGCTGTTTCAAAAGCTTGACTGTTTGCCCCACCACGTAGCCACCACAGCCCGTGCCTGCAGGTGGCCCCCCGGCTTCGACGCACATAACGCCGTTATAACCCTCATGTACGTAGTCGTCGGGCCGCAGCTCCTCGGCGTGAAACTCTACCGACTCGAGCACATCTATAACGGTTGGCATCAACGCCTTGGTCAAGGTAAACGTGGAGTCGTGCTTTGGATCGCAACCGATTTGTATCACCCGTTTGCCCAGCTTTGAAAATGCGACAGACAAGTTCGACGAGGTGGTGCTTTTGCCAATGCCGCCCTTGCCATAAATCGCAAAGACCTTGGCATTGACCTGCATCAGATCCTCTTCGAGGTGAACCTGAACACTGCCCTCCCCGTCGCCGACATTTTTTCCCGGATCGATCTGGCTGACCGGAATATGTTGATTGGGTGAATTCATGCTGCCACCTCCCCTGTGACGCCCTCGAGAAAATCCTCGAGGTCCTCTCCTGCCCGTTTCAGGGCATCGATGCTGTCGTCGTCCGCCCCCCAGTAGTCTCTTTCCTGCGCTTCGATGAGCCGATTGGCCAAACGTGCCGCTGACACGGGATTCAGTTCGGCCAGCCGTCGCCGCATTTCGTCGTCAAGGACAAATGTCTCGGAAAGCTTTTGATAAACCCAAGGCGCTACATCACCCGTAGTGGCGGACCACCCCATGGTGTTGGTGATATGCGCTTCGATTTGTCGCACCCCTTCGTAACCGTGATCGAGCATTGACTCGTACCACTTCGGGTTCAGAAGCCGTGTGCGGGTTTCCAGCGCGACTTGCTCATTCAGTGTGCGAACCCGGCCAGCTCCCCCCGCCGTATGATCAGCGATGTAGACTGGCACCCGCTCTCCACGGGCGCGCTGTACCGCGCGGCTAATGCCACCGAGCGTGCCGAAGTAGTGATCCACCGTGGTCACACCCAGTTCAACAGAATCGAGATTCTGGTATGCCAGATCGACATCCACCAATACGCGATTCAGCAACTCTGACTGCTGACTGACACGGCCATGCCGGTCATAGGCGAATCCTTTTCGCTGTGTATAACAATCCGCCAACTCTTCTTCGTCTTCCCAACGGCCGCTGTCCAGCATCAAGTTGACGTTGGATCCATAAGCACCCTCGGCGTTGCTGAAAACGCGCAGCGCCGCACTCTCAATGTCGCAGTCGTGCTCCGCCTGATACGCCAACACATGCTTCCGAACAAAATTTAAATCTGGAGACTCATCGGCAACGGCTGCCAACCAAGTGGCTTCCGCCAATAACTGGGTCTGCATAGGCAGCAAATCGCGGAAAATGCCCGATAGCGTTATTAGGACATCAATACGGGGTCGACCTAAGTCCTCAAGCGGCAAGAGTCGGGCCCCGACCACGCGCCCGTAGCTGTCATGTCTGGGTTCAGCGCCCAAGAGCGCCAATGCCTGAGCGATACTCACTCCCTCAGTTTTGAGGTTGTCAGTGCCCCACAGGACCAGCGCCACTGATTCGGGCAATGCGTCCGTCTCAGCCTGGTGCCTGGCCAGCAGCTGCTCGGCCTGACGCCGACCTTCCGTCTGGGCAAAGCTTGCGGGCAATCGGAACGGATCGAACCCATGGAGATTGCGACCGGTGGGCAATATTTCTGGGGCGCGCAAGACATCCCCTCCTTTTACTGGAGGGATAAATCGACCCGACAAAGCGCGCAAGATTGCCTTGAGCTCGTGATCTTCACCCAGGGTCACGCTAGCGGTCAGTAGCGTCTGTGCTAATGCTGGAGCCGCGTCAGTCTGATCGGGCATCTGCTCCGCCAACCAAGTAGCAAGGGACTCAAGATCACCGGCCTCCAATTGCCGACGAAACTCGTCTGGAGGCAACTGGCCAGCACCGCCCGATTCCGCCATTGCCAAAAGCAGCTCGTAACGATCACCCACGTCCATCGGTTGACCCACCACATGGAGGCCATAAGGAATCAGCGACTGCTCAATTTCGTCCAGTTGCTCACGGAGACGATTCATCTGCCCAGACCATTGGTCCGATGGCCACTGGGTATCGGCCTCGCACATCTCACAGCGCGCCGCCAGGGAGACTGCCGCGTCAATCATCGCCTGTTCCGCAGCCGGTTCAATATCTGCGGGCCGCTGGCGCCAATGGTCCAGTGCACTGCGGAGATCCAGCAGGTGTCGATACAAATCAGAATGCGTCACCGGCGGGGTGAGATAACTGATCAACGTGGACGCGGCGCGGCGTTTGGCGATCAATCCCTCGGAGGGATTGTTGGCCGCATAGAGATAAACGTTGGGCAAGTCCGCTATGAGTCGATCCGGCCAACAGCTACCGGACAGGCCCACCTGTTTTCCGGGCCTGAACTCCAAAGAGCCATGAGTGCCAAAATGCAGCACCGCATCTGCCGCGAAATCCTCTCGCAACCATCGATAGAATGCAGCGAATGCGTGAGTCGGCGCCAACCCGCCTTCAAACAGCATGCGCATCGGGTCACCCTCGTAACCCATCGGGGGCTGAATGCCGACCATCACGTTCCCAAACTGGGCGCCCAGCACAAAGAGGCTCTGGCCATCGCTCCATTCTTTACCGGGCGCGGGACCCCACTGCGCCTCAATTTCATCCAACCAAGCCTCGGCGCGCACATGATGGTCAACCGGAATTCTTGCGTGAACATTGGCCTCGGCGCCAAACTGTTTGGCGTTCCCCTGGAGTACTGCATCGCGCAGTGCCGTCGAATTCTCGGGCAACTCGAGGGAGTAACCCTCCTCTCGCATCGCCGATAACGTGTTAAAAAGTGACTCGAAGACACTGAGGTGCGCTGCCGTGCCTGCGGCACCGCTATTGGGCGGAAAATTAAACAGCACGATGGCGACTTTGCGCTCCGCCGTCGGTGCGTGCCGCAACGCCACAAGGCGAGCGACGCGATCGGCAAGACGATCGATACGCTCGGGTGCCGGCTGCATGTCAAAGTGATCACCCGCGGCAATTTCGGAGCGACCGCCGAAAACCATCGAGCCGGTTGCACCATCAAGCTCGGGGATCGCCACCATCATTGTTGCCTCAACAGGCATCAATCCGATAGAAGAAGCCTCCCAGTCCTGAAGGCTCTGAAACTCCAATCCCTGCACCGACAAATAGGGAACGTCCAGTTGCTCCAACAGCGCCTGAGCCGCATCGGTGTCGTTATACGCCGGGCCGCCGACGAGGGAGAATCCAGTGAGCGAAATGACTGCGTCGACAATCGGTTTACCGCGCTCCATGAAGAATGCGTTTACCGCCGGTCGGGCATCGAGGCCCGATGCAAACGCGGGAATGACACGCAAGCCTCTCGCTTCCAACGCCTCGATCACCGCATCGTAGTGGGCACTGTTACCCGAGAGTGCGTAGGAGCGCATGAGCAATAACCCCACCGTCCCTTTGCTATTGCGAGCACGTTTGGACAATATTTGGGGATCGGCGGTGATCCGGTCGGGAATATCACGGTGATAAAGCCCGGTATCGGGGTACTCAACCGGTGGCTCATAAGGCAATGCATGGCGCTGCGCATCATCGACGCGGGACGCATAGCGTTGGATCAAAAATGCCATCAGGCGCGACAAGTTGGTCTCGGAGCCAGCCAGCCAATACTGAAGCGTTAAGAAGTAGGCACGCACGTCTTGAGCCGTGCCAGGGATAAACCGCAACAAGCGAGGAAGCCGCCTGAGCATACTCATCTGCTGAGCCCCGGCAGACCGACCCGTCTTGTCACCACCACCGCGCAAGCGCTTTAGTAGCGCCAACGCACCCGTGGCTTCGGTATCCATGCGAAACCGGCCCATGCGCGTCAGGCGCATAATCTCTGGCGCAGACATGCAACAGATCAGCGCATCACATGCGTCTCGGCGCGCGGCCAGTGCGTCGTTAACCGCCTCAATATGAGGCTCGAGGAATAACATGGTAACGATAATAATGTCGCCCTCGGCGATGGCCGCGTGCGCACGCTCCAAGGCAGCGGGGTCGCGATCCCAATCGGTAGCTGCATGAGACGACACCTGAAGACCCGCAATACGCCGCGACAGACTCTGGGCAGCACGCGACCAGGCACCACTCACATGGTTGTCAAGGGTGATCAGGACCACCCTCGGAGCAACGTTCGCTTCAGCGGCTGAAGTGCGCTTTCGCTTCATAGAGCGTCTCGACATCAATCACCGACAAACCCTGCTCCTGGGCGAAGTGCTCGGTGTTGCGGCGTGCTTTACCGCGCACAAAGAAGGGTATCTTGCGTAACTCCTTTTCGGCCGACACGGCCCAAGCGACCGCCCCGGGCGTCACCGGGGTGATCGTTTCAACATTGTCTGGTTGCTGCGCGCCGGCTCCCTCTCCGCCCAGATGAGACGGCACCGCGGCGTCATTGAACTCAAAGTCATCCCGGAACATCGTGAGCAAATGCTCTTCGAGACCCATAATCAGGGGGTGCACCCAGGTATCGAAAATCACATTGCATCCCTCGAATCCCATCTGGGGTGAGTATCGAGCGGGATAGTCCTGTACGTGGGCGGGAGTGGAAATCACGGCACAGGGGATTCCCAGGCGCTTGGCGATGTGTCGTTCCATTTGCGTGCCCAACACCAATTCCGGTTGAAGCTCGGTGACAGCGCGCTCAACCGCGAGGTAATCATCGGTGATCAGCGCTTCTAGCCCGTAGTCCGCGGCCAGCGCCCGGACATCGCGCGCACGCTCGCGACTGTAGGTACCCAGTCCAACCACTTCAAAGCCCATCTCGTCGCGGGCCATTCGCGCCGCTGCCAGCGCATGGGTGCCATCGGCAAAAACAAAAACCCGCTTACCGGTGAGATAGGTGGAGTCGACCGAGCGGCTGTACCAGGGCAAGCGACTCTCGCCGACCGCGTCCGGATCAATATCCAGGTCTAGCACCCGCGCCACTTCGACAATAAAGTCTCGCGTCGCTCCCCAGCCCAAGGGCACCGTCTGAATGACGGGTTGCTTGAATTGGCGTTTTAGCCAATCACAAGTCAGATCCGCGACCTCGGGGGCCAGATTGATGTTGGCATCTGCCTCGGGTAGTCGCAGAAGATCGTGAGGGGAGGCGCCGAGCGGCGCGACAACATTTACCCTAACGCCCATCCGCTCGAGCAGGCGAGATACCTCAACGACATCATCACGACAACGAAATCCGAGCTTGGTCGGACCAATCAGGTTGACTGAGGGTGAGCGATCCTCCGTTTTGGCGTGGGGAGTCTCGTCGCTAGCGCGCGCCTTACCACCCAGAAGGCCTCGCACTAATTGATAGAGCGTTTCGCTCGCCCCCCAATTTTCCTTGCGCGTATAGGCCGCCATTTCAATGGGGATCACGGGCGCCGACAAGCCCGCGCCTCGTGCTAAGGCGCCTGGCTGATCCTGAAGCAATTCGCCGGTGCAGGACTCTGCCACCAGCAAGACCTTGGGTTGATAGCGCTCGCAGACGCCTTGCAACGTCTCGATGACCATCTCCGCGGTGGAGCTCCCGAGGTCACGGGCTTGGAAGGTCGTCCAGGTGACAGGCGGACGGCGCCCCTCCCGTTCAATCATTGTGAACAGCAAATCTGCGTAGGTATCACCTTGCGGCGCATGTAATACCAAATGGACATCGCGCATGGAGGCTGCAATGCGGATCGCACCGACATGCGGTGGTCCCTCATAGGTCCACAAGGTCAGCTCCATGAACCCACCTCCAGTTGACGCTCTCGGGCGAGGGGGCGTGCAAAGAGCCCCGCCAGATCGGCCACCTGATCAAAACCCTGTACCGGCGTAAATATCAGCTCTATCGACCACTTTGTTCGCAAGCCTTCCGCCTCCAGCGGATTCGCAATCCCCATCCCACACACCGTGAGATCGGGTCGACTCGCTCTGACCCTCGCCAATGCCGAATCGAGATCTGAGCCCTCCACCAGCGCCACCTCGGAGCCCAGCTGAGCTAACTCCCGAGTCATCAGCATTTGATCCAGATAGGGCGTTGCCACCTCCAATAGCGACATGCCGCACTCGTCACGTAAAAATCGCGCCAGCGGGAGCTCCAGCTGGGAGTCGGGCAGAAAATGGATCGTTCGATCCTTCAGATTCTCGCGCACTCTGGACAATGCTTTTTGCGCACGCGCAACGGGAATAGCCAGTGCCTCATTGACCGCGTCGGCGTCCATCCCCCATTCGGCGGCGGCAGCCTGGAACCAGGCCAAAGTCCCCTGCACCCCCAGAGGGTAGAGAGAAGAAATCACCTTGGCGCCGCGCTTACATAAAGCTGAGACGGTATCGCTGACAAAGGGCTGGGCAAGCAGTAGTCGCGTACCCGGACCGACAGGTGGCAAATTATCCGCGCGCGCGGCAGGGAAGAAATCAACCTCATTGATCCCCAACTGAGCAAAGTGTCGCCGAAATTGTTCCTCGACAATGTCAGCCAGCGTACCTACAACCATCAGTCGCTGGCTGCCGGACGGCAACTCGGGCAGGTCGGGCACCATACTCGCCAAACACTGATCTTCTCCTTGCGTAAAGGTGGTCTCTATACCTGAGCCGCTGAAAGCCGAAATCCGCAATCGATTATCGTGAGCGCTCTGCAGGCGCGTTGCCGCATTGGCAAGATCCAGCTTTATCACCTCTGATGGACAGGAGCCCACCAGAAACAATCGCCTGATATCCGGTCTGCGCGCCAGCAATTCACCCACGACGCGATCGAGCTCCTCATGACAATCGGCCATTCCGGCAAGGTCCCGTTCTCCCAGGATTGCTGTGGCGAAACGCGGCTCAGCGAAAATCATGACCCCTGCCGCCGATTGAAGCAGGTGGGCGCAAGTGCGCGACCCCACCACCAGGAAAAAAGCATCCTGAATACGGCGGTGAAGCCAGATGATCGACGTCAGCCCACAAAAAACCGCGCGCTCGCCCCGCTCGGTGCGAACGGCAGGCACCGCTTGTGTTTCTGCCCGCGCGATCACTTGACTCATGAATCCAGCGCTCCACGCACACCCAGCACTGGGGCAGCGACCGTTGCATCAATAGGCGCGTCTTGAACGGGAGCACCCTGTCTCGCTGCTTGGAACTTGAGTAAAAACTGCAGCGCATTCACGACGTAGGTCGCATAGGCGGCCAGTGCTATCCCCATTTGCTCGGCAGGTGTGCCCCAGCCCATCAACCACATCACCACATAAGCGGTATGCAGCGCCATGACCAACATGCTGACCACGTCTTCCCAAAAGAACGCTGGCGCAAACAGATAGCGCCCAAAGACTACCTTTTCCCAAATAGCACCCGTCACCATGATGGCGTACAGCAGACAAGTCTTGACGATCACGGACAGCGTCGCCGCCTCGAATCCCACCCCATTGAGCAAGAAATTAATGACGAGACACAGACTGACGGCAAAAGCCAAGAACTGAAGCGGGGCGAGGATACCCTGTACCAAAGTCCATACCGTAGCATCGCGCCGAGCGCGTTCTGCCGGGGTATATAGCGTCGGTTGCGGCCGGCTCATCGCCGACTGAATCGCGCTCATACAAACCTCCAGCCACAGCCATCACTGCGACAGTTATTCACTGATCCAGAGTAGAGTTAGGCCGTATAACTGTCAAACCTTTTTTACATTTTTAAATTTAATATTTTTAGACACTTAGCGACTTGAACCGCCGCTCAAAACAGACCCAATCAGGTCAATTTCTCGTAGATTGACTGTTGAGGTTTTCGTACAATTCCGCGAAACGTGTCAACTTATCGAGACACATCAGCAGCCTAGAGGGAGAAAAAGTGTCAACTCCATCTCATACCACGACCAGGTCTCTCTTGGCAGACCTGGCTGATCTGCAATTCAGCCTGAATGACTCGCATCGGGTCGCCTCGATTGCCTCAGAATCCGCCCTCACCCGGGAACTGTCGCGAGACACACTAATTGGCCTGCCCTGGCTGGAACTGGTCAGCGACGCAGACAGAGCTCATGCCGCGACCAGTCTTGAGGCGGCCGCAGCAAATCCGGGCACAGTCCAAAAAATGGATGCCCGCCTGAACATCATCCCCGACCGCGAGCCAGTGCCTGTGAGTTGCTGGATCTGTGGCGACAGCGACGACAACACGTTGCACATCGCCTGCATCGATCTGCGCAGCGAGAGCAACCTCAGACAGCAGCTGGTCAATGCGCAAAGAACGTTAGAGCAAGATTACTGGAGCAATCGTCGACTTGAGGCCCGCTATCGACGCATGCTGGAAATGGTTGCCGAAGGCTTCATCGTGGTCGACGACCTGTCGGGACGCGTGTTGGAAGCAAATGGCGTCGCCAACACCTTGCTGGAGCTTGAAGAAGGCGCGCTGGTCGGGCGCATCTTTCCCGTTGGGCTGGATGCCGAGGGCGCGCGTGCATTGACAGAGCTTCAGCGCGAAGCGCGCACTACTACGGGGGTCGTGCAAGGTCGGGTGACCACCGCCGGCGGGGAGGCGCTGGATGCCGGCGTTACCTGTTTGCGTCAAGGCAATGAGACTCGACTACTCTTGCGCTTGGCAGCAACATCCGACAAAAACCAGAGCGAGGGCGTTACCGACTCCAGCTTCCACTCCTCTCCCGACGGCATCCTGATAACGGACAGCGCGGGCGTGGTCATCGCCGCTAATAGTGCGTACCTGGAAATGGCGGGCATTCAGGACGCGGAGCAAGCCACGGGGCGGCGTGCAGACCGGTGGCTCGGGCGATCGATCGTTGATCTTGACGTACTGCTGGGCAACATCCAGCCGGATAAGGCTCTGCAGCTTTTTAGCTCGGTCCTTCGAACCGAGTTTGGCACGCGGATCGACATAGAACTCTCCGCCGTGCAGATTGAACGTCTAGGGCAAGCTTTGATTCTCATGTTCATCCGCGATGTCGGCCGCAGAATCGACGCAGACCACACCACGGAGGTTCATCTACCGCGCTCCATCGAGCAGATCACGGGCCGGGTGGGCCGAGTACCACTCAAGCAACTGGTGCGGGAATCAACCGACGTCATCGAAGCGCTTTGTATCGAGGCAGCACTCAGGTTAACCCAGGACAACCGCGCTGCAGCTGCGGAACTGCTCGGACTCAGCCGGCAAAGCCTTTACACCAAGCTACGTCGGTTCG
>JAYNNB010000066.1:0-9911 GCA_038112515.1 Luminiphilus sp.
CAAAGACCGGCAGTAAACGATAGGACCAGTCGCGGATCTTGTCGTCACGAACATCAAAATCCAACACGCCGACAAACTTTCCATTGGAGCCAGCATTGGTGACCAGCGTCACGCCACCCGGATTCGCGACCTCGATCGCTTCGGGAATCGCATCGTGGGTATGCCCCCCCAAAATGGCATCGATTCCACTGACTCTGGAAGCCAGTTTGAGGTCAGTGTCAGCGCCGTTATGCGACAAAAGTACTACCACGCGTGCTCCAGCAGCCCGAACCTCGTCCACCTTCTCTTGAAGCTCACGCTCCTGAATACCAAAGGTCCAACCACTGGTGAGGTACGAGGGATTCGCAATGGGGGTATAGGGAAACGCCTGCCCAATAATTGCGACGGGTACACCATTGATTTCACGCAGCGCGTGACTCGCGAAAACCGGATCGCCAAAATCCATATCCTTGACATTGTGCGCAATGAAATCGATGTGGCCATCGAGCTCGTTTTCGAGTATCTCCATCACGCGATCGGCGCCAAGGGTGAATTCCCAGTGTCCCGTCATGACATCAACGCCCAGTAGTTTGCTGGCCGCCACCATGTCCTGACCCTGAGTCCACAACGCCGTCGCTGAACCCTGCCACAGATCACCACCATCGAGTAGGAGCGCTCCCGGGCGGTCTGCCCGGAGGCGTTTGATCAATGTAGCCAAGTGCGCAAAGCCACCGACCTTCCCATATTGCTCCGCCGCCGCGATGTAATCGAGATACGTCATCGCATGAGCAACGCTGGATCCCGCCGGTATCTTGAATCGCTGCAAAAATGACTCACCGACCAAGTGAGGCGGTCGATTACGCGCCTCGTGCAACCCAATATTGACCGATGGCTCGCGGTAGTGAATTGGGAGGAGTTGCGCGTGCACATCAGTGATGTGCATTAGGTGAACGTTACCCACTCTCGGCAAGTGGTAGGCGTCACTCGTAGCTCCCTGAGCACGTAGTGAGGAAGGCAGAGCCAGTCCCGCAGCGACACCGAGGGTTAATAACTTGTGAAACTCACGCCGTTGCATGGTGCACCGGGCCGTTACCGCAAACCCTGATTGACAGGTGACGCGGGATCCAGCAAAAACGCCATGATGTCCTTGAGTTGCTGCTCAGTCAGAATCCCCTGAGCGCCAAATCGCGGCATATGCGAGCAAAGATTGTAAGCGTGGGTATCCCACAGCTTGGTCCAGGTATAGCGGAGCATCGGCTCTGACTGCCCACGGGCGCCATAACCCGTCAATGACGGTCCCAGCGTACCGTAGGCCACCTCATCGGGTGCCAACTGATGGCAAGCATAGCAATTACCGCCATTGGGTTCAGCAGGATCATCACTCGACTGCAGGCCTCGACCATTATCGGCGACCGCCGCGCCTCGCTGCCAATCGCCCAGAAAATTGCCATCTGTGGGAAAAACGACGGCGTCGAGTCTTTGCTGACGTAAGGTCGCGGCCACCGCCGCATCCGGCAGTTCTGTCCTCGGCCGATGACAAGCCTCCTGAACCGGATCCTGGTGTAACCGCTCCATCGTGGCTTGTCCGTTATCAACAAAGGACTCCATGAGGACCGCATCGAGTTGCTCAGACGACAAGACGACTGACGACAGCGCTAGCGCGCTGAGCAACAACAGTCGTCCTCGTGCTAACCGCCTCATCGCTTGAGCCCCGGTGCGGTCATGACACCTCCCGCAGCGTTCACCGCCATATAGGTTTGCAGTGCGACACTCACCTCGGAACCCAGCTTGAGTCCCGGCCAGCGCTGCTGGCGAAAACAGTCCTGAAGACGCCAGCCCATGGTCCGGACTAGCCCCTCGGAAATGCGATAAGCCGGCCAGCTGCCGAAAGTTTCGGCCGCGTCGTCGTGCTCAGTTAAATTAGGCAGGGTTTGTAGCCGAATGCGCATGTCAGATTGCTCATGACACGTGGCACAAGAAAAATCGTGAGGACCCGCGCGGTAAAAGAAAATTTCTTCACCGAGTGCATACATCGCGCGCTCAGCCGGATGGGTTTGCTCGGGGGTGATGGTGGCACCCTCTGATTCCGCAGCTAACCAAGTCACCAGCGCCTCCAGTTCCGTACCCAGATCCCCGCGCAACGAGTAAGGTTTGGCGAGCAGCGAGCTTCGGTCGCGCCCTTGCAGTGTCTCCATGCAGTGCAGCAGCCGCGATTCAACATCCATCACTGTACCGGTGTCTTCAAAATAGCGCGGAAATCGCGCGTAGGCCCCCTCCGTCACACCGGCACCCAAACCCAAATCGCAACCCTCAAGCGACGCAGCGATCGGGCCCTGAGGCTCAAACCACAGGGCCTCACCCTCATCGATAACAAAAATCGCCGGATTATCGTCACCCATCAAATCTCGGTATTCATCGAAAATACCATCCGCCGATAGCGCAGGCCCGGCGAGCAGTGCGATAACCCAGCTCCATTTTCTTGTCATCAAAAGTCTCCCTGGCTGTGACGCGCTGATGTCAGCGGATCGTTGTTTCGCCCTCTCCGGTGCCGCCCTGATTATCTGACCAGGTCACCCTAACAATATCACCGGCCTCGCCACCCTTGAACCGCACACCCAAGAAAGGGTTGGCCGAGACTGCCGCACCCCAATAGCCCTGCATCACCGGGCGCTCTCCATGAAAAACGGCCACTTCGGTAATAAAGTGAGCGGGGATCGACTCCCCGGCTTGATCCTTTCGCATTCCGGTCTCCATGGGATGGCGCATCAGCGCCTTCACTTCGGTAATGCCGTCAGCCTGCTGTGCTCGAATTTTAATTCTGCTGCTCATATCTTTCTCCTTATCCGCCGCATCCGCCGAGGGTGACTTTGGTTTCCCGCGATTGCATGTACAGCTGACCGTCGGCTTCCACTACGGCGTACAAGTTACAGGTCTGTGCCACTTTCACCCGTGTTTCGATATACACCTCGGTATCGGGCGCGATATCAAATACCGCTGCCATCGGATTCGGGTTCATTTCCACCAGCACAGATACCTTGCTGACATTGGGAAGCGCCGCTGAATCCACCTCGATTCTGATGGGCACTACCGCACCATTTTCTGCAATATCCGGCGTCGTAAATTGAATCGCATCGTGCACGGTGGGCGTGCCACCCAGTCCGGCCAGTGCCTCATCAATACCCGTAGCCACAAAGGCGGCCTCAGGCCTCGCCCACGCCCATACCCGAGCGGGCATGGCAACGGCCGCACTTAATAAGGCTGTCCACCCCAAAAAACGTCGGCGGGACAACCCCGCAATATAAGTTTGCTCTATCATCAAGATTCCTCCACTGGTTGATCACTGGCGGTTGTGAGCCACAAAACGATGCGCTCTACCGTATCTGAATTGAGACCTGACATCGCGGGCATCGGCATAGCACCCCACACACCGGCGCCGCCATTGACAATTTTTTGTGCCAAATAAGCGGCATTCTCTTCACCGGTGTATCGCGCCCGAATGGCATCGAATCCCGGCCCGATCAGCTGGCCCGCCATTTGATGGCAAGCCGTGCAACCCGACTGGCTCAGTAATGTTTCCGGATCGGGATCGGCGACAGCGACAACCGAGCTGTCAGACATGGGCTCTGGCGAAGTCCAGAGACCCGGAAAAGGACTCCAGTCCCGCACCTGTTCGGCAAGATTGCCGTGTGCATTCAGCGCGTAATCGGGTAACGATGAGGACACTGCCACGTCAACCTCGCATGCGGTATCGCAGGTCTCGCCATTCACGTCCGGTTCACCGCTCGCCGACCACAATCCGTGAAGCCGCGTCATGCCATTGCGATTCGGCATGCGCAACTGGATCTCTTGGATGTTGGCATCAGACAGCACCAAATCATCGTCAACGATGTAACCGAGGTTGAGGATATAGGCGAGCAACGCATACACCTCGTCGGGGGTAAGGGACTTAGGCGCGTTCCATGGCATCGCTCTATAAATGTAGTCCCACAGCGTGGACAGTGTTGCCACTTTCATGAGCGTTGTTCGGGCCACAGCAGAATCCTGTAAAGCGGCAACGCGTCCGGACTCGATATCCTCCTCAGTGATATTGCCCAGCACGATGGGCGCAAAAACTTCATTGGAATCGCCGAAGTCACCGTGACAAGCAGCACACTTTTCCAACCAGATTTCCTCGCCCTGCCAAACATCGCCCTGCCCCGGGGGCAATCCGAGAAAATCGGGCCGCACGTCGATATCCCAAGCCGTAAGCTCATTCTCCGTTGCGGGCCTACCCAGCACCTCAAGGCCTGCTGGCAGCTCCGACGCGGGCGCGGTCGCAGCAATTCCCATAGCGGCAGCAATCAAAGCAAACGTGCTAACCCAATTGAACATTGTGCACCTCGCCATCCGCCCCCACTCGCCACGTCTGAATCGCATTGTTGTGATAGATCGACCGCGTGCCACGCACAGCAACCAGTTGAGCGCGTGCCGGCTGGGTATAGCCGGAGGTATCCGTGACACGACTCTGCAACAGCGCCTCCCCACCGCTCCATGTCCAGTCAAAATTAAAGCGTGTCAGCGCCTTGGGCAGCACGGGTCCCTCGAGGCGCGCAACGCGCCAGTTACGTCCGCCGTCCACCGACACCTCGACTTTGCTCACGCTACCACGACCACTCCACGCCAAACCGGTAATGCAGTAATAACCTTGCTTGAGGAGTTTCTGTCCTCCCGATGGTGCCGTGATGACAGATTTAGCCTCCTGAATAGACGTGTACTGGCGATGACTGCCATCGGGCATGAGATCAACATAATGGGAGGCTTCGTCCTTTGCCGCCCAAGGCTGATCTCCCACTTCCAAGCGCCGCAGCCACTTAACCCAGGAAACACCCTGCACTCCGGGCACCACCAGTCGAAGCGGATAGCCGTTTTCTGGCCGCAACATTTCGCCGTTCTGACCATAGGCCACTATTGCATCATCGAGCGCATTCTCGAGATTAATCGTCCGGGTCATGCTCGAACCATCGGCGCCTTCGGCCAGTAGATACTTGGCCCTCTGCCGGTCGTAGCCGGCACGCTCCAACAGTAGCGAGACGGGCACACCGGTAAATTCCGAGGCCGACAACATGCCATGGCTGTATTGAACCGTGGGCACTGCGACATTACCCCACTCCAACGCGGTATTGGCGCCACACTCCAAAAAATGAATGCGGGAAACACTGGGGAATCGCAGCAGATCTTCCTTGGTGAACACCAAAGGGGTCTCGACGAGACCATTGATCATCAGCCGATGCCGTCGGGGATCAATATCCACCCATCCTTGGTGATGCCGCTCAAAATGCAAGCCACTGGGCGTGATCATACCGAACAGGTTTTGCAACGGTGTGAAAGCGACACTGGCTTGATCAGTTTGCGTCAGACCGGGGCTTTGTCTGCGAATAATGTTCGCCTCAAACGGAGAGGGCACGCCATAGGGATTAGCAGCCACCGGCTTGCCGAGAGTGCGACTCCATTCGGGAGTGTTCACAATATCGGGGTCGTCTCCCGCGTGCAGATCGGGTGCAATCACAGCGGCAGCCGCTGCGGTAAACGCGCCCCGCAGGAGCTTCCGGCGAGACTCATTTACCCCGTGATGGTGAATATCATTAATCAGTTCCGGGGCGAGAAAGGACTCTGGCGCCAACCGAAGATGACCGTATTCTTGCTGTTTGTCCGCCATACCGCACATCCCCCTTGATGGTTGGTCGTTGGCCGAAACTATCACCGACACCGCAAAATTTTTTGGTTATTCTTTTATAGAATAATGATATAACCATAGGTTAACCCGTGTTGAGTGGATTGACAACCCACCAACAAGCCTTTTCAGCCTGCCTGCAACAACGCCTGCGACGTATTTCGGTGAGCGACGAGGCTGGGTCAGCTCGAAGCAGGACATGAGGTTTTGCTGGTCACATCGACAATCTCCGGTCAAAGTGAATGGGAAAGCGCCGAGTCGCTTATTCCAACCGTTGATAGCGTGAGGGGCCACACCCTCTCTATCTCAGACAATCAGGAGCTATCCATGGCACGTCGCACACTGGTTACACTTTTCGCCACATTGACACTGCTGGCGCCCATGATGGCTGCGAGCGATGAAGCCCGCGCACCCGGCATTGTCTTTCATGTGGACTCCGACCAAAAAATGAATCGGGTCTTACGGCAAATAGCCCGACATCAGGCGGGCAATCCAACTATTGCCGCACGCGTGATCTTGATCGCGGAGGGCGTCCGGCCAGCCATGGACGGTGCAGTCGATACCAATGGCGGAGATTACAGCGCACAGATGGAGCAGTTATTGATGTCGGGCGTGCGAATTTTTGCCTGCGAAAACACTTTAACGAGTTTCAACCTGAATAGAGATGATCTGGCGCTGGGCATCGAAACCGTACCTTCAGGTGTTGCCGAATTGGGCCGGCTGCAGGTCACCGAAGGCTGGGGGTATATCAAGCTGTGATCGCTCGGTGTACCCGTGCCATTGCGCGGCCATTCTCCGCCGCGAAAAAAACCCTCGCCGACGAAACGCAGTTCGGGAGTCTGGGTTTGTTCCGTATGGGCCGACTGGAGCGACGGTCGGCTTGGCGCAAGTGCGCTAAGGTTTCGATATCAACCCGCGCGCTGAGGCGGCTGCTGTTGATTGCAACGTGCTTAGCGCAGGGTGGCGTGGCTGCACCAGAGGCCGACATCACTCTGATCTACATCTATAGCCCCACCTGCGGCGCGTGTCAGCAGTTTGATCGAGAGGTCGCACCGATCTATCCAAAAACGCCGGAGGCTCAACTATTACCCCTTCGCAAGATAGATTTGGAAGCCTGGCGTAGTGGTCAGACGCCATTTACCAACTGTTCGCTGCCAATAGTGTTTGGGACCCCTACTTTTATTCAAATGCGCGGTTGCGAAGAGATCGATCGTGTCACCGGATATTCTGACCAGGAACTCTTCTGGTTGTCATTGGGACGCATGGTGAATCGCGTCGATCCCAAATAGCCCCTCAGCAAGTTGCATACAGTCAACGGCCTACTGGCTATTGTCGGGCGCTATTGAGCGCGCTCCTTGGTGCGACGCAGGCCCGGTGCGGGCGGCTCGGCCGCTGCGCCCGCAAAGCACTGTGCATTGCGCATCCAAAGCTCGGCTGTCTCGCCCTCGCATATCAATTGGGTATCGGCGATGTTTCGGGTCTGAGTGACCACCTGAGCAAACTCATGTGCCATGCCGCTAATCATCTGATCACTGTCGAGGTTCCCATACTCCCATGACTCGCCGGACGGCGAGATCAAACGCAGCGCAGGCGGTTCTTCAGGCACCTCCATGCCCCGTACCGTGAACGACCACCCAAACGTATTAACGCCCAGTACCACGATGTTGCGGATGCGATCGTCTTCGCTGCGCTCAATACCGAGTTCGTCCGCGATTGCCTGTCCGTGCGCCCAGGTCTCCATCTGCCTGGCGGTGATTGATGAGCGGGCACTCATGCTGGGCCCAACCCAAGAGACGCGGTCTGAGGGGTCTGCCTGCTGGTAGGCGGCGGCCACCTCGCGAAATCCCACTTGCCAGAGCGACACCAAGTCGAGACCGCCCTCGGGAAATTTTACGAGCTCGATATCTGGCAGGGTTTTCCCCGCCATCATGCCCTCTACTGCAGGCTTGAGCTCTGCTTGAAAGGCATCGGGCGCCGTGAGCGCAAGGTTCGCCATGTGGTTCCAGAAATGCAGGTGGCGCATGATCGTCTCAAAGGTCCAGGACTTGAAACCCGTGGGATGCTCAAAGTCATTCGCCTGTAGCGGCGCAATGAGCTGCTCCAATGCTTCTGACTCCGCTAGAAAATCACTCGCCTGTTGCATGATGACTCCTGAAATCGGCTATCTGATACTCGAGGCCACGCCGACGATAATAAAGCTTACTCGCCGTCGGCCTCCTCGATCACCATGATGACATCTCCCGCCGCCATCTGCTGACCGACCTGCCCATTCACTTGCTGCACGACACCCGACACCGGCGCCAGAATTTCGTGCTGCATTTTCATCGCCTCGAATATTGCAAGCCGCTGGTCTTTCTCCACCGCTTGATCCGCCTCGACTAACAGCGACACCAGTTGACCGTGCATCGGCGCCTGCACCTTGCCCCCCTGCGCATCCTCCGCCGATTCTGGAGGAATCAGATCGGTGTTGATCAAGGTCAGCTCGGACTTATCCGTGGCTAGCATGATCACGGCTGCGTCGCTTTGGTGATAACCCAGCACCACGCGCTGACCGTCAATCAAGAACGCGACGCGGTCTTCTTCAAGTTTTTGTAATACGACGGCGTGGGCCGCCTCCATTAACGTCACCGTAAACTCTTCCGCGCTGCTTGAGGTGATGTCTGCGCTAAAGGTTTCCTCACCCACTTCGTATCGGTGCCGCCGGGTCACCGGCCCGGTCGACACCCAACCCCGCAGCTCCTCATTCACTGACAGCGCAGCGGCGAAATGCTGCTCCGCTGCGAGAATCTGCTGGAGCACAATGCCCGCCGCCAGACTCTCGGTGCTCGGGTGCGCGGGCGAAAACCCCTCGGGGTAGTGCCGATCGATGTAATCGGTAGTCGCTTCGCCCTCGATAAAGGTCGGCTCATCCAACAGCGCCAATAAAAACGCGCGGTTATGGGTAATACCCGCCAGCGCGGTGGCCTGCAGGGCCGCGCGCAGTTTCAGTCGCGCCGTCTCGCGGGTTTCACCCCAGGCAATCACTTTGGCGACCATCGAATCATAAAAGGGCGATATGGCGTCGCCGGTCTCGATCCCAGAATCCACGCGAACCCCCTCTTCCGGCGGCACGCTGAACAGCGACACGGGACCGGCACTGGGTAAAAACGCCGCAGCGGGATCCTCCGCACAGAGCCTGACCTCGATCGCATGACCAAACAGGTCGATGTCCTCTTGAGTCGCCGGCAAGGGCTCCCCTTGGGCCACCCGGATCTGCCATTGCACCAGATCAAAACCCGTAACGCACTCGGTCACCGGATGCTCGACTTGCAGGCGCGTGTTCATCTCCAAAAAGTAGAATTCACCGCTGGCATCGAGTAAGAACTCGACCGTGCCCGCGCCCACGTAGTTGACCGCGCGCGCGGCCTCTACCGCTGCAAGACCCATTGCCTCGCGCAACTCAGGGGTCATAACGGGGCATGGGGATTCCTCGACCACTTTCTGATGACGCCGCTGCAATGAGCAGTCCCGCTCACCCAAATGAATCACATTGCCGTGGCTATCGGCAAAGACCTGCACCTCGACGTGCCGGGCGCCTTCAATCGCCCGTTCCAGAATCAAATCGCCATTACCAAAGGCACCCTCGGCCTCTGAACGCGCCATTGCAATCGATTGCATTAGCTGTCCAAGGTCCGTCACCCGCCGCATGCCCCGACCACCGCCACCTGCGGCCGCCTTAATCATCACCGGCATGCCCATCGCTTCCGCCTCGCGGCAGAGTGTGTCGTCGGACTGGTCCTCGCCCTGATACCCGGGAATGCAGGGCACATTGGCCTCAAGCATCGCGCGCTTGGCCAGCGCCTTATCACCCATGATTTCCACGGCAGCCGCAGGAGGACCGATAAAGATAATACCGGCCGCCGCACAGGCCGCCGCGAAACCGGTGTTCTCGGATAAAAAGCCATAGCCCGGATGAATGGCATCGGCGCCTGTCGTCCGCGCAGCCTCGAGGATGGCATTCCCATTGAGATAAGACTCGGCGGCGGTATTACCACCGAGGGGTACTGCCAGATCGGCGGACCGCACATGTAACGCATTGGCGTCGGCGTCTGAGTAGACGGCGACAGTTTTAAGACCCATGGCTTTGGCGGTGCGCATCACCCGGACCGCGATCTCACCGCGGTTGGCCACCAGGATGGTCTGGACTGCTTTCACGCCTCGCTCTCCTGGTGCCAACTCGGCT
>JAYNNB010000067.1:0-9768 GCA_038112515.1 Luminiphilus sp.
TAAAAGACCCCGCAGTGCAGCAACAGTTGCAGGATGTCCTCGATCAGCAGTGGTATGACAACGTGAAGGCGCGGGTGCTGGACAGCCGGCAAAGCAATGTTTTGCCTTCTCGAACAAAGTCAGCTCCCGCATTGCAGGCTCAGGAGATGATCCATCGTTATTTTGCGACGGGGAAGAAACCCAGAATGCCCCGCTCTGTTATGCGTCAAGCCTCCAAGCGTCGCAGGCAACCTCGCCTTAAGACCCGTTAGCAGTGGAAAAAAGCCAGGGCTCCAGCTCGTCGGGATTGAGGATCACGAGTTGCTGTGCTTTGGGGTCAGACTTGACGCCTTGGTAGTCAATTTGCAGGAGTTTCAGGTAATAGGGGAGGAGCTTGGCTCTCACAGATAAGTACCACTGCCCGTCGATCATGCCGTAGTCGTGCGCCACCACATCCTGTTGTGCCGGGCTCAGTCTCGGATCGGGTGTGATCACGATGTCTACCCGGGTCTGCCATTCAGTGTCTTCTTTATCGGTATGCTCTGAGATATCCAGCATGTCGGGTTCGCCCCGGAAACGGCTCAGCACAAAATCTCGATAATCTTGATTTTTTTCGCACCAGCCTCGCACGTGCCAACGTTGTCCCGTCCAAACCAGCGTATGGGGAACAATGATCCTGCCCTCCCGATCGGGTGCGTTTAACGATACGTAATCGACTTCGACCCTGCGTGATTCCCGGGCCGCTCTGATTATCGGGCGGAGGATTTCGGGGGCTACCTGCCGATTGGGAGCGTGAAGTACTTCTGTGGCAGTCAGGGCGTCGGGAAGACGGCCTAATACCTGAAGCATATCGCTGGTTCCCGCAATAATCTCGAGATATTCCTCAACGGTGCCACGGGAGACGACAGGCGAGAAGGAGGCGCTGGGCCGATAACCTTTCGCGGCCGTGTCATATTCAAGGTTGCCGGGTCCTATTGAGCGCTTATAGTTGTTGATGTCCTTGCTGGCCTGCTGCCTTCCAAGGCCAAACACTTCCCGCAGATGTCGCGTGGTGAGGCGTCCCTCCCAAAGCACAATGATTTCGATAAACCGATAACGGAGTAATTGCTCCCAGCGCGTATCGCTCACTCAATAAGCTCCTTGGTTAATTCAAGTGCGATTGCTCGCGTGTATAGCGATGCTCTCATTCGGTAATATTCGGGGCTCACTGTGGGGTTTTGCTCGTTCCGATCAAAATCAAACCGCCAATAGCCAGCATTGAACATCCCAGCACGATCAACGCAGGCTCCAGCAATCGTCCAGCATAAAGGCTTCCCGCAACTGCGCCGATGAAAGATGCGAGTAGCGCATGGGTACATCCGTAGACAGCCGAAGCGGCCCCGGCCTGATTTTTGAAAAGTGAAATAGCGCCCATCGAAGCATTGGCGGCCGTGAGGCCCACACCAAAAAAGAAACTTGAGGATAGCAGCGCCAGCGCCGCCATGTATGCGTGGGCCTCTGTAGCCAGCGCCGCGATACACAGGGCGGAGGCGAGACTGATCAGAAGTCCCGCGCGTAGGGTCTTGTCCATGCCATAACGCATAACGAGGCTTGCATTTACCAAGCAACCGGTCATGAAGCCAAACACTGTGAGTGCGAAGGCGTAACCGAACAGGGACGTTGGTACATTGAAAACATCAGGCAGGAAATAAGCCACCGTAGACAAATAGCAGAACAATGCAGCAAAAGAGAATGACCCCGCTATTTGGTAGCCAACAAAAGCCGGATTTGACAGCATGGCCTGAAAGGCCCGCAGAATCTGAGAAAAAGTCAATCGTTCATCAGTGTGGGGAGCCGATTCCGGAAAGCGGACAAGTGCAAGCAGAATCATGAGCGCGAAAACCGCTAGCGCGACGAAAACGCCAGGCCACGGAGAAAAGCCCAGAATCAGCACCCCGAGTCCAGGAGCCACCATTGGTATGACCGCCATCGCCCCGGACAATACCGACATTACTTGCGAGGCGCGATTGCCTTCATACCGATCCCGAACAATCGCTCGCGCAATAACCGGACCGCTGGCTGCGGCGATACCCTGAAGTCCCCGCATCAGCCACATCAGTTCAATGTCTCGCACAAATGCACACAGCGCTGATGTCACGAGGAACAGCAGTGTTCCGACTCTCACAACGGGAAGGCGTCCATAGTGGTCGGACAAGGGACCAAAAATCAGCTGGCCGGCTGCCAAGCCAACCATAAATACGCTGAGGGTCAGTTGGCCTTGGGACTCAGTCGCCCCGAGATCTGCAACCATATACGGAATGGCAGGGAGATAGAGGTCAGTCGCGATCGCCGCATAAGCCACCAGTCCCACCAGCGTGACAAAGGTGGCCGCCTCACCATTTGTGCGGCGGTGGATCAATTCAGGGTGTTGGCCTGAAGTTCCACCACGGGGCAGCTTTCCGGAACAAAAAACTGTCCGTTCTCTGCGTCCATCACATCGAGGCCTATGGCCTTGTTATTGGAGAACAGCGCCACCCGCATGACATAAGTCGTGTGCTGGTTTTTCATCTCCATTAACTGAAAAAGCGCCACTTCAGCGCCTTCATCATTGGCGGCTCTGGTCGCAATTTGCTCCATATAAGATTTAGCCTGACTCGCTTCCATGGGGGTGAGCGGTGTTTTTAAAATGGCGTCAAGCATGGCGCTGACTGAGGCGTGATTGTGGTCGGCGAGCAAGGTAGTGCTGACCACCGAATTTAGATCGGTCATAACAACGGATGTCCCCCATGGTGCAGACGGCCTCTCCTGAGCCGATGCCAAATTCTACCATTTTTGCCGGGCTGAGGGGTTTTCTAATACTTCTATCAACATCAATCAGTTACCATCGGAACCTGCGGTTATCTAATCAGATAGGGAGTGATGGTGGGGTCCGAAAACGCGACTTACTATCGATTGGTACATGATGACGGTGCTTTGTTTTGGCTGCTCCAAGTCTTGGGTTGGATCGGTATTTCTCTCCTTACCTACCTCAGCCTTAGTGTGCCCTATGACCAATATGAGTTGTCGTATCTTGCGCATAACGTATCGCAATCCGCACTGGGTTTTGCACTTTCCGTTCCCCTGCGTTACCTGTACCGCGCCGTCTGGCACTGGCATATTTATGTAAGACTGATCATGGTGCTGGGCGCAGCGATTGCTTTTGCTCTCGTTTGGTCGGTCTTACGCCTGATGATGTTCATGGCCATGACCGGAGCGGGTGATCTCTGGTCGGATTTTGGAGGATGGCTGTTTCCCTCCCTGTTTGTTTTTTTTACCTGGGCGGCGCTTTATCACGGCATTAAGTACTACCAGTTTCTGCAGCGAGAGCAGGAGGTGGCGGTGCGAGCTGAATCCGCACAGCGTCAGGAGGCGTTGAAGCGAATCAAAGCGGAAGCCGAAGCGAAGGAAGCGCAGATGCAATTATTGCGCTATCAGCTAAATCCGCACTTTCTGTTTAATACACTTAATTCGGTGAGTGCGCTGGTGACGACTGGTAGATCAGATGATGCCAATCGCATGCTGCTGAATCTTTCCACATTCCTTCGTTTTACGCTCGAGAATGAGGGAGTTTCGATGACAACGTTGCGGGAGGAGCTGGCAGCCCTGCAGCTATATCTCGACATCGAGAGGGCGAGATTCTCTGACCGGCTGGAGCTCATTCTTAATATTGCACCCGATGCTTATGAATGCATCGTGCCCAGCTTACTGTTACAACCGCTGGTAGAGAACGCGGTGAAATATGCCATCTCAAAATCCGAATCAGGTGGCACTATCCAGATCAGTGCCAGCTTAAATGGATCTACACTGATGCTTAGCGTAGAAGACAGCGGTGCGGATTTAGTGATGGAAAGTGATCATGAACAGCGACCTTGGCCCGCTACGGGCACGGGGTTGGGCCTGCAGAACATCCATGATCGGCTGGAAACGGTATTTGGTTCTGATGCCTATTGCCGACCGGAACCGTCACCCTTGGGAGGGCTGCGGGTCGAGATAGGTGTGCCTGCGAAAGAAGGGGCATAATAGGCGAGTTATGACGGACTTACGCGTACTGCTGGTTGACGACGAGGCGCTCAGTATTGAGCTTATGCGGTCGCTCATTGAGAGACAGCCGGGCTTTGTGGTAACTGCGGAGTGTTCCAACGGGCGCGACGCTGTCGCCCGGTTGCAGCGCGAGTCGTTTGATGTCGTACTGATAGATATTGAGATGCCGGGCCTTACCGGGCTCGAAGTGATTGAGAATACCCAGGCCGACTTGATGCCTGCGGTCATTTTCGCCACCGCGTTCGACCAGTATGCGTGTCAAGCCTTCGATCTGCATGCAGTGGACTATGTGCTCAAGCCATTTGACCCTGACAGAGTGGCTACGGCGCTAGAGCGCGCGAAGCAGCGCCTTGCAGCCGGAGGTTTTTCAGTCGGAAAAGATGCACCGTTGGGTGCTATCGCTCATCTACGCAACATTGAGCCGGCCTCACCGGGAAGTGCGCCCTCTGCAGCAGAATATGACAGGCTCCCCATCAAGGATGGTGGACATACTTATTTGCTGCCTCACGCTGATATCGAATGGATCGATGCGGCAGGGGACTATATGTGTGTTCACGCGCAGGGCAAGGTACATATTCTGCGCTCCACCATGAAAGATCTGGAGGCCAAGCTCAGTGCCGAGTTTGTTCGCATCCATCGCTCGACAATCGTTAATGTGCGAAAAGTGCGAGCGGTAGATACCCTGCCAAAAGGGGAATGTTTGCTGCATCTGGATGACGACGTGACGGTGCGCGTGAGCCGTAACTACCGTAGTGCCATTCAACAATTGCTCACATAGCGCGCCCTCTTAGCGAAAGGTCGCGGCAACGGGTGCTGGTATGCTTGGTGCCTTCTCGCCGGCATAAGCGCCTGATACGAGGCTAGGTAAGGCATGGTTTCTCTCGGCGCAGCCGGGCCCTCTGTTGCCTTGGCTATGGCCTAGCGCTTCAAAATAGATCAACAATGCGCTCTACAGGTTGCGCTCCAGTTCCTACCCACTCGTGGGCTTAGCTAGGCTTACTGCGCTCGCGCTACAATCGCGTCCACGAACGCGCCGTGATTGGGTAGCGCTGCGACGGTGCGGTCCACGTCCCGCTCAATTTCCACCAAAAAGTGCTGAAGTTGTTCGGTGGTCATGGAGTCGACGATGTTATGGTACCGCTCGGGCATAATGCCCTGGCCCATCATCACCTGAACCCAAGAGTTTTCGGAAAATACATCATCTTGTGGTTTGAAGACGCGTCCCGCGTCCCTAAACAGTGCGAGTCTCTGATGCAGTGAATCAGGGATAGGTAACTCACGACACATATCCCAGAACGGCTCGCCAACTCGCTGATTTGCAAAGTAATGCAGCACGATAAAGTCTCGAATTCGCTCAGCCTCACCCCGTAGCTTGTCGTTGTATTCGTCGATGGAAGCGCGGCTCATTACACTGTCGGGGAACATCAAGAGTAACCACATGATGCCATTTTGAATGAAGTGGATGCTGGTGGATTCGAGTGGTTCGATGAAGCCGCTGGATAATCCCAATGCGACGCAGTTCTTATTCCAGTAACGCTTCCGCTGACCCGTTGTGAAGCGAATTGGCCTTGGTTCAATGATCGGCGTACCGTCAACGAGACTCAGTAACCGCTCTCTGGCGGCATCATCATCTAAATATTCGTTGCAGTAGACGAGACCGTTTCCGACGCGGTGTTGCAGTGGAATCCGCCAGCGCCAGCCGCTGTCATGCGCAATGGCCCGGGTGTAGGGAACGGGCTCGCCGGTCAGTTCGGTTTGTACCGCCCAGGCGCGATTACAAGGCAACCAGTGGCTCCAATCCTCGAAGCCAGTCTGCAACGCGTCTTCAATTAACAAGGCCCTGAAGCCGGTGCAATCGATAAACAGATCTCCAGCAACTTGTTGCCCGTCTTTTAATTGCAGGTATTCAATAAACCCGGTGCTTTCCGAGAGGGATACGTGAGCAATCTGGCCCTCTATGCGGCGGGTGCCATGTGCTTCAGCAAGGCGGCGAAGGTATTGCCCGTAAGCCGTGGCGTCAAGATGGTAGGCATAGTTCAGCTTGTGCTCTGAGAGTATGCCAAAGCGATTTTCGAGTGCCGCTTTTAATTCCTTGCAATAAGCGCCGTACTCAGCGGCCACGCCTTCTCGTTGCCCGCGCATCCAGAAGTGCTGAAAGCCGCCCGCCCAGCAGCCTTTTCCGGTATCTCCGAAAGAGTGAATGTAGTCATGACCTTCATGGAGCCAGTTCTCGAATCGAATCCCCAGTTTAAAGGTGCCGCTGGTGGCTTTTATAAAGTCTGGTTCCGGAATCTGCAGCAGTCTGTTCATGGTCAGCAGCGTGGGAATAGTGGCCTCGCCTACGCCAACAGTGCCGATCTCTTCGGACTCCACCAGCGTGATGTCCAGTTTTCTACCCACCAATCGGGACAGGGCTGCGGCAGCCATCCAGCCGGCGGTGCCGCCGCCGGCAATAACAACTCGGTTAATGGGTTTATCGCTGTAGTCAGTCATGCTCGTTTCAGATTATTGATCAGTTCGCCGCGGAGTCGTTTGGCGACGTCTTTGTTAATGTCATTAGTGCGATCGATGGTTTTGTCTTTCCAGCGGGGTTTATCTTCCGCCTCAGGTGAAAATACATAGTAGTCAAAGAGTGCGGCCCAAGCATCTCGCTCATCAGCTGGCAGTGTCTTGATAGACAGTAGCGCATGATTGAAAGCATCCATTGGTCGCCCGTACTCGCTAGGCTGGCTGACCCACCAAAAATTCACCAAGCCGTTAATTTTCGCAGTCGACTCAACCTGATGCCACCACAGAGAAGGGATGTAAATGACATCGCCCGGCGCTAACTCTGCCGAGGAAGCATGAGCCACCGCTTCGCGAAAGCGAGGGTGCGCATCGTAATCAGGATCTCGGGTGTTTACCAAGCTAATAGGCTGTCCGGCTGGCGTGATATCCCAGGGGCCAACGTAAAGGTTTTTGACTTGATCTGGCGGGAAAAGAGTAAATCGCCGCGTTCCCAGTACGCAGCACGCAATATTGGTCGGGTAGTCAAAATGGGGTGCGATGATGCTCTCATTGCCCAGCCACAAACTGACGAGAGGGGAGGGCAGCGGAACGATAAACGGCGTTTCCCGTTCCATCCCCGGTAGCCAGTGTCCAATATTAGTTGCGCCAACATACAGGCTGGGTGCGTTATCGGCGGTGGAAAACTCTTCGAGCTTTTCCATGACCTGTGCGAGGTTCGTTTGTAACTGTAGAAAATTAAAGCCGGTGAAATCCTGATTGTAAAAAAATCTTCCCTGATGCTCGGGTTCACCTAAAAACGCGGAAACCTTCTGGCCTTGGTAAAAGCTCCGGAGGTAGTCAAGAGCGCTGCTGTTACTCTGCATCGAGGCCTTTACTATCGGCCAATCACGGACACCATCACGGAGTACCCAGGGCGCGGCCTCCGTCAGCCAGGTGTCGGGAGCCGTTTCAAACTCACTGAGAGAAATCTCTCTAACAGGAGCAATTTGATTTTCGCCCCCCGAGGCATCACAACCGGTCATTTTTTTTCGCCAGAAGCGTAGCAACTTGTGATTGTGATGCGAGCATCATAAAGACGGGAAGCAAGTAGCCCTGCTCGTGCAGAGTGGCGAGTGCATCCTTGGGTAGTTTTTGTAGGCGCTCTTCGTCTACGCCGAAAAATCCCGTTAAGGTATGCGTGCTGCCATCATTCAGCGTACACCTAAAATCCAGGGGCGTAATCAGCTCAAGGTTGTTTAGCGTGTTGGCAAAATCTATCGTGTGAGGATGGCTCGCCTCGATTTTCTCCAGCACGGCGATAATGCGGTCAAGATAGGGACTGTGCCCCCCGGCGTCTGTGAATAAAGGCTCACCACCCTCCGCATTTATCTTTGGGTGGTGTTCGTCTACCGCGATCACAGTTCGACTGGCGCCAGTCTTGTCTTGCTCCTTAGCAATATAAAAGGGCCCCTTTTGCATCATCATGGGTATCGTGTCGGCGGCCCAGCCCGAGTCCGATTCGCAGAGAAATAGATTTTCCTTGTTTTCAACACCGAGCAGCGCTACCGGCAGAGGAACCGGATTGCCATCGATGTGTTGCATTAGCAGAGGATAGGTACCCTGAAGCGTGCGCATCTCGGTTGTGAAGACCAGGCAAGTCATCACATCGTCTCCCAATGCTTTGCTGTATTTTCGCGCGACCCGCAGGGAGGCGTGCTGAACGCTGTTGAGTTTAGATAACTGTTGATCGGTCATTGTAGATTCATGTGGCGAAGCCCTGTGCTATGGCTTCGCTTATCAAGGATCGATGTCTCGGAAGATGTTGAAGGTAGCGATTCGACTGAGCGTCGATTTCATCCTTTAGTATTCGCGCTCGCTCTCTATCCCGAGAGGAGAGCCTTCTGTTTTCTTCGCCGAGGTCACTCTTAAAATTCATGCCGTAGAGAACATATTGATAGCTGGCTGACGGGAACATCTCGTCTACACGCCGCTCATCAAGGTGCCACGGGCACCGGTGACGCCAATCGGCCAGTTTTTCCGCCAGCTTCGAAGGCACTGAAGCGGCGTCCCGGTGCTCTCGCCAATACGCCGTGTCTTCGCGCTGTGAGAGAACGTAGTGGAGCTTGAGAAACTCTATAATCTGTTCCCACCGTTGCGAAAATTCGGTATTGAATCGTTGCGCGACAGTATCCATTTGCTGCCGCGTTTTGGGGAATTGTTGTGCGATGCTTCTTGCGCTCAGTTCCACTAAGACCAGGGCTGAGGCCTCCAGTGGCTCAATGAAGCCTGCTGATAATCCCACGGCCACACAGTTTTTATGCCAGAAAAACTTGCGATAGCCAGGATCAAAGCGAATTAGTCGGGGCTCTAATTCCGTGAGGCCGGAAGCATGGCCTGTTTCTCTGAGATAGGCGTCCAAGGTGGGCTCGATTGAATCGGCGCTCGCATGATCAGAAGAGAACACCGCGCCAACGCCGCGTCGATGTTGTAATCCGATATCCCAGATCCAACCAGCCTCGTGGGCGGTTGATTTCGTCGTTGTAGCGATTTCGGAGGAGGCGTCATAGGGGACTTGTACCGCGAGCGCACTGTCATTGAAAAGCACATGTTTTTGACTGACGAATGGAACGCCGTAGTGATCACCCAGCAACACGCTGCGAAATCCACTGCAATCAACAAACAGGTCGCCCGTGACGGGTCCCTGATCTGTAATGAGTGAGGCGATATCGCCGTTATCGTGAGACGCTACTCCGCTCACATCTGCGAGTACGTGTCGCACCCCTAATTGCTCGGTGGCATGGCTAGAAAGCATGGTGGCGAATTTGCCCGCATCCAGATGGTAACCATAGTTCAGGGTGAACGCGTATTCAGGAACGCTCAGCTGCTTTGGCGCAAGCCCCGCCTCGCAGACTGCAAACTGGGGCGTCACACTGGAAGCGAACGGTTGGTTTCCGAGATGCCCTCGATTCCAATGCTCGGCCAAGTTAACTTCAGCAAAGCCGTGGGGCAGGGTAAACGGGTGATAGTAAGTTTCCCCATTCCCATGAAGCCAGTTTTTAAATTGAGTGCCTTGTTTGAGCGCGGCGGAGCACTGCTCTATGAACACTCTCTCCGACAGGCCGATCTTCAGCAGCGTAGATCGCATTGACGGCCAGGTACCTTCTCCTACCCCAATAGTGGGCACTGTGGGCGACTCCACCAGCGTCACCGTGACCGTCGAAGTATCAAATTCAGCGGCGAGTA
>JAYNNB010000068.1:0-9745 GCA_038112515.1 Luminiphilus sp.
CAGCGGGTCATCACCCGTCACCAGATCATAGAACGCCTCCGCCAGACGCCCACTCTCGCGGATACAGACCTCCCAATAAGCGATGCGTTGCTCCGGCGACATTGTGCGAAAGTCCCCGCGATCCGGGATTTTTCCGTAGGGCAAGCTCGCGAGAAACTCGTCGCTGGGACAGATCAAGATCAGGTTGCTGAGGCGGGGTGAATGGGTGCGTTGCGGTAGCTTCTTGTCGAACCAACCCGGTGTGAGTTGAGCGCAGAAGTGGGGATACAGCACCAGCCCGGTGCTCGGCGGTGCGTCCAGAGTAAAGTGATAATCGATAATGCCACCGTCCCAAAAAGGGCCTTCACCGGCGCCGGGAATGTGGGGTTCGCATTGCATCAAAAGGGGGATGGCGCCGCTCGCTTTGAGAGCGGAAATCAGATTGTCTTGGGTTAGCGCCACCATCTGAGTGTTAAAGCCGGTCGCAAAGGGCGTCGTGGCTAGCGCTGGGTGACCAAAAATCACGCGCTGAAAAAATCGTTCCAGGCCCTGTCGGGACCAGGCGTTACTGAGTGTGGCCGCCGCCATGCCACCGAGCAGTGATAGCCCACGTTGAGATTTGGCTACGCCGATCCCTTTGGCGGTCACAATGGCGTTACGTAAGGAGGGGTGATCGATAACACGTTGCGCTCCTTGCTGGCCTAGCGCCTCTTTCAGCATGTGTGTCGCGACAGTGCTGACTTCATGGGGCGTCGGTTTGGGACTGCTGTATTTCTGGTACAGGTAAGCGTGTTGCAGTCGCTTGATCGCACCGACAGCATCCGGTTGGGTGAGGCAGGCGTGTCGCCAGGTGCCAATCGAGGAGCCCATCAGCGTGACTGGCCCGGGAGCAGTTGCCAGTAGCTCGGTGGCCAGCACCTGGTCCAGCTCTGAGAGAATCAACCATTTCGGGCCGCCCGAGGCCCCGATCAGCGTGCTGATGGGGGCCCCTCGCCATCCATGTTCTGCAATGGTTGCTTTGGCGACGCTCCCCATAAAGACTGAAAGTGGCTGCGACATTAGGCGTTTATCCACATTTTCTGGCGAGGTGGAGTTTAACCAAAATCCTCGCCGACACATGTCCGGACAAAACGGGCACGGTCCTTGCATTACCTATTGAGCCGTTTAAACCCACTCGGGTAAATCGTGCGCGTGGCGCACGGATATGAGGCGGGTCAATGCTTATAAAAAGACAAATCCGGGGGATGCATCATGCACATTAATCCAGTTTCATTTCGTCGCTCACGGCGGATCGAGGCGTCGAACCATGCCTGAAGACGAGAGAGTCGATGCCCGTCTTTCTGAGGTGTTGCAAGTTTTTGCCAGCGAGGAGCAGTTGCCGCATACATTCGGAAAGCCCTTTACCGCATGGTACGCCGGTGTAACCCGGCACCTCGCGGTCAGCGCCAAATCGCGTAATCAGGCCCTGCTCGTTGGGGTCAGTGGCTGCCAGGGCTCGGGCAAGAGCACGCTGGCCAAGGCAATGGCACGCGTCGCGGAGCAAGTCTTTGGCACGCCGGCGACGGCGCTGTCGTTAGATGATTTTTACCTGACTCGGGCTGAGCGTCAGGAGCTCGCCAAAGGGGTACATCCGTTATTTGGCACTCGAGGTGTGCCGGGGACACATGATCTCGCACTATTGGATGCCACGCTCCGGGCGCTGATGTCAGGGGATGGCCCTGTGGCGTTGCCTGAGTTCGACAAGGCCCGGGATGATCGCACCAATACGGTGCATTGGCGCCAAGTTTGTGCGCCGGTGGGACTGATTTTTCTCGAGGGGTGGTGTGTAGGCATTCCGCCGCAGGCGGAGCAGGCCTTGGTTACCCCGGTCAATGAGACCGAGTCGACGCAGGATTCGAGTGGGCTTTGGCGTAGGGAGGTGAACAGGTACTTAGAGACCACCTATGCGGCGCTGTTTAATCAGCTCGATCTGCTGCTGTTCCTGAAGGCTCCCAGCTTTGGAGCAGTGTTTGACTGGCGCTGGGAGCAGGAGCAAAGGCTGGCCGACGCGATCGATACCGGCAAGCATGCAACGACAGGCACTCCGATGACTCGCGACGAGGTCGGCGCCTTTGTTCTCCATTACCAGCGTCTCACCGAGCATGCGCTCACAGCATTGCCCCGGTGCGCTCATGTGACCTGGGATCTGGACCACGATCGTTCGGTACGTGGCATGCAGCTCGCGGCGGTCTCCCCATGAGTGCCGCCGTTATCTATACCGATCTCGACGGGACTTTGCTGGATCATCACACCTATTCTGCTGAGGCGGCGACCACCACCTTGGCGCACCTTCGTGAGCAGGGTATCCCCGTGATTCCCTGCACCAGCAAAACGGCAGCCGAGACCCGGGTCATTGCCGAGCAACTCGGGCTCGACGGTCCCATGATTGTGGAGAATGGCGCGGCCGTATGGATACCGGCACGGTGGGGTTTGTCCCGCACTGAGACTTCTGTCAGCGAAGGCGACATGTGGTGCCATGGTTTTGGTATTCCCCGATCTGTGATCCGGCGTCAGCTGGCCATACTCAGTGTTGAGTGGGGTAACCGTTACCAGTCGCTTTGTGATCTGTCGGACAAACAGGTGATGTCGGTTACCGGGCTGGATGCCGACAGCGCGCGGCTAGCCAAGGAAAGGTTGTTTTGCGAGACCCTAGTGTGGCTCGGCACGCCGGCCGATCGAGTGGCTTTTGCGCAACAGGTCAGCGCGTTGGACATGCGCTGTGTTCAGGGTGGTCGCTTTGTGCACGTGCTCTCATCGGGCGGCAAGGCCGAGGCAGTGAGTTGGCTGCACCAAAAAATTTGCAGAGAGCGCTCCGGCTTTGAGGAGGCGCTGAGCATCTCTGCCGGTGATGCGGAGAACGATATTGAAATGTTGCAGGTGACGGATTTGGCGCTGCTGGTTCGATCGCCCGTTTACGAGCCGCCAACTCTGAAGCGAGCGGGGGGATTGGTAATCAGTGATCAGTTTGGTCCCGCCGGTTGGTCCGAGGGCATTGAGATTTTGCTGGAACGAGTACAAGAGGAGGTGGACAGTGGCCGATTTCTATCAAAACGGCACGATCACGACGCTGCATAATCTGGGCGAACGATCGACCGAGGATCTCGAAAAAGAGCTGGTGTCTTTCAGCGAACGTAGGTCGCTCGGATTGATACTGCCCTCTCTGTACTCCGAAATTCAAACGCCGGCATTGCCCGCGATTCTCGGTGAACTACAGTCCGTGCCTTATCTGTCGCAGATTGTGATCGGGCTCGATCGCGCGTCGCAGGCGGAGTATGAGCACGCGCTGGATTTCTTTTCGGCGTTGCCCCAGCACCATCGGGTTTTATGGAATGATGGCCCGCGACTGAAGGCAATCGACCAGCGACTGCAGGAGGCGGGTCTGGCGCCGACAGAGCTCGGCAAAGGTCGCAACGTCTGGTATTGCATGGGCTATGTACTGGCCACGGGTCGCGCAGAGGCGATAGCCCTGCACGATTGCGATATTCTCACTTACGATCGCGGCCTGCTGGCGCGGCTGATCTATCCGGTCGCGCACCCCATTTTTGGCTACGAGTTTTGCAAGGGTTACTACCCCCGCGTATCTGACAACAAAATTAACGGCCGGGTCTGTCGACTGCTGGTCACCCCCATGATCCGCGCTTTAAAGCGTATCGTTGGCGATTCACCCTACCTCGACTATCTGGACAGTTACCGCTACATCCTTGCGGGCGAGTTTGCTTTTCGCAAGCGCTTGCTGGGTGATCTTCGTATCCCGACCGATTGGGGCTTGGAAATTGGCGTGGTGTCAGAGGTATACCGAAGCAACAGCAACAAACAGATTTGTCAGGTCGACATTGCTGATAACTACGATCACAAACATCAGGATCTTTCGCTTTCTGACCAGAATGCGGGCTTATCCCGAATGTCACTGGATATCGCCCGCTCGCTCTACAGAAAACTGGCGATTCAGGGCACCGTATTTAATCAGGAGACGTTTCGCACGCTAAAGGCGACCTACTACCGCATGGCGTTGGATCTGGTCGAAACCTATCGCAACGACGCCATGATGAACGGCCTGACCTTTGATATTCACAGGGAGGAGGAGGCCATTGAGTTGTTTGCGGAGAATTTGCTGGCGGCGGGTAACCAGTTTCTGGAGCGCTCTACTGAGGCACCGTTTATACCTACCTGGAACCGGGTGTTCAGTGCGATCCCCACCATTTTTGATGAGTTGGTCGAGGCGGTTGAGGCCGACCACGCAGAGTTTGCGCCCGACAATATTGCGCCGAAGCTCGCAAGTGCATGAGCCATTCGGTTGAACAGCGCCTCCTCAAACATCTTGAGGCTATTTACGGCGATGATGAATGCATTCCCGACCTGAAAAAATGGACGGATGCATTACTGAATGCCGCCAGACTCAGATCTGATCAGCATCCACCCGAACCGCATCGCAACCTTTGGAGCGAAGCCGATATCGGCATCATCAGCTACGGCGATTCGATCGTCCATGACGGGGAGCCGCCACTCAAAACTCTGCACGAATTTTTGACCCGAGAATTGCGCGATGCCGTGTCGTGGGTACATGTGTTGCCGTTTCATCCCTGGACTTCCGACGACGGTTTTTCGGTGCTCGATTACTCCAGCGTCAATGAGGCGCTGGGTACCTGGGCAGACATCACCCGCCTGGGCATCGACTATCGACTGATGGCTGATCTGGTCTTGAACCACTGTTCCAGTCGCTCAGCCTGGTTTGAGAATTTTCGTCAGGGACTGGATCCGGGCAGCGACTATTTTTTTGTCCCTGACAAGGAATTCGACACCTCGCAAGTCGTTAGACCCCGCACTTCTCCGCTACTGATTCCCGTAATGACGGAGGGAGGCGAGCAATCGGTATGGTGCACCTTCAGCGCCGACCAGGTTGACTTCAATTTTGCCAACCCAGCCGTCGTGGTGGAGTTCGTCTCTATTATCAGGGCCTTGCTCGATGCCGGTGTAAGGGTATTTCGTATGGATGCCGTGGCTTTTTTATGGAAACAAAGTGGCACCACCTGTATCAATCTCCCGCAGACCCATGAGCTGATTCGCCTATTCCGGCTGCTTATCGAGACCGCACAGCCCGACGCACTTGTGATCACGGAGACGAATGTTCCTAACCGCGAGAACCTGTCTTACTTTGGCAACGCCAATGAGGCCCACGGTATTTATAATTTTTCTCTGCCGCCGCTTTTGGTGCACGCGCTTGTCACCGGCAATAGCCAGCATCTCTCCACTTGGATGATGAGTATGCCGCCCGCACAGGATGGGACGTTCTATTTCAACTTTATTGCCTCTCATGACGGTATTGGATTGAGGCCGGTCGAGGGCCTGCTGGCGCAGGACGAGGTTGATACCTTGCTCGCTACCATGGAACGCTTTGGTGGCCGTATTTCTTGGCGTGAGGCAGTGGGGGAGGCCGCAAAGCCCTACGAAATTAATATTGCGTTGTTTGACGCCTTACAGGGCACGATTGCAGGGCCAGATGCGTGGGGCCTCGAGAGGTTTATTTGCGCCCATGCCATTATGCTGGGTCTTGAGGGAGTCCCGGCGTTTTACATCCACTCCTTATTCGGCACGCGCAACGACATTGGCAGGCTGGAGCACACCAGCCAAAACCGATCTATCAATCGTCACCAGTGGCAGCTCGAGCAGTTGATGGCGGCTCTCGACGAGGCATCCTCGCACCATCATCAGGTTTTCAATGCGCTGAAACACCTGATTGCGGTGAGACAGCAGCAGCCTGCGTTTCACCCCAATGCGACGCAATTCACCTTGCATTTGGGGAACCCGCTCTTTGGCTTTTGGCGCCAATCGCTGGATCGAAGGCAAAGCCTCTTTTGTGTTCACAATGTCTCAAATGCTCAGCAGACGCTTCCTCTGAGCAGTCTCAATTTATTGGTCAACCAGCACTGGCGGGAGTTACTCACCGATACGCCAATTGAGGAAAGCCTGTCAGAGTGGCGACTCGAGCCCTATCAAACGCTATGGATTACCAACGCCTGATTGAGAGCGGAAGTTGAGGCTGTCGACGCTGAAGCCGAAATCAGAAGGGCCCGTCTTCCCCTCGCCCTATCGTCGGTATAGCGGTTCTCCTTGAATAGCGAGCGATAAACGTGTCAGCCTCGAGTCCTTAGTGAGGAGAGTCACACTGGCCATGTCTTATAAATATTCGCATCGATGTTGGAGTGGGTTTTTGCTTTTGCTTGCGGCGCCGGTCTGGGGTTGGTCCGATCACGCGAGTCTCGTCTGGCCACTATTGCGAGAACAACCGGCACTGGCTTCACGAGACGTGCCGGCGGAACCTTTGCAGCAGTTTCTGATTGTCGAACAAACTGCCATTGCCCAAACCCTGGAAGAGGTTGAGCGATGGGCCCGGGATAATATCGAACACTATCCAGTGACGCCTGCGGCGCTGCAATGGAAAAACAACCCCGCGCCCATTACCGAGCGTTTTGTGTCTGCGATTCGTATTAACCCTCGGCTTTCTTATGCGCTTTACGTGGGTCCTTCTCCCGAGCGGAAAAAGCCGGTAGGGAGTGCTCTGCCCTGGTCGTCGCTAAGCTTTTTGGGCGGAGGTAACGCGCAGCAGGCGTCGCGATACTGGGCCTTGGAACCAGGGGAGTCTGTGTCGATAGCGGAGGTATTGGCGACCGCTAGCGACGAGCCGGATCTGGGCATGGATGTTGGTTTGTTTGAGGACAACGGCACTCTCTTTGGACAGGAATACGGATTTGGTCAGCAGCCCTTCGGTAACCCTAATCTCGATTATGGATCCCAGGCGCCTTTCCACATGGGTTTTTATCATCTCGATTGGCTCGCGCAGTTAGCCCAGCCCGATCTGCTGAGGACCTTTCCGCTTTGGCGGATTGCGTTGTACGGGGAATTGGCCGATTTGGCGTTCAGTACGGGCCACCCCTACTGGGGATGGCGCTTTCTGGGGTGGGGCTTGCACTATGTGGGTGATCTCACGCAGCCGTATCACGCAGAACCCTTGCCGGGGGTAGGCACTCTGGAGGCGCTTTGGTCTGTCCTTCAGGGTAAAACGCCGGAACTGGTCCAGCGCGTATCGAACCGTCACGGGGTTATTGAGTCTTATCAGTATCAGCGCCTCACGGCGGCGCTTGAGGCATCAGATTGGTCGGCGCCTCTGTTACGCGCAGTGGCAGATCACGGCGGTACTGAGCCTATTGAATACGTATCTTTTGTGAGCGATTTAACGCAGGCTTCGGTACAAGCGGCTGGCCCGTTTGATGCCGCGATAGCAGCGCATGTGCCGTCGCGTTTTGTCAGTGATCCTAATTTTGAGTGGACGGGATCAGGTTTTGAAGGCGATCTGATCGATATCGTGAAAACCGAGCTGGGCGATACAGCGATCAACCGGCTGGATGCCGCCGTGGCCGAACAACTTGTTCGATTTTCCAGCGTGGCCAGCCGATGGATAGCGCGGGGTCAATTTTCTTTCGAGCAAGATGATAAAGCGGTTGTCCAGAGCGAGGAGGGAGTGGTCGGTGAGTAATCTGCAGATGGCTGTCGCCCATGTTTAAGCTCGATCCCCAGCTCGAGGCTGACACCTTTCTCGTCGGCATGACGCCGCTGAGTCGTATTTTATTGATGAACGATTGTCGATACCCCTGGTTAATACTGGTGCCTGAACGACCTGGTATCACAGAGGCTTTTGAGCTCGGCGAGGAGGACCAGCGGCGCCTTTGGCAAGAATCCATGGTGCTGGGCGAGGTGATGAAAACCTGTTTTAGCGCGCACAAGCTCAATATCGCCACCCTGGGTAATCAGGTGTCACAATTGCACGTGCACCACATTGCCCGTTTTAGAACGGATCCGGCATGGCCTCGTCCGATCTGGGGGGTCGGCGCTGCCGAACCCTATACGCCCGATGCAGCGCTCGAGCGCGTCTCGTCAATGCGAGAGGCGTTATCACAACAGTTTGCCCTCAAGCCTTTGCCATGACCGCCCGCGTTTTGTTCGTCTGCATGGGCAATATTTGCCGCTCCCCAACCGCTCATGCGGTGTTTCGTCAGCAGGTGCTGAAGGCGGGCTTGTCAGACCAAATAGAAATCGACTCTGCAGGTACGCACGGCTATCACATTGGCAACCCGCCAGACGCAAGAGCAACAGCAACGGCCCGTCAGCGAGGTATTGAGATGAGTGACCTCAGTGCGCGGCAGGTGGCTGGGGCAGACTTCACGCACTTTGATTACATCGTGGCGATGGATAATGACAACATGCGCCTGCTAAAGGCATCTTGTCCCCAAGGGGAACAGCAGCGATTGTCCCTGATGCTTGACTGGGCGACGGGTTGGGGCGACGAGGTCCCGGATCCCTACTATGGGGGTGATTCAGGATTCGAGCACGTCTTTGACATGCTGACGGATGCCTGCGGAGGCCTACTTGCGGCCATTTCGTCGCGCCACGGTTTGACCGCGCAGCCTGTCGGGTGATGCTTGTGGGTGGTGTGCGGTGAAGATCTCCCCAGTATGAAATGTCTATTGCAGCGCGTGACACAGGCCTCGGTAACGGTTGAGAACACGATCGTCGGTGAAATTCAGCGCGGGCTTCTCGTTTTTGTTGGGGTGGAGCATGGCGATAACGCGCAATCGGTAGCGCGCATGGCCGAGCGCCTATTGCGGTACCGGATCTTTCCAGATGCGGCGGGCAAGATGAATCTGAATGTGCAGCAGGCCGAGGGTGCCGTTTTACTGGTTTCGCAATTTACGCTGGCCGCCGATACGACCACGGGCAACCGCCCCAGCTTTTCGACCGCCGCACCGCCTGAGCAAGCCGAGCGCTTGTGCGAGGATCTTGCCGCAGCGCTGTCAACCTACGACATCCGTGTCGAGACCGGTCGCTTTGGTGCTGACATGCAGGTGGCGCTGGTCAACGACGGGCCAGTGACTTTTCTGCTCTCAGTGCAGTGACCGCTATTCGCGAGCGCGTTTTGCCGCTGGCTGCGTGAGTGCTGCCAGGCGGAGGTGCGGGCGCTCTTAGGTAATCGCGTGAAGCCGCACGGGGAGAGCCGAATAGCCTCTAACAAAGTTTGAGAGCACGCGCTCGGGTTCACCCACAACTTCGACTCGGGAGAAGCGCTTGAGGATCTCCTCCCACAGTATGCGCAGTTGCATCTCGCCGAGGCGGTTGCCCATGCAGCGATGGATCCCAAAGCCAAAAGACAAGTGATAGCGAGGGTTCTTCCGGTCGATGATGAAGTCGTTGGGGCGCTCAATAGCCGTTTCATCGTGATTACCTGACAGATACCACATCACGACCTTGTCGCCTTTGCGAATGGTCTTACCGCCGAGCTCAATGTCTCGGGTGGCAATCCGCCGCATGTGCATGAGCGGCGTCTGCCAGCGGATGATTTCAGACACCATACTGGGTATCAGCGAGGGGTTGGCGTTGAGTTTGGCGTATTCCGCCGGATGCTGATTGAGCGCCAGTACGCCGCCGGTGATGGAGTTGCGGGTGGTGTCATTGCCCCCGACGATAAGCAGGATGAGATTACCCAGGAATTCCAATGGGTCGTCGATCATGTTGCGCGTATTGGGGTTTGTTGCCAGTAGGCTGATCAGGTCCATCGTGTCCGGCGAATTATTTTTTCTTTGATGCCACAGCTCGGTGAAGTAACCCAGGCATTCCTGCAGCGCGGCGGTGCGCTCGTCGACATCGCCGTCACTGCCGGTTGCTTCAGGGAGAGAGG
>JAYNNB010000069.1:0-9653 GCA_038112515.1 Luminiphilus sp.
GCGTCTTTGAGCACGGTTACTACGCGCCCATGGAAGACTACAGCCTCGACATTCGCCGTTATGTGCGAGAGAAGCTATCGGCATCCGACCCACAGCGATGAATACCGAAAAATATCGGTTTGATCAGCAAAGAGAGGCGGTTTGCGCTGACACGGCCCGGTGTCGACGCGTTCAGGCCACCACGGCACCGTGTGCATGCAACTGCCAGCCCAGCCATGAGGCCTAGGTTCGTCGTGCCCACTCGCTGGCGCCTCTTCAGCGTGCTTTTTCTGCTCAGCTTTCTGTCGTACCTCATGCGACAAAATATTCACGTCGCCGGCGAGTTCATGATGCCCGAACTCGGTATCAGCGAGCTGGAAATGGGTTGGATCTACGCGGCCTTTATCTGGGGCTATGCGCTATGCCAGCTGCCCGGCGGGGTACTGGGTAAATTATTGGGGCCGCGCGTGGCGCTGACAGGCGTGGGGCTGATCTGGGTGCTGACCACGGGCCTTACCGGCTGGCTGCCCGGCCAAGTCTTCAGCAGCAGCCTCGGCATTATGAGTTCTCTCATCATTGTGCGATTTCTGGTCGGCGTCTCCCATGCACCCATCTATCCGATTCAGGCGGCCGTTGTGGAACGCTGGTTTCCGGTAGGTCACTGGGCGTTACCCAATGCGGTAGGCAGCACCGGGCTGACACTGGGAGCGGCGCTCGCTCAGCCGCTGGTAGCCATTGTCATGGTGTATTGGGGATGGCGGGCCTCTTTTTATCTCTTTATCCCGCTGGGCTTGGCGCTGTTCTGGCTATGGTGGTGGTATGCCACCGATGACCCCGCCACGCATCCGGCAATGTCCCAGCAAGAACTCGCTGAGATAACCGCGGGGCGCGAGGGACTCACGCACCCTGCAGGATTTGTCGCCTGGAGACAGCTGATTCGCGACAGAAATACCTTGCTGCTAGCCGCCGCATACTTCGCGGAGAACTGCATTTTTTATCTCTTTTTCACTTGGTTCTTTCATTATCTGGTGACCGAGCTGGGCTTCAGCATCCTCGAAACCGGCTTTCTCGCGTCCTTGCCGTGGCTGTGCGGAGCTGTCATGGCCTCGGTCGGTGGCTATACCTGCGACACGCTGTGCGCGAAACTCGGGCCGCGCTTGGGGTGCAGGATCCCCGCTATTACCGGGCTGCTGAGTGCTGGCGTTTTCCTGTATTTGGGACTGTACTCAAACTCACCTTACGTTGCCGTCGTGTTGTTGTCGCTCTGCTTCGCCAGCACACAACTGACCGAAGGTGCCTATTGGTCGGCACAAACCTATGTCGCCGGCCCGTACACCGCTCCTGCCTGCGGTGTCATGAATACGGGCGGGAATCTCGCGGGAATTGTGGTGGCGCCCCTCATGCCTTTTCTCGCGCAGCACGTCGGCTGGGTAGCGGCGCTGTCGACCGGAACGATCATGGCTTTTGTCGGCGCAACCTTGTGGTTATTTATTCGCGCCGATGAGCCCTTCCAACCCAGACCCCGATGACCGACACCATGGGGCATCGATAAATCGATTTCTAGGCGCCACTCGGCCGTTGTAAAAGTGCGGCAACATCGCTCAGATCGTCAAGCGTTGTGCTTTGAACACCAGTGTGAGCCAACTCCCCATCAGCAGTAACCCCCCGAACGGCGTGAGCATGGCCAACATCGACAGATCAGTCAGCACCAACGCATAAAGTGAAAAAGAAAACAGGCCAATGCCCAACCCAAACCCCTGAATCGTCCGACGCCAGAGGGCCTGATGCGGCTGCAGGGCCAGTGCCAGCACCACCACTGAGTGGACAAGATGGTAATTAGCAGCAGTTGTCCATATCGCAAGGCGCTCGGGTGTCACCATGGCCTCAAGCGCGTGCGCGCCGAAAGCGCCGGCCGCCACGGCGGAGGCGCCCAACAAACCCGCCATTAACAGTCCCACATTCATTTTTTCACTCTCATCCAGACTCGGGTTCCATGGCCGAACGAATGGAGGGAAGCGCAAGCGCAGTGCGATCACGACTCCACTCGCCACCGGATTGAGCCTACACTGACCCAGCGACTAACGGTATCAAGAGGTGCTCCATGGAAACAGTCTCATTCACCGCCATGAAGCAGGGAACACGAGCCGACTATGTGTTGCTGGACCAGTACGAGCGCCAGCATATTGCCTCATTGCCCGATCGTATTTTGGCCGCTTTATCGCGACTGGGCGATGGTTTGGCGGGCTATCAAATCGATCGGCTGCAACATTCGCTGCAATCGGCCACTCGCGCCGAGAACGACGGTGCCGACGAGGAATGGGTTGTTGCTTGCCTGATTCACGATATCGGTGACGATCTGGCGCCGATGAACCACTCAGAATTTGCTGCAGCGCTGATCAAACCCTATGTGAGAGAAGAAGTGCACTGGGTGGTTGCCCATCACGGTCTTTTTCAAATGGCCTACTACGCTCATCATTTTGGGCAAGATCCCGATGGCAGGGAGCGTTATCGGGATCATCCGTTTTACGAGAGTTGCCTGAGATTTTGCGAACGCTGGGACCAGGCATCCTTTGATCCAGCTTACCCGACACAGTCTCTGGATTACTTTGCGCCATTGGTGGGGCGCATTTTTTCAAGAGAACCTCACTTCTGATCGGCCTCAAAGCCGCCGCAGACTCAGGGCTGGCCGGCACCCGCGGTATTCTCGCCGCTGTCCTCAGCCTCTCTGGGCAGGCGCCAGGGAAGTCCACCACAGCGCGCTCTGTTAGCGCAATCCGCGGTACAGCCCCGACAAGGCAATGCCACTACTTCGGCTGGTTCAGTTGACTCCGGCATCCCCGAGCTCCCTTGTTCCTATAAAATCTTAAACGGCGACCGGTGCGCATTGTGCCACCGCAGGGGGGGACTGTCTGCCGTAGCAGAAACAGCATCGGGCACCAGAAAAATAGCGTAAAATAGAGAACTTCTTGAAAACCGACAGCGCGGTACGCATCAAGCGATTCCACAGCGCATAGCGGCTCAGACCCCGCGGAGCAGGGCCCACAATGACACATAGGCTTTTACGCCAACACCCGTTGCGTTTTTTGGCATTGATGCTGGTCAGCGCACTTATCGGCTGCTCCGAGCAAACCAACCAAAACCGGTTTGATTTCGCCCAGAGCTCAGGTATTCCGGTCGTCACCCAGCCCGCAACACTCACTGATCTGGTGGAGACACTCACGTCGGTCGGAACTGCCCGGGCGCAGCAGAGTGTCAACGTATTCTCCGACACGTCGGGGCGCGTCATTGCGGTCAACATCAATGCGGATCAATTCGTGGAACGAGGTGAGCTACTGCTGCAACTCGATGATCGCGACGAACGGCTGGCGGTGGAGTTGGCCACCGTGCAACTCGCGGACGCAAAGCGGTTAGTAGAGCGCTACACCACGGTGAACGCCCGCGACGCCAACATTCCCGAAAGCCAGATGGATGATGCGAGAGCAGCGGTTGACAGCGCGCGTATTGCGCTGGAGCAGGCAAAGGTCGATTTGGATCGTCGACGGATTACTGCGCCGTTTGCCGGACGCGTTGGACTGACAGAAATTGATGTGGGCGATCGTATTGATACCAACACGCTGATCACCACAATCGATGACAGAGCGGTACTGCTGGTCAACTTTTCAATACCGGAGGTCTACGTCGAACGGGTAACCCAAGGCAGCCGCGTAAATGTGCGCCTGTGGGATGCTGCAGACAAAGCAGTCTCGGGAGAGGTGGTGGCCGTTGACTCGCGCATCGACGTCAATTCGCGCTCGTTCATCGCCCGCGCTGCTATCGACAACACCGATGACCATTTCCGACCCGGTATGGCCTTCGAAATCAGCGTGGGAGCCTCCCGAGGAGAATTCCTGTCGGTGCCGGACGTCGCAGTACAGTGGGGCGCCGATGGGGCCTATGTCTGGGTGGCCGAGGAAGACGTGGCCGTTCGTCGCGAGGTCTCGCTGGTTAAGCGCATGGCCGGGGCCATTCTGGTAGCCGGCGATCTGGCTGAAAACGACGAGGTCGTGATGGAAGGTATCCAGTCGGTTCGCGCGGGTGCAGTACTCAAGGTACTTACGCCCGCTGAACTCGACGCCGGCCTGAAAGCCGCCGCCCCCACCAGTAACGACGAGCGCGAAAATGGCTGAGCAGCGCCCGCTTTGGGGAGGTCTGCCAGAGCTAGGGGTCAGGCGTCCCTGGCTGGTGCTGGTGATGAACCTGCTGGTGGCGATTGGCGGGTTAGCCGCCCTGATGGCCATCGAGGTTCGCGAGCTACCTGATGTCGACCGCCCTGTTGTATCCGTCACGGCATTTCTACCGGGCGCTTCACCCGAAACCATGGATGCCGAAGTCACCCGCCTGCTGGAGGGCGCTGCCGCGCGCGTCTCTGGTGTGCTGGAGATCAACTCCTCGAGCGAGGAGAACAGCACGCGGATTTATATCGAATTCCGCTCCGATATTGACGTGGATCAGGCAGCGTCGGATGTGCGCGAGGCCGTCAGCCGGATAGAGCGGGAATTGCCCGACGCCGTGGAGCAACTCTCGGTGTATAAAGCAGACGAACGGGCTGAAGAAATCATGCGAATCGCGGTCAGGTCACCCCTGCACTCGGAGGAAGAACTGAGCCGGATTATCGAGCAGGACATCGTCCCACGTTTTATTTCACTGCCAGGCGTCGCCGACGTCCCGCTGTTCGGATCGCGACAGCGCGTTCTGCGGATTATTCTCGATCCATTACGCCTGACCAGTTACGGCTTGACCGTTGCCGACGTGGCAGCCGTATTGCGTGCCGCACCGCTTGACGTCCCCGCGGGCAGCTTCCGCACAGGAGATCAGCAGCTTCTGGTGCGGGCCGACGCGGCGGTGACCAAAGAAGACGACATTGCTGCGCTCATCATCAGAGATGAAATTCGTATTCGCCATGTTGCCAAGGTAGCCTTCTCGCCCGCCGACGCCTCGGGCATTGTTAGACTGAATGGCGAGCGCGTGGTAGGCATTGGCGTCATCCGGCAGGCGGGATCGAACACCATCAATATCGCTGAGGGTGTCCGGCAAGCCATAGCCGACATCAACAACCGCTCGCAGGATCTCCAGCTGGAAATCATCTCGGATGACTCGGTGTTCATTAAGGGCTCTGTTCGTGAGGTCATCACCACCCTACTGCTTTCGATACTCGTTGTGGTGAGTACCATCCGACTCTTCACGGGCTCCATGCGACTGACGCTCATACCCGCCATCGCCATACCCATCTCGCTACTCGGCACGTTGGCAGCTAGTTGGGTACTCGGTTTTTCGATCAATATCCTGACCCTGTTGGCGCTGGTGCTCGCAGCCGGCCTGATAGTCGATGATGCGATTGTAGTGCTCGAGAGCGTCCAACGCCGTCGCTCCGAGGGCGCAGGGCCGGGGACGGCGGCCGTTACCGGCACGCGGCAGGTCTTTTTTGCGGTGATTGCGACCACCGCGGTGCTGATTGCTGTTTTTGTTCCCATCGCTTTTTTACCCGGCACTGCCGGCCGCCTCTTTCAAGAATTTGGCCTGGTGCTTGCCGTCGCGGTAGCGATCTCCTCCTTCGTGGCGCTAAGCTTGGTACCAGCGGCTATGGCTCGCCTTGCTACATCGCCGCCGAGAGAGCGACGCGTCGAATCCTTCGGCAATCAACTGGCAACGCAGTACCAACGTTCTCTTGTGGCAACTCTCAACGCGCCCAGGCGCGCTTTTGCAGTTTGCGTGACGGCCGCATCCCTCGCCGCGGGACTCTACTTTTCTCTGGATCAGGAATTGCTGCCACAGGAGGACCGTGGCTCGATCATGGTGTTTGCAAGAGGGCCCGACGGGGTTGGACTCGATTACGCCGAGCGTCAGGCCGATCGCATGGAGAACATTCTCTTGCCTCTGCTGGATCGTGGTGAGATTACCTCTCTCTATTCCAATATTGGCCGATGGGATCCGAACATCGTTTTTATCGTCGCCAGACTTGCGGATTGGAATGAGAGATCCAGAAGCCAACAGGAGATAGCAGCCGAACTCAAACCGCTCTTTGCCGACCTCCCCGGTATGACGACGCGAATCTTCAGTGCCAATTCCTTAAATCTGCGCGGCGCCTCCAGTGGCGGGCTGTCCCTGGCTTTGCTGGGTACGGATTACGACGAGATCTACGCGGCAGCAAGAGACTATACCGACGCCATTCGCGAGCGCGTGAGTTCCGTGAGCAGACCCCGGATCAGTTACGACCCCTCGCAGCCTCAGCTTGCAGTACAAATCGATCGTGAACGCGCGTCAGATCTGGACATTCAGCTCGAGGATGTTGCACAGACGCTGCGGGTCATGGTGGACGGCTCCCGCATTGTCGATCTCAACGCAGATGATCAGACCGTGCCCATCATTCTTGAGGCCGGCTCGGACAAAATCCGCGACCCCGATGATTTGGTGAATCTTTATATCCGCACCCGCTCGGGCGCACTCGTGCCGCTGTCCAGCATTGTCCAGCTTAACGAGAAAGGGGTTGCGGGCCAGCTAGATCGTCGCAAGCAACGTCGCGCGATCGAACTCGATGTCGAGATTAATCCGGGCGCAGCAATGCAGGAAGCAGTGGATGATCTCTTTGCACTTGCCGAGGAGACTCTGCCGGATGGCGTTGTACTGATTACCCGGGGCGAGGCTGCGGCCCTTGCAGAAACCAGTCGAGAAACCATGATCACCTACGGCTTCGCACTTCTGATTGTATTTTTAGTTCTGGTGGCGCAGTTCGAAGGCATCACTTCGGCGCTGGTCATCATGGCGATCGTCCCCTTTGGTCTCGCCGCCGCTGTTTGTGCGCTTTACCTTACGGGGACTTCTCTCAATATTTATTCTCAGGTGGGCTTGGTTATGCTCATCGGACTCATTGCGAAAAACGGCATTTTGCTGGTCGAGTTTGCCGACCAGCTGCGTGATCGCGGCTACGCCGTGCGCGACGCTATAGAGGAAGCCGCCCGTATCCGATTACGGCCGATCGTCATGACGCTGGTCTCCACCATTTTTGGTGCTTTGCCGTTAATACTCTCCGCGGGCCCCGGCTCGGAGGCGCGCTCGGCCGTCGGTTGGGTCGTATTTGGAGGAATGGGGTTGGCCACTGCGTTTACGCTTTATCTGACCCCCGTGGTGTATCTGGCCATCGCCGGGTTCGCCAAGGCACGCGCCGCCTCCGGGGATCAATTGGATCAAGAACGCCTTGATGAACCCGCCCAGGGTCTGCCTCAATAACTGATATTCGCTAGAGCAGATCGAAGTCGTAGTTCACGATAATCCGAAAATCAAAGAGATCATCTGAACCCGGGTAATCGTCGTCCTGATGAACCCAGGCGGCACGCAACCTCACCCAGACCTTCTCTGACCAGCCGCGATTCAACCGCCAATCTACCGTGACATCCAACTCGCGGGCATCGGGGCTGGCAATGGGGCCCGTGTCTGACGTATCTCCCCACGCCAGATTAGTAAAAAGACTCAGTTTCCCCGCGCCGACCTGACCAAAATCGTGAGAATAGCCCACTGAAAATGCGTCTTCGCCGGCTCGGTCAAAATCATTGATGATAATTGACAGATAGTTAGCAGGGTTTCCATAGGGCTTCTGAATATTCCCGCCCTCGTCGGTGTGGCTCGCAGCAATACGAAACTTCTGTTTGCCCGAAACCCACTCGAGTCGACCGGAGATCAGATGCGTGGAGAAGTCCCCAATGAGTTCCTGACCGATGCTGCTTTGCGAGGTCCAAGACAGGTCTGCCCACAGGCTGGATGTCTCCGAGAAGGTAAAGCGTTTCTCGGCCTTGGCAAAGGTCGTATGAAACAGATCCTGCGTGCGTTGATGCAGTACCCCATAGACGGAGTCATCGGGCGTCTTGTAGCGCACGCCCCAGAATGTAAGTCCGCCATCGGTACCCTTGGCGCCCGCCGCCTCTGACATCGAGATAAATTCATCGCTGTCCTTGTACTTGATGGCATCGACGTAACCCGCCATATAGGCAAAGCCGTCGCCCGGTTTATTGCCAATGCCTACGGCCTCAAAGGTATTGGGAATCATGCGCAGATCGTGCTTACCGAGGTACGGCAAATCCAGCGTCTGCCTACCCACGCGAATACCATGATCACCAACCAGGCGTACCGTGGCGTAGGCTTCACTCACGACAGAGAAACTCTGCGGGCCCGGTTTGAAAAGTTGGGTCCCGTCTTTCTCTTCCGGGCCATAGAGCTTCTGTGACGTGGCCAGTGTTGCGCCCACGCGAATTCGGTCCTGCCACCACCCTGACCGGAACTCCAAACCGCCCCCCAGCGCCCATCCCGCCCGGGTGTCGGCAACATCATAATCGCGATACAGGTAATAGGTTCGCGGCTTCAGAACCAGTTCGGCGCCCTCGAAAAACCACTGCGACCGCGTTGAGTCGGTACCGATTGCATCTAGGGTCGTGTCCTGATTCGGTTCGTCGTCGATCACACGGTCACCCTCATCAACACCACTTTGCGCCCCTACTGGCGCGCAGACAGCGCCGGCAAGCACTGACAGCACCAACGTCCCCCAAAAAACCCGGCCATGTCGACCTGTGCCGGCGGGAGATAGGTGGTCTATCAACACATCAGCGACACTATTCATGGGCACAAGTCACGGGCACAAGGCATCCAATCAGGCAACGGCTTTACCATCACGGATCCGTCCGACACATTGCGGGGGCTTCGTAGGGCAAGTCCATCAATTCAAAGTAGTTTTGACCCAAGGCAATATTCCTGAAGGCGTTATCGTCTAAGACACGCAGTGCCCGGCTGGTGACCTCTAACTCGTGGGCATAGTTTTCCCACGTTTTGTAGTCCGCGGCGACAAAGTCGGAGCCGGGCAGGATACGGGTGGAATAGGCGTTAAAGAAGGGAACGAAAATAGCACCCCAGCGGTGATACGCGTTATAGATCACATCCCAAGAAATATCGAGATAGAGGTTCGGATAGGCATCCAGCCGCTCGCCCATCAGTCGCACATGTTGCTCCGGGCTGATCGTTGTTAATTCTTTCGAGAGACCCATATGTGCCCAAACAATCTTGTTGTCGGGATAGCGCTCTAAAACATGGTCCATCAGGTAGAGAAATTCGGTCGGATTCGCGTTATTCCCCAAATCCGCGTGCAGCGTCACGGGAATACCCCGCTCGCGAAACACCGACATAAACGGCTCCCAGGTGTCGATGCTCTCTATCGTGGCGGGCTCGGCGTTGTTACCCAGTAGGGCCTGTTTCATGATGTTGAGTTCACCCGACCAGGAAAACATACCGGGAAACTCCCGATCATAAAGTTCGATCATGGCTACGGCGTTTTCAGCGTGAGCCAGATCGATAAATGTCATCGACAGCGTGATATGGATTTTGTCGGGATCATAAGCCGCCAGCTCCAGTCCGTTGACAAAATCATTCTTGATACTGGGCAAAGCCGATACACCGGGACAATCGAGGTAGTAGGCACAGTTGGCATCCAGCTCCAGTACCTGACCGATACCAAAATAGTTGATAAACCTGACGCCAAGTCGGTCGAACGTCTCCCACAGGTGCTGCGCGTCCATTGCGGGGCCACCGAAAGGCTTGGGATGGAAATGGCTGTCGACAACCGCGGTGTAGGGTTGCTTGGCACGATCAAAGCAATA
>JAYNNB010000070.1:0-9624 GCA_038112515.1 Luminiphilus sp.
ACGGAATCACAATGACCACTGAAAATCGCTGGCTATTGCCTGAGGGTATTGACGAGCTCCTGCCCGAGCAAGCCGGACGGCTCGAGGCGCTACGGCGTGACCTGCTCGATCAATGCGCAACCTGGGGTTACCGTTACGTCATTCCACCGCTTGTCGAATTCACTGACTCCTTGCTTGTGGGTTTGGGTGCTGATCTTGATTTGGTGACTTGCAAATTCACCGACCAGATGAGTGGGCGCATGCTGGGTGTGCGCGCTGACATTACTCCCCAAGCCGCCCGGATTGACGCTCATAGTCTGGCTGAGGCGGGCGCGACGCGACTTTGTTATGCGGGCTCTACGTTGCAGGCGGTTCCCCAGGCGACCGGTGTCGGTCGCTCTCCGATCCAGCTGGGTGCAGAGCTATTCGGCAGTGCCTCCATCGAGGCCGACATCGAAGTGATCACTTTGTTGCTGTCTCTTTTAGCCAGTGCTCAGGTCGAGGCAGCGATCACTCTCGATATTGGACACATTGGTATTTATGACGCGTTATTTGCCGAGGCGACTTTGGCGCCCGAAATCGAACGGCAAGTGTTCGACGCGCTGCAGCGAAAGTCCGGGCCCGACATTCAGCGATTGACCGGGCTGCTTCCTCCGGACGTGGCAAATAAGCTCGAGCAATTGGCCGCGCTCCATGGCTCCCCCGATGTGCTCGAGCGTGCACGCGAGCTCTTCGCAGACGAGACAGTGGTGCAAAACGCGCTCGATGATCTCGATAAGGTGCTTCGCCGGGTGAGAGATGGTTTCCCCAACGTGGGGCTCTACGTCGATTTAACGGAATTGCGAGGTTTCCGCTACCACACCGGTTTGGTGTTCGCGGTTTATCTTGAGGGTCACGGCTCCGCGGTGGCGAAGGGCGGGCGTTACGACAGTATCGGTTCGGTATTTGGGCGAAATCGCCCTGCGACGGGATTCGCCATCGACTTGAAGGCGTTGATAGGTGATATGAAGCTCGTCTCGCCCAACGCGCCGGCGATCGTTGCGCCCCAGAGCGATGACCCGGCTTTGCAGGAAGCGATAGCCGCATTGCGCGCGGCTGGCCACATGGTTGCCATCGATCTCGGTGAGGGAGTAGAGATGGGTGATGCGCGGCGTCTGGTATTAAAAGGGAGTGAATGGGTGGTAGAGGGATCTTCATGAGCCGCAATGTTGTGGTGCTGGGCACGCAGTGGGGAGACGAGGGCAAGGGAAAGATCGTTGATCTTCTCACCGAACAGGCCGATGCCGTCGTGCGTTTTCAGGGCGGGCACAATGCGGGACATACGCTGGTCATTGGTGGTGAAAAAACCGTTCTGCACCTGATTCCATCGGGCGTGCTCCGGGCAGGTGTCCAGTGTTTGATTGGTAATGGTGTGGTGCTATCGCCTGAGGCGTTGTTAAAAGAAATCGACGCGCTTGAGGCCAATGGTGTCCCGGTGCGGGACCGCTTGAAAGTCTCCGCAGCCTGTCCTCTGATCCTTCCCTACCACGTTGCGCTGGATCAGGCGCGAGAAGCCCGTCGCGGTGAGAAGAAAATTGGCACCACGGGTCGCGGCATTGGGCCTTGCTACGAAGACAAAGCGGCGCGGCGCGCGCTGCGACTGGGGGACTTGCGAGACCCTGAGCGGTTTCGCGCGTCCCTGGAGGAGGTATTGGATTACCACAACCATGTGCTTGAACACTATTATGGCGTAGCTACGCTGGCCGTATCGGAAGTCCTCGACCAAGCGCTGGCGTACGCAGATCGATTATTGCCCATGATGGCGGACGTCACCTCGCTCTTACACGATTATCGAAGAACCAACGCGCGCCTGTTGTTTGAGGGTGCACAGGGCTCACTGCTGGATATCGACCACGGCACGTACCCTTACGTCACCAGTTCCAATACGACTGCGGGAGGAACCGCTACCGGGTCAGGTTTTGGGCCTTTGTATTTGGATTACGTGTTGGGCATCACCAAGGCGTATACCACCCGCGTGGGCTCGGGGCCCTTTCCCACAGAATTGTTTGATGACGTTGGTCAGCGTTTAGCAGAGCGTGGCCACGAGTTTGGTGCCACGACGGGGAGGCCGCGTCGCTGTGGATGGTTCGACGCGGTGGCGTTGCGCACGGCAGTGAATATCAATTCGGTGTCGGGACTGTGTCTGACAAAGCTTGATGTACTCGATGGGCTCGAGGAAATTGCCATTTGCGTGGGTTATACCAACGCTCAGGGCGAGGCGGTAGGCAATCCTATCGATGCAGTGGACTACGAGGATGTGATGCCTGTATACGAGACTGTGCCGGGTTGGAGCGAGTCCACGGTGGGTGTGAAAAGTGAAGACGCGTTGCCCGATAATGCGAGAGCGTATATCGCGCGTATCGAAGCGCTGGTAGGGGCGCCAATAGATATTATCTCTACCGGACCTGATCGAGAAGAAACGATTGTTTTGCGACATCCTTTTGCCGCATAGATTGTTATGTTGACGATCAACAAGATTCTCTCGCTGCTGATCTATCCGCTATCTCTTTGTCTGATTAGTCTTGTCCTTGCTCTGGTTTTTCGCGCCAGAGGCGCGACAGTCAAGGCCAACACGCTGACAATACTCTCCACCATCTGGCTTTATTTCTGCTCAACTGAGTGGGGGGCAGGTGTATTGCTCTCGCCCCTTGAGAGCGCTTATCCCGCCTTTGCCAACGAGGAGTTACCCAAAGCGCAGGCCATCTTGGTCTTGGGAGGGGGTACTTCCGGAGAGACGCAGTTCGGTCGGGGTGGAGATCTGAATCAGGCGGCTGATCGCCTGTGGCTGGGTGCGGCGCTGCACCGGGCGGGTAAGGCGCCGCTCATTGTGCTATCGGGTGGATCAACCCACCCCGACGCAGTGCCGGAGTCGCGACTGATGGCCGAAAAACTCAAGGCACTGGGGATTCCTGAGACGGCCTTGTTGTTGGAATCGGAGAGCCGTACGACCCGAGAAAATGCCCAGTATTCCCGAGCACTTCTGCGGGAGCTCGGGATTTCGCACGTTTTATTGGTAACCAGCGCGAGTCATATGCGTCGCGCCGCAGCGGTGTTTGCTGCACAGGGTTTTGTGGTGACGTCGGTAGCGACCGATCACCAGATGCCGCTTCGGGTAGGGCCAGTTCCGGGTTGGCTACCCACTTTGGATCGTCTGGCTCGGTCTACTCAGGCGATCCATGAGTGGGTTGGTTTTTGGGTTTATGAACAGTTGGGTTACTTCGATCCGCCCGAGCAAACGGTCGACACCTAAGCAGTCATAGATAGAGCGCCTTTAGATCGCTGTAGTTCTGTCCCGTCCAACGACGGAAAGCGCGATAGAAACTGTTCACCTCTGCGTAGCCCAATTCCCAGGCCACTGATTTGCCGGGTAACCAGCGCTTGTCGAGGAGCTCGGCACAGCGGTATTGGCGCACATGATCCAGAATATGCTGATAATGGGTGCGGTCAGCCCGCAGTCGTCGACGCAACGTAGTAGGGCTCACGTGCAGGTGATCCGCGACCTCTTCTGAGCGCAATCTGGAGAGATCACCTCTCAGAAGGAGATCGATAACGTGCAGCGATGTTCGAGACAGATCGTGGGGTGCGCGCCCCGTAATCCGCATGCAGAGATCCACGGGCACCTCGGGAGCTGGGCGGTTTAAGTCCCGCTCAAATCTACCCCAGTTAGTGCTGTTACGGGCGCTTTCAATGTTGACAGGTCTCTGCTGGTAAATGGGTTGGTGATGACGGTGTGCGTTATCAGATATTCGAAGATGGGTCATAGTCACTTCCTTGTCGGCACATTATTTCCCCCAGTGGGGCCGATGGAGACATTCCTTGTCTCGGCCGATCAGGTTAACCCAATCATCGGTGAAGGCCAGCGAAAAGACCGGAAAGGATCACAATCGCCGTCTTGATGACGGTATAGCGGGGGCAGCACTTTCGGCGAGCATGTGGCGCTAATCGATCATCGGGAGCAGTGTGAGCCCCGTGTTATCCGAACAGTAGAGTGGATGTCGGGGCATCCCCCGTGCAGTGATGCCGAGGCAAAATGATGGCGTCAGTCTCTTGCGAACGTCGGCGCCCCTGTTGCCAAGCAGACCGCCGTTTCCCCAGGCGGCAATGAGGTGAGGGGTTTCTCGTGCGGCGCGTCCTAGCCATAGGTCCGTTCTCGGGCCTATCGGATCAGATTCGATTTTTAGCGCTTGAGGGTTGGTTGCGCGGAAGGAAAAGAGATTGACCAATAGTAGTGAACCGAATCCCCATCGCCTGGCCATCGAGACGCATCGCCTGAGAGTGGGGTCATCATGATGTGCGTCAGCGGTGGAGGGGTTCAGGCAGATAAAAACGCAGTGTTCGAGCGAGGGATCCCACGCTCTGCGGAGCCAGTAACGATAGCGGCGGCATCGGGAGAAGCCTGCTGCGGAGCAGGTGTAATGTGAAAGGTTTTTATTGTCCTGTCTGAAAGCGGTTTTTTTGTTTTTCTTCATGGGGTCAGGTTCGACAAATCCAGCATGTGATGACGAGCGGCGCAAATAGTTAGCTACATGTTATGGTCCTATCGGATACAGACAACCCTCAGGACAATGGCAAAGTTGCGGTTACAAGATCAATATCCGGGTCCGGCGAGCGATAGGTCGTGGGAAGGTCGCAATGAGTGAAAGCGGGGAAAAATGATTTTACTGACGGGCGCCGCAGGGCGTGTAGGTCGAGCGACAGTCAGTGCGCTTCTGGGTGCCGATGTACCGATTAGGGTGCTGGTGCGCGACGCGAATAAGCTGTCCTCGGCGGATCCGCGCATTGATATTCAGGTCGGTGACCTGAGCAATACCCAAACTGTGCAGCGCGCGCTGCAAGGTGTTGAGCGGGCCCTCCTCGTGATGGGAAATCATCCAGATCAACCTTTTCTTGAGCGGCAGTTTGCGACCCTCGCGGCGGACGCGGGTGTAACCCATTTGGTCAAAGTTTCCTCGATGGAGGCCGCAGCGGATGCGCGTGCTGTCCTGCCTCTGAATCACTATGGAACGGAGCAGCATATCGCTGCCAGTGGTATGGACTGGACCTTTCTGCGACCCAATTTTTACATGCAGAATTTGTTGATGTATGCCGAATCGATAAAGCGGAGCGGGGCTTTTGCCCTGCCTCTGGGTGCTGCACTAACGGCCATGATTGATACTCAGGATGTGGGCGAGGTGGCCGCGAAGGTGCTTTTGGAGGAAGGCCACGCCGGACAGATCTATGAGTTGACCGGCCCTGAACTCATGGATTTTCACGAGGTTGCGCGGCGCCTTGGCGCGGTGACTGGCGCCGACCTGAGGTATCATGACCAGTCTCCGGAAGACTTCAGGATGACTCTGGGACGGTTTATTGCTTCGGCTTGGCAGCTCGACGCGGTGTGTGAGTTATTTGCTGAAATTGCCGGTGGATCTCTGGAGAGGCGAACGGATACGGTTCAGGAGCTTCTTGGGCGCGCGCCGACACCCCTTGAGTCATTTGCGCGGCGATTCTTGTCCATTTTTAGTGATAGCAGTCCCTGAAGCCAACTGCACCATTGCAGACATTGCGGGTTCGGAGTCTGGGTAGATGCGCCATTTACTGTGTGGCGCTGTATGGGTAATCGACTGAGGAGAAAAGCGTGCCACCGATGACAGCGTTAGGCTGGTTTCATACCCTGATGGGCGTCTTGGCTATCGGCACCGCCGTTTTCACGCTCCGCCGCCACCACTTCATCAGTTTGGCCAATTTTTCCGGACGAGTTTATTTGCTGATCACCCTGATCGTGGCGGGTTCGGCGTTGATGATCTATAACCAGGGTGGTTTTGGCGTAGGACACATGCTGGCTGTCATGACCTTGGGTGCGCTCGGAGCAGGCGTTTTGCTGGAGACGCGTCCGTTGGTGGGGGGCTATTCCATTTATCTCAAGACAGCGGCCTATTCCGCCACTTTGCTGTTTCACATGGTGCCTGCGATCACCGATTTCTTGAGGCGGCTTCCTGTTGGTGATCCTTTTGCTGCCTCACTGGATGCGCCTCTGGTGAGAGGATTCCACCTAGCTTTTCTGGCGATTTTTGCGCTCGGCGTGCTCTGGCAATGGCGGGCTCTGGGTAGCCGCACCGGCGTAGCAGGAGATGACGACTGATGTTATTCATTGCCATCGTAGTCGCGTTTGTTGTCGTCACTGTCACCTGTATGATAATCATCAACCGCTGGATGGTGTCGGGGCGGCCGCAGGATGATGTGCAAGAGGAAGAGTAGCGAGTTGAAAGCGTTAATGCCGCGCGGTGCCAACAGGCTGTTTTGGGTCGTTTCGCAACCTACAGGGCTAACCAGATGAGAACGTTTGCAGCGGTTTTGCTGGGAGTGAGTACTTACATCGGTTGCATGATGACTGGCTGGTTCAATGGCGTTTTTGCTGCCTTTATGGCGACTATCGTCTTTGTTTTCGTTAGCGTCTTCAAAGGCTTCAAGAAGAAGAAACCGGGGTCGGACCCGGATGATCCTGACGTCTGATCGGCTTGGTGCATGCCTTGATCAAGGGTCCCGCCAATAGCCGCTAGCCGAAAGTCAACAAAGCACCCGCGAGACGTTCATCAGAGATCTGCCGTCAGTGGATTTGGGCCCCCTCGGGGCGCTGGCTGGTTGAGGGCCCCGCAGCGTCGTTAAGCCCGGAAAGTGCGCTCTTGAAGCTCTGTCCCTTGCCATTCAGATAGTCTTCGTAGACCTCCAGCAAGTGCAGGGCATGGCTCAGCAAACGCTTCGAGCCTTCGTGCCCCGTTTCCGCACCACTGCATGCCGTTGACAGCAGCTGTTGATTGATCAGGAAAGCGAAGAACGTATCGGGCAGCTCTGGATAGCGTTCGGCAAACTGGCGCACGAGGGTAACGGCGGCCTCACCCACTTCTGCGCTAATTCGGAGCACTTCCTGGTCAGTAACGGCCTGGTCTTTTTTGGCGCGGTACTCAATAAAACTGACGACTCGCTCATCCATGGCCCAGGGCTTCCTCTTTGCGGTTGGCGCTCAAAGGATAATCGGCCGTCATGCCCCAACTCTTTAACTGAGCCTCTTAAGCCTCACGGGACAAAAGCAGCGTTTTAAGCCTCACAGGACAAAAGCAGCGTTCGATGGTGTATGAGCGCTGCCCACGGTGTGCTCTCGATGAGGATATCGGTGGGGTGCTTAGTGGTTGTCAGGGAGCAGCCAGAATTTGAATCGGCTCTGAATTCGGAGGTTCGCGAGGTAAATGGCGGTGGTGGCGCGCGCCCGCTCCCAGGCGCTGTTTCTGCTCTGGATAAACTGCCGATTGGTGCGCAACAGCGATTCCTCGATGCGATCCAGATCAGATTGCATTGCCTTGAGAGACTGCCTTGACTCTGAAACAGGTACTGATTCGACCAGCATACTGCGCTACCTCATGTTGGTGTGACTTGTCGATAAAACCACAATATATTGACAACGGGCGCAGATTAAGCGGGTTTGTGGCTGTGTTTAAAGGGGAAATATCACCACTTCTGGGCCACTGACGCCCGATTACTGGCGCCGCAGGGCTCGCTGTGCAGTCATTTCAGGGTAAGAGCATCTGGGCAACCGGCGTCAGCAGGGCCAGGCCGCTGAGGCAGCACAGCAGCAGAAGGCTTTGCGGGACATCCAGTAAATGGGGAGAATTAGGCCCGTCCGTTGGCGCCGGTTGGCTGTTAAATGCACAAATGTCGCTGATCGCGGCCTCCAACGCTGCCCGTTCCTCATTGGAAAGCAGCATTGCATGAAGTTGTCTGTCCATGACACATCCTCCAATTTCCGCAAATCTTAGCAATATGCAATATTTATTGCAATATGCAAATTTTTTGGCTTTTTGTCGTTAAGACCATGTTCCCAACAAGGGCAACAGAGCGTGATATTGTGCTTGAGCTCGGGCGGCGCATCTGGCTGCGTTGAGGGTGTTGTTGGATTTGCCGGGATTGTGTGCCCCGTTTAGCCCGGTAGATGCTGTGCAAAGGGGTCTGGTACGAGGAAGGAGATGGGTAGTGATAAAGATGCGTTGTAGCTTCAGGTTGGTTTTCCAATGGGTAAAAGCCGCTTTCATCGTCGGGTGCTTCTGGGAATCCACCGCGGCGCTCGCTCAAGACGATTTTTGCTCCCGCGATGGCGTCCCTGCACGGATCTACGCCAACATTCCGGTGACCACTGCGGGTAACCTGCGAGACTTTTTGACAACCAATGACCTCGATAGATTGGGCTCAATCGAGGGGCTGTTTGCCATGACACCTGAGGTCGCAAAGAACGCTGAGGCTTCTTTGAAGGAAGTAGAGGATTACCTTGCCTTCTTGAACAAGTACTACGGTTACATGCTAGAGGCCGCCTCGGAGGATATTGGTCGATTGATATCCGAACGACTGCAGGGGGAGCTCGATGGTCTCTACTTTCAGAATACAACTCGAGGTAGACGCATTTATTTTGCGACACTGGCGGGCCCCGTTACCGGCTCCCCGATTGGATGTGCTGCCTACGGTACTTACAGTTTTATTGGCGAGCAGGCGATCTCCATCACTCTGAAGCTGGTGCGACTCGATGATGGAGAATCCCGAACCTTTGTGGCTGCGGGTGAGCCGCTTGCCGCCATCAAGCTAGTGGCGCGCAAAATGTTTGACGCATTTCAGTTTCCAGGCGCACAAAGCGTTACCAATCCTTTTCTGAAATATGCATGGGTCGGTGGGCCTAAGGATGGCGTGGCTACGACCTTGCGGGTCAGCGAAGCCGCGGATTACTGCGAGGCGTTGGCGGGGAGATTGCCGACTAAAATGGAAATGATGCTGGCTTATAGCCTCGGCCCCTATGTTTCTGGCGCGAAGTTGAACGCCAGCATGCGTTACGCGGTGACAGAGGATGATGAAGTGAAGATGTTCCTTCCAGCAGATGGCAGCTGTTTGAAGAATCGCTTTGACCAAGCCGTGCAAGTGCAGGTGCTTTGTCTATTGGCAAAGTAAACGTTAGGTCGGAAGCGTTCTGCAACCGCTTGGGTTCGTTTGCGCCAGAGCCTGAACTACCATAGCGCTAGAAGACGTCAAGCTATCGCCTAATCATCCGATATCTTTCTCAAGGATAGCGGCGGACGAGAGACATGGCAGGGCAAAAAGAGCAAGTGTCATCCAGTGTAATGACCGTCGTCGACGGCAAGCCGGGCACGATTCGCGATGGCAATCTCATCTACCTTAATGCGACAGCTAAGTTGGTGTGTCAGTTGGACGCGTCACGCCGCCAGCTGGATCGCCTCGAGCGTCACGCAGACCGAATGCTGAGAAGCGTTGGCGCCGCCTGACTTTTTAGCAGGTATGCCGATAGATTTCAGACTCGGTGTCGTCAGTCGAGATTGTGGGCCATTTGCGACTGAACGCGCGCTGTAGCAGCTCTCCCCCCGTCATGCTCTCAACTTCGCCGGGTTGTTCGGCGGCATAGTCCATCAGCACTTTTTTTAGCGTTCCCAGACTGGTGTTGCGCGGTATGCAGGCTTTGCGGCGCACCTGATCAATATCGGCATCGGCCCAGCTGCCCAGGTACCCTGCACACCAGCCGCTCTCGTAGGTTGCCTCACTGTTACAGTTGGCCACCAGGCCTTTGCCGCTGTAATACTC
>JAYNNB010000071.1:0-2657 GCA_038112515.1 Luminiphilus sp.
GGATAGACATCATGCCTTCAGCTGAAGATCGCTTTGCTATTTATGAATTACTAAACCGCATGGCTTATTACTACGACGAGGGCCACCTCGATGATCTGGCGGCCTGTTATGCTGCCGATGCTGTAATGAGTATGCAAATCGGCGGCGGCGATATGGTCGGCCCGTTCGAGGGGCGCGACAGCATTATGGAACTGTATCGCGGAGCGAAAGCGAGCCAAACGGATGTTCGGCGCCACGACATTACCAACATACTATTTGACGCGTCGGGCGACGATTTAGCGGTCACCTCTTACCTGACCCTGTTCGCCACGGAGAATGCCGAGACCAAGCTGCTGACAACCGGTGTTTACCGCGATCAGGTCAAGCAAGTTGATGGCGAGTGGAAAATTGCAGTACGCCATATCGACCTCGACAGCGCCTACTGAGCTCCCCCAGTGAATCTGGGCCGCATTCCCGCCAAGACCGCCCTGCTGAATCCCGGCAAGGAGGCCCTCATTGATATTCCCAACAACAGGAGGATCTCCTTCGGTGATCTGGACGAGCGGGTTCGCAGACTCGCCAATGCGCTGTGCACTGAACTGGGCCTGAATAAGGGAGATCGCGTTGCCATCCTCTCCAAGAACTGCATCCAGTACATGGAGATTTTCTACGCTTGTGCACGAAGCGGCCTGATCGCCCAACCACTCAACTGGCGCCTCAGCGAACCAGAGATGGACCGGATTCTGCAGGATGGCGAGCCCAGCGTACTGATCGGCTCAGAGGAATATGCGGATCTGACGCGCAGTCTCGCCGCAACCGCAAGTGTTAGAGAAACGCTGGTCTTCAGCGCAGATGCAGACTGCCGCTACGAGCAATTGATTGCCGCCGCGAGCGACGCTGAACCTGCGGCCGCGGCAGGCGTTACCGGGGACGACCCCGTTTTGATCCTCTACACCGGCGGCACTACCGGAGAGTCAAAGGGCGCGCTGCACTCCCACCATTCTCTCTACATGGGCATGCTAAACCAGTCCATCGCTGAGCGGATTGTACCCACCGACGTCTATATGCTCACCGGGCAGATGTTCCACATTCCAGTGGCGTTAGCGATGAACTATATGGCCCACGGCTGCCCTGTAGTGCTGATAAATTTCGACGCCCAACTGGCGCTTGAAGTGATTCAGCAGGAACGCGTCTCGGCGTTCTTGGGCATCACCACCATGATTAATTGGATGATGGCCGTCGAAGGGTTTGAGGACTACGACCTGAGTAGTCTTCGTAATTTTCAGTACGGTGGCGGTCCGATGCCGCGCTCGGTGGTAGAGGCTGCGCTGAAGGCATTTCCCTGCACGATGATTCAGGGTTATGGCCAAACAGAGGGCATGACCATGACCTTCCTGTCTCAGGAAGATCACCAGCGCGCCGTGGCGGGCGACCATCCTGAGCGGCTGGGATCCTGCGGCCGCGAGGGTTTTGTCTCTGAAATACAGGTTGTTGCACCCAACGGCCAGCCCGTTCCGCGAGATGGGCAAAGTGCGGGTGAGATTGTGGTTCGCTCAGAGGCCAACATGCTCGGGTACTGGCGCCGACCGGACCTTACCGAGCAAACCCTAAAAGACGGATGGATGTGGACCGGTGATATCGCCACATGGGACGAAGACGGTTACGTATTTATCGTCGACCGTGCCAAGGACATGATCATCTCTGGCGGTGAAAACATCTACAGCACCCAGGTTGAGGCAGCAATCCACCAGCACCCCGCCGTACTTGAATCCGCCGTGTTCGGCGTTCCAGACGATACCTGGGGAGAGGCGGTGAAAGCGGTGGTTGTGCTGAAACCCGGGCAGAGCGTAACCGAAGCAGAAATCATTGCCGAGGCCAGCAAGCATTTGGCCTCCTATCAGAAACCCAAGTCGGTCGACTTCGTCGAAGCCCTACCCAAAGCGCCCACTGGCAAAATTCTCAAGCGAGACTTGCGCGACCCCTACTGGCAGGGTGAGACACGTCAAGTATGAGTAGCTTGTTATCCGAGGAGGTTCTCTCCCACATTGGCAGGCAAAGTGAGCCCCGACGCGAGATCGTCACGCGGCGCGATATCCGAAAATACGCTGTCGCCACTGACAACCGGCAAGAAAAATATCTTAATGGTGATATCGCGCCGCCGCTGTTCCATGTGCATCTCTTCTGGGATGTCGTTCCCTTAAACGAGCTATCCCCTGATGGTGTCTCCATCGACGCCCTGCTGCCCCGATTTCCACTCGAAAAAGCCATGGCAGGCGGTCTGGATATTACTTATCACAAACCGATCAAACCCGGAGATTGGCTGACCTCGACACGCACCTTGACCAACATTTATGAAAAGACCGGTCGCAGTGGGCCCCTCATTTTCTATGAGGTGTTGATGCAAGTGCGAGACGATAACGGCGAGCTCGTTGTCACCGAAAAGACCACGAGGATCCTTCGATGAATCCTTTGCCGACAGTCGACATGTCCATCCCCGAGCGGCAACACAACTGCGATGAGGTGCAGCAAATGCTTTACAACGCCTCGCTCTGGAACGGGCACCGCATCCACTTTGATATGCCCTACGCTACCGAGGTTGAGGGCTACCCCGGCCTTGTCGTAGCCGGCCCGCTAATGGGGGACTGGCTACATCAAGTCGTCGATGAGTGGTTGGGAGA
>JAYNNB010000071.1:2757-9229 GCA_038112515.1 Luminiphilus sp.
ATCGGTATGGCCGAGAGCGATGTCGGCATCGTACCGAACAAAAGCCCACGAGAGCTTTGCGTGCAGGTCACCCTCGATGCCATTAAAGACGCAGGACTGACTCTCGCCAACGTCGACGGGCTCATTACCTGCAATGCCTTCGCCGAACCCATCATGTATCACGCCGAGGCGATCGCCGAATACATCGGCTGGCAGCCGCGACACTGTGTGACCGTCAATACCGGCGGGGGCACCACGTTCATGGCGCTGAATATGGCGGCTGCCGCCATTCAGGCGGGAATGGCCGACACCATTGTGGTGGCGATGGCTGACAGTCTGCGCAGCTTTATGAGTCGCGAGCAGGCCATGGTGGTGCAATCGAGCTCGGGACACCCGCACTACGAGCAACCCTATGGCCCGACAGTCCCCGCCTACTATGCATTGATTGCCAGAGCACACATGGCGCAATACGGGACCACGGAGGCGCAATTTGCGGAGGCCGCGGTATCCTGTCGCGCCTGGGCCAGTCAAAACCCCAAAGCACAGATGCGCGACCCCATCACGGTGGATGATGTACTGAACTCACGCCCGATCGCCGACCCCCTCAAAGTGCTGGACTGCTCTTTGGTCTCCGACGGCGGTGCCGCGGTAGTGATTACCCGCAAAGACCGTGCACAGATTGGCCCGCACAAGCCGATCTCCCTCCTGGGTTATGGCGAGGGCCACGCCTACGAGCACATCAGTCAAGCGAAGGACCTCACAACCTCGGCTGCGATGCAGTCGGGCCAAGCCGCTTACGCGGCGGCCGGCCTTACCCCAGACGATATCGATCTTTTACAGCTATACGACTGTTTTACCCCCGCCCTGCTCATTCAGCTGGAAGATCTGGGTTTCTGTGCCAAAGGAGAAGGCGGCGACTGGTTGGCGAGCGGCATTAGCCGACCTGGCGGGAGCAAACCGCTCAATACCCACGGCGGCATGCTGTCCTATTGTCATCCGGGCAATCCCGGCGCGATGTTTGGTCTCACAGAGGCGATCACGCAATTGCGCGGGACTGCCGGCGAACGCCAGCTACCCAATATCACTACTGCGCTGTGTCATGCTCAGGGCGGCATTATGTCTAGCCACGCCACCTTGATTCTCGGCGTGGAGGGCTAATCGTGGCAAAGCCGACTCCCCGCCCAACCCCCACCGAGCAGCCCTTTTACGACGCCTGCGCGCTAGGCAAGCTGACGCTACAACACTGCCAAAACTGCGGTCATGTGCTGTTTTATCCGCGCACCCACTGCGATGCCTGTCAGAGCGATCAGCTGGTGTGGGAAACCGCCAGTGGCGTCGGCACCATTGCCAGCTACACCGTGGTGCGTCGGGGTGTTTCTGCTGACTTTGCGGCGCCTTATGTGATCGCCCTTATTGACCTTGCCGAAGGACCGCGGATGATGAGTCAGATTGTTGACGCAGACTTCGAGGCCCTTGCGGTCGGTCTCTCAGTCAGTGTGGACTTTGCAGCGTGGTCAGAAGACATCACACTGCCCGTGTTTCGCCTGGATCCCGTAAGGAATAGCGACGCCACCTGAAAGCGGACCGAACTGGAGAGAAGAACACATGAACAGCCAGATGATTCCCGTTGCCGTGATCAACCCTAATGCACCCACGGAGAGCCTGGAAGCCAAACAACCCGCAGTCGACAACGGCGCAGAAATTTATGCCAAAGACGGCTACTTCAGCGCCGAACAAATGGAACGAGAGTGGCACAAGGTCTGGACCGAGAGCTGGTTGATCGCCGGTGTCAGCACCGATCTTGCGGCAGTTGGCGACTACTTTTTGTTCCGCGTGCGTAGCGAATCCATCATCGTCACCCAAACCGAGGAGGGCGTGAAGGCGTTTTATAACGTCTGTCCACACCGGGGCGCGAGATTGCTGACCGAGGAGCGCGGCAACAAGAAAGTCTTTGTCTGTCCGTTCCACAGCTGGAGCTTCCGCAACAACGGCGAGCTGCGCACCATCACCGACGAGGAAACCTTTCAGGACGCCGTGATCTGCCATCGACCCGGACTCACACCAGTGGCCTGTGAGGAGCACGCGGGGCTGATCTTTATTAGCATGGCAGACGAGCCGCCCCCGCTGAAGGAGGCTATTGGCCTCCCCGAGGGCTACCTCGAGAATTACCAGATCGACCGCATGCGGGTGGTGCGGCACGTGCGCAGTGAGTGGGGATCCAACTGGAAAGTGGGCGTGGAAGCTTTTTACGAGAGCTATCACCTGCATGCCGTGCACCCCGAGACGCGCGGTGTTATGGGCGATCTGAACGTGCAGTACGACTGCTACCCCAATGGTGCCAGCCGCATGATTGTGCCGCTCGGGCAGCCCAGCCCGCGCCAAGCAGATCAGACCACGGTCAACGAGGGGCTCCAGTGGATGTTGCAGGAGGCTGGGGTAGACCCCGCCGGTTTTACGGGGACCGCCGCTGATGTCCGGGCCGCCATCCAGCAGGCTAAACGCGAGCGATCAGATCGTCTCGGCCTCGGTTATGAGCGGTTCACCGATGGTCAACTCTCGGATAGCTGGGCCACAGGTATCTTCCCCAACGTGCAAATTGGTTGTCACCCCGAGGCCATCTTTTTAATGCGTTTTATGCCCCATGACACCGACCCCGAGCGCTTCTGGTACGACACCATGACGCTGATGTTTCCTGTGGATGACCCCAACTACTGTCCCCCCGCCTGGATGGGGCTGCCCGAGGGAACGGACGTCACTGGCAGCGTCCGCCCGGAAACCGAAAGTTTTCTCATGGACGAGGACCCCGGCCTCGGCCTGGTTCTGAGTCAAGATGCGGCATTCCTGCCTTCGGTGCAGGAAGGCATGCGCAGCAAAGCGTTCAAGGGTCAGCTTTGGGGCGAGCAGGAGCAACGCCTGCGACACTTCCATGTTGAGCTGGAACGCTGGCTTAATCGCTAGCGCACATTTTCCTGAGGATCGGCGCATGACGGCCCCCGAGACAGAGGTAGCGAGTCCCTCCCTCTGGTGGGATGGCTTGAGGCGCCCAGGGCCTGAGCCGCCTCTGGAGACCGAGACAACCGCCCAATATGCCATTGTGGGAGGCGGTTATACGGGATTGTGGACCGCCTATTTTCTTAAGCAGCACCAGCCCCATGCGGATGTGGTTGTGGTGGAAGCCCAACAGGTCGGGCACGGCGCATCGGGTCGCAACGGCGGATGGCTTATGGGGTCTCTCGAGGGACTTTCGGCGTTCACCAACTCCGAAGGAACACTAGCGGAATCCATCCGCAATACGCTCAACCACTTGGTAAGCGACGCTGGCAAAACCATCGCCGCAGCGGGTATCGACTGCGACTTTCATCACGGTGGCTGCATTATGGCGGCGGCGCGTTTCGAGGCACAGACAGAGCGTGCGCGGAGTACGCTGCACTACTTCAGACAACTCGGATTTTCTGAAGATGACTACGAATGGCTGTCGCCGCAGCGTCTCCAGGAAAGGGTCTCGGTAGCCAAGCCGGGTGGCGCGATATTCACTCCCCATGTTGCCCGCATACAACCTGCCAAGCTGGTAACGGGACTGGCTGAAGTCTTAAAACAACTCGGCGTGCGGCTGTTCGAGCACACGCGTGCCCATACCGTCTCGCCCGGCCGAGTAATCTGCGATCGTGGCGACATTCACGCGGATCACATCGTGATTGCCACAGAGGGCTACTCTGAACAGGGCTCTCCTCTGCATCGCCGAATCGTGCCCGTGCAAACGGGCATGGTCGCGACGGAACCCCTCAGCACAGCACAGTGGAACGATATCGGACTCCATGGGCGGGAGACCTTTGCCGACTTTAGTCGCGCTGCCACTTACCTGCAGCGAACGGCCGATAACCGGTTGGTAGTGGGGGCTCGCGGTCACTACCGAGCAGGCGGTCTGCCCCAACATTCACTGTCGGATGAGGAAGCGATTCGCCGGCACCGAGAGACAGTCGCGCTCTCCTTGTTTCCGCAGTTACGTGGCACCACGTTTACCCACAGTTGGGGGGGAAGCGTAGGCGTGTCTCGCGCCTGGCATCCGCACGTGATCTGGGATGCTTCCAAACGCATGGCGACGGCCGGCGGCTATGTCGGTGAGGGGGTTGGCGCGAGCTTCTTGTTCGGCCAAACCCTGGCTGAGCTGTTAACGGATCACCCCTCGGAGCGGACCCGCATGCCCTGGGTTCAAAGAGCTGCACTCAGTGGTTTGAAAAAATGGGAGCCGGAGCCTCTCCCCCGTTGGGGCTTTAACGCCCTGATGGCAACGTTTCGCGCGGAGGAATGGCTGGCTTCGCACTACGGTGGAAGTTGGCCCAGTGAACTCGCCGCGAAGCTCTGTGACCGGATATCACCTCACTGAACCGCCCCGAGTGATGTTTTCATAGAGGAAGGCTCGCCCTATCAGCGCTGGTCCTCCACCCCGTCTCGTATTCCCGCAACCACGCGGTGGCTTATCCGGCCTCCCACCGGCATACAGACTGCAATCAGGCCAAAGAATACCCAGTGATGCCATACCGGCATGGCCTCCCAAAATTGGCTTTGAACAGAAATGCCAATCATCAACATATCCGCCGTGGCCCCCGTCAGGCAAATCATCCGCCACCGGCCTACACCCGCAACCAGCCCAACCGCGATGCCACACAAGACCAAAATGACGGCTTGAACAAGCTCGATTGAGAGCACCAAGGGGACATGAGATGTACCACCCAACTCGTTGATAAATTGAGGAAACAGAGAAGTCCACCACGCCAAAAAAGGCACGCATAACACGCCGTATATGAGCGGCGCTACAATCAGAGATGCTATCAGCCGAAACCAGCGCATCACGCCCCCTTTTCTCCCGCGAACAACGGGTGATTCACAGCCAACCCCACAAGATGCCAATAACCGCGCGAATTTTCGTCCGGCAAAGGCGCTTTTGCGGTCGATGTTCGTCGACCAGCTACCAAAAGTGTATACTTCGCGGCCGCCCCACAGCGAGGAGAAAAATATGAATGCCCCGCAACAAGTTGTCGTCAGCCCCGATATCGAAATCAAAATGCAGGATGCGCTGAAAGCGCAGCGTGAGAGCTACCTGCAAGAGGGCTACGTCTCTGCAGAAACGCGCATTGACCGCCTGAATCGAGCAATCGATGTGCTGGTCCGCCATGCCAACCGGATCAGCGACGCCATCAACAAAGACTTTGTCTGTCGACCCGACCAGATCAACCTCATGACGGACGTCGCGGCATCGATCAGTTCCATGAAGCACTGCAGAAAGCACCTGAGGAAATGGATGAAGGATGAGAAGCGCCCCTCCACCTTTCCGCTGGGTTTGCTGGGCGGGCGCTCGCGCATTCAGTATCAGCCCAAGGGGGTTGTCGGTATTGTTGCACCCTGGAACTTCCCGGTAGCGATGGTGTTCCAGCCCCTGGCGGGCATTCTCGCCGCGGGCAACCGGGCGATGATCAAGCCGTCGGAGTTCACTCCCGAGACCTCCAAAGTCATCGAAGAAATCATCGCTGAGGCCTTTGACCCCACCGAGGTCACCACCTTCTCGGGCGGCCCCGAGGTCGGTCAGGCGTTCTCGGCGCTGCCCTTTGACCACATGATTTTCACCGGCGCAACCAATATCGCCAGACACATTCTGACCGCCGCAGCCCGCAATTTGGTACCCGTCACACTAGAGCTGGGGGGAAAGTCGCCGGTCGTGATCTCGCGGTCCGCTGATCTCGAGCAGGCCATCCAGCGCGTGATGGTGGGCAAGACGCTCAACGCCGGGCAGATCTGTCTCGCACCTGACTACCTGCTCGTACCCGAAGAGCAACTCGAAGAGGTCATTTCGCTTGCCACCAAGACGGTGAGCGAAATGTACGCCAGTCTCCGCGATAACGACCAGTACACGGCGGTCATTAACGAGCGCCATCACAAGCGCTTGAGCGGCTATCTTGAAGACGCCGAAAAACGCGGCTGTCGCATTATTCCGCTAAACCCGGCGAATGAGGACTTCAGCAACGGCACCGGTAAGATTCCGCCGACACTGATTGTTTCGCCCGAGACCGATGCCCTTTGTATGGAAGAGGAAATCTTTGGGCCACTTTTGCCGATTCGCACTTATAAGGAATTTGGGGAAACCATCGACTACATCAATGCCAACCCGCGCCCACTCGCCGCCTATTACTTCGGCACTGACAAGGGCGAGGAAGAGACATTCTTGCACCGCACCACCTCGGGCGGCGTCTGCATCAACGATGTGATCTTCCACATCATGCAGGAAGACATGCCCTTTGGCGGCGTGGGGCCCTCTGGCATGGGTTCCTACCACGGTATTGAAGGATTCAAGACCTTCAGCCATGCCAAGTCGATATACAGGCAGACCCTGAAATTCAACGTCGCCAAGCTGGGCGGCGTTTTGCCCCCCTACGGCAAGGCGACCGATAACGCCATCAAGGCGCAATTAAAAAGCTAGGCAAGCTACCCACCCATATCT
>JAYNNB010000072.1:0-8915 GCA_038112515.1 Luminiphilus sp.
CGGCAGGGTCGTTCTCGGCCCGGTAATAATGTCTTCGCCCGCGTGAATCACGAGTGTTGGCGCCTCGATCTCACCAAGGTGTGGGCGGATGTCATGGCCGCGGCACGCCTGTACAAAGCGCAGGTGGGTCTGGATGCGGCCCTCGAGCGCGCCCCACACACCGCCGCTACCGAGTAACTTCTCGCGATTGGCGTTGTAGTAGTCGGGCTTGAAGGACAGCGAGGCCACCATCGACTGGAAGGCGTGAAATCCCGCGTGCTCGTGGATATCGCCAAAAGCCTGCAGATGATCCGAGAGCATTGGGTCGGCCCAGGTCCAACACCCCATATTCACCATGCAACGCACCAGATCAGGCCGCTTAACCGCCACCCACTGACCAATGCATGCGCCAATACCTACCAACCCCACGAAGTACACCGACTTCATATTGAGATGATCCAGCAAACCGATGATGTCGTCGGCAAACAACTGCGTTGAGGGCTCCATCGAGTAGTCATCCGTAGACTCACCCAACCCCCGATAATCAATAATTACCGTCGAATACTGATCGGTCATACCCCGCGCGAGGTAGTGACTCCGGCCGTGGCAAAACGTGTCCCATCCGCCGATGTAGACGGCGGGTGGGCCATCGCCGTGCACTTCGTAGTACATGTCGTGGCCGTTAATCTGGGCAATGGGCATAGCGGGCTCCTGATAAAAAAGCGTTTAAAACTGCGGGCGTTCAGAGAGTGTTGATATGCTTGAGCACGCGCTGCAGATCAGTGACATCCGCATAGCGTCGCCCTACGTCGCGTAAATTACTGGCGTGGGCTTCCTCGTCCTGATCACCGCAGCAATCCGCGGGGACGATGGTTCGAAACCCTGCTGAAAAGCTGTCCACGATCGAGGCGCGCACGCACCCGGAAGTTGTGCATCCAGTGATAATTGTCGTGTCGATACAGTGTTTGACCAGCCAGGGCTTGAGCGGTGTCTCGTAAAAAATAGACGGCGCGGTTTTGATGAACTGGAATACGTAGCCGTCATCGCGGATGCGCGGATCAAGCTCCGTGCACGGGTGACCATGATAAAAACTGCCGTCAAAGAGCGTATCGATCTTCCAGTAGGTCATCTCATCAGGGCCACCCCATGAGACCGCGCAAGAGGCGGCAGGAATGCCTTTTGCCTTGCAGGCGGTGAGCAGTGTGGCCGTGTTATCCACTGCTCGTTGCACGTGATCGCTCCGCCCTAGTGGGTTGCTGGCGTCGGTAAATCCCTTTTGAAAATCCACCATGATGAGCGCAGGCCGCGCGCCAAAACCGATATCCCTCGAGCCATAACCTGCCTGTGCAAATTTATCCATGGGACCTTGAAACCTCGTTAATGTCCGTCACGCGGACCGCGCAATATGACTTAGAATGTACGAACATTTCAAGAAAAGCGATCTCGCCATGAGCCAACCGAGCTTTATCGACACGTTTAGTCAGCAATTCACGCTGGAGCCGTCGCGCACCGCGCTTCTGGTGATCGATATGCAAAACGCGACGGGCAACCGCGAGATGGGTTTGGGCAAGCTTCTGGCCGAACAAGGCAATAGCGAATCTGCCCAATATCGCTTTGACCGCATTGATCAAGTACTCATCCCCAACATACAGAGGCTAATTAAAGGATTTCGGGATGCGGGCGCGCACGTGATCTGGATTACCTACGGCGCCAACGCTGCCGATGCCAGCGACGCGCCACCCCATATCGCACCGATTATCAAAGCCACCAACAACATCGCCGGCCAACCGGAGCACGAGATCGTTGACGCCCTGAAGCCGGGGGCGGGAGATCTGGTACTGAACAAGACCACTCAGGGTGCCTTTCGCTCTACTGCACTGGACAGCTCATTGCGGGCTCTGGGGGTAACCACCGTGGTCTCGACGGGCGTCTCCACCAACAACTGTGTCGCCATGACTTCGATGGAGGCCTGTGATCTGCAGTACCGCGTCGTGGTGGCTAGCGACGGCACCGGTACCGACAGTGACGACATGCAGGAAGCCACACTCACGATGTTGCGCCGACTTTGGGCAAGGGTATTGAGCACCGATGAGATTCTCGCCGAGCTTCGCGCCGGCGGGAGCGCCTCCTGAGCACCCGGCTCAAGCCCAGTCTCTCGGGAACGCTGCTGGTCGCAGCGGGGGCTGTACTGATCGCGGCCAAGGGCCTGTTTGCCAAGGTTCTCTATGGCATGGGACTCACATTCCACGATGTGGCAGCGATCCGCTCCGTGCTGGCCGTCCCGGGATTCGCTCTGCTTGCGTGGCTATATCGGGGGCGCACGGTCAGCAGCGGCTCCTTCAGTCTTCGCCGAGGAGATGTTTTGCTGGCGATCTTTGCCGGCGTGCTCTGTTACTACGTTGGCGCTCTCGCTAATTTCTACGCGCTCACCATCATTGACGCCAGCGTCGAGCGGCCGCTCTTGTTCGCGTATCCTATTTTTGTGGTCCTCATCACCACCGCGATCGACCGCAAGCCGCCATCGCCGCGGGTCGTCTTGGCCCTGCTACTGACTTCTCTGGGCGTGGTTTTGGTGACCGATGCGCTTAGTACCACGCTCACCGATGCTCAGTGGTCAGGCATGGGCTGGATCGGCTTCTGCTCCATTAGCATTGCTATCTATTTTTTGATCAGCGGGGAGCTGACTCAGCGTTTGGGCAGCGGATTGTTTACCCTGATTGCGATGACCGCCGCCGCCATCGGTTTTGCGGGGCATTATCAGGTGGTTCAGGGCTGGCAAAATATTGCAATGAGCGCCGAAGCCTGGGTGACATTGGGCGGCCTCGTGGTGTTCTCCACCGTCTTACCCTTGTTTTTGATGGCTGAAGGCGTTCGCCGCGTGGGTGCCTCTCGGGCGTCGGTGATCAGCACACTGGGACCACCCGCCACGGCAATTATGGCTTATGAACTCACGGGCGAGGTCCTCTCTGCGGGGCAGCTTCTGGGTATCGGGTTGGTACTGGTGGGCGTGCTTGCCCTCGAGCTCGGACGCGCTCGCGCCGCCTGAGGCAGAGCCGCATCCGCCAAGTTGGTATTAAGCGCAAATGTCCGTACAATTAGGTTTCACCAGTTTCGGAGCTAACGCGTGACCGCTATTCGCCCCCTGAGCCCCTCCTTTGGCGCTGAAGTACCGGATTTCCAGCTGTCCAGCACGCCAACGGCTGAAGCGGTTGCCATGATTCGTGACCTTTGGGCGCAACATAAACTACTGCTGTTCAGAAACCAGTCGTTTGATGAGGCCGCACTGGTAGGCTTCAGTAAAGCATTTGGGTCACTGGAAATTCACGTGAGAGAGGAATACCTCTCCCCTGATCATCCCGAGATTCTCTACGTGTCCAACATTGAGCGCGACGGGCGGCGTATTGGCATCCTGTCTGACAATGAAGTCGGTTGGCATTACGATCAGATCTATCTGCCCCAACCTGCCGTAGGCTCCTTACTGATGGCAGATACCCTGCCGCCCGAGGGCGGCAATACCGAATTTGCCGACATGTGTGCAGCCTGGGATGCCCTGCCTGAAGCAACGAAGCAAAAACTTGAAGGATGCCTGGCAAACCAGTCTTATGAGGCCTTTAATCAAGCCTACAGTGTTCCCACTAACAACAAGCAGAAGGCCCGCTCACCCGATATCCATCACCCGATTGTGCGGACGCATCCGGTCACCGGACGCAAAGCCCTGTACCTCTGCCCTGGCATGACGACGGAAATTGTCGGCTGGAAGGCAAACGACAGTGCCGAGATGTTGGAATTCCTGTTCGACTGGACGACGCGACCGGAGTTTGTCTACTCCCACCAATGGCAGCCGGGAGACGCTTTAATGTGGGATAACGCCTGCACCATGCATCGGCGCGACCCTTTCGATCCGCAACACCAGCGACTGATGAAACGCACCACGATCTTGCCGCCTGCTGAACTCGCTGTGCCCTTCTGAAAAGCCTTGCCGGGCAGCAACAATCGAGTCCGGTTCAATTAAAGAGACTTGCGGTCGATAACGCGCTTGGTCTGCAAGCCCTATTACGAATCCGCAGCCGGAGCCGGGGGCTGACAGCCGGTGGCACAGCACTGGCCGGGTTGTTTTTGCCTGTTGGGCGCCCCTGATGATCCCGTCTCTGCAACACCGCGATCCAGCAGTCGCTCTACCAAGGCACGTCTCTCCTCAATCGGATAGCGGCGGAAGATCTCCCGCTTCATCGCCTGAGGCGAACCGCCCCCGTGCAAACTGATCACCGAATACCAACCCCCGGTTGAGGACGCGGATATATCACCCAAGAATCGGGCCACCTGCGCACGCTGGTCGTAAGGGATGTCGGGCCGGCCTGCAAGCAGTGTCGCCAAATCACCCGATGTTGCAGGGTTGTGGTCTTCGTCAGGCCCCGGCAATGCCACAATCAACCCCCCCGATACCTCATGCGCGATGCGATGCATATCGTAGATCTGTGTGGCCAGTAATAACTTACCCACGTTCGAGAAGACGGGCTCGGGCATCCAGGAGCCGCAAGGGTCTTCAACCCCGTACACCGACGCCGCAACCCCACAGGCGAAGAAACCCTCCACGAGCTTAATCAGCTCCGCCATGCTATCGCGCAAGTGCGGCACGCTCTCCATCTCGAGTCCATTGGCTTCAGTCATCAGCGCGCCGGCACCGATCAACAGGTCGCCAAAACCCGCTCGCGCGCCAATACAACTGTGGCGATGATGGTTGGCGTAAGAGGTCACCAAGTGCTCGGTGTATTCGCTCTCGCCGGCAAAAAAGACCTGATCCCAAGGCACGAAAACCTGATCAAAATGACACACCGCCACGCTCTGACCGTACTTGGCGCTGAACGCGGCCTCGGCGTCACCCGGACGGCCCGCCGGTCTCGAGATGAGCGTGAGTCCCTTGGCATCGATCGGGACAGCGCAACACACGGCAAAATCCGCGTCGGCCTTGCGCATGGTGCGGCAAGGCATGACAAGCAACTCGTGCATATAAGGGCCGCCGGTAACGATTGCCTTCACGCCGGAGATCACAATGCCGTCAGCGTTGCGCGCGGTGATGTGCACGTAAGCGTCGGTCATCGCTTGGTCGCCGGGGCGCTTGCTACGATCCCCTTTGCCATCAGTCATGGCGACCCCAAGGGTCAGATCTTCATCCTGAATCCGATGCAGATAAGCAACAAAACGCTCATGTTGCTCGCCACCGGTCTCCTCCGACATCTGCCAGGTCGCCTGATAAATGGCATTCAAGGCATCGTGGGTGAGGTAGCGCTGCGCGCAGCCGCTCTCACGACAAAGGAGCCGGACCGCCTCCAGCTTGGAGAGCAGATCCTCGGAGTGGCGGTTGATGTGCAACATCCGATTGACGGTTTTGCCAGAAGTGCTTTGCTCGGCCAGCATCAAACCGCCGTATTCGGGCTTTTGGGCAAAATCGTAAGTCACTCCCACTGCGCGAATACCCGGCTGAAGGCGGGGCTCATCGGCCACGGACTCAATCCGATCACCATCTACGTAGACTGTAGGACTATAGCCACGCAGGCTCTCTGTGTACTCGGCTGCACTCATGATGCGACCGCCGGCTTTCATTAACATGGGATACTCCCTCGGGCTCAGTTGCCCTTGTCTGTATCGATGCGTAACAACGTCGTCAACGCCTTCACATCCTCAAGCTCATCCATTCTCTGCAGACACGCCCACAGCGCCTCCGCTCGCTCGCCGCTGATGCTTAATGCGCAATTCGCCATAAATTTCTCGTACACCTGCTCAGCGCTCAGCAATTGACCCGCCGCGCCGCGGTTGATTTCCTCGAAACATTCGAAGACGCGGCCATCGTGAGTCCTAATACGAACACCGCCTGAAAACGCATCAGGATAATGCGAGCGTGGGTCGTGTTCACAGTCAATACGCTGGGCAAGCGCAAGTACGTCACTATCGAGTCGAGCGGCATCCTCCAGCTCTGCCAAACCAAAGCACCCCCTCACCAGTGCTGTCGCAACCGCATAGGGCACACTGAACTTGGCATCGTACTCACTCTGTGGCGCCCGCTTACTTTCGATGGGGTCAACCACCACGCCAAACTGCCGCTCATCAAGCAGTACCGTAACGGATTCGATGCTATCGAGCGAAAGCGCGTGTTGCCTGCGCAGCAGCAAGGCAGCGTCTACCGGCGCATGATTAAAGTGACAGATCGGATAGGGCTTGATCGCCACCGTTGTTAACGCCCAGTCCCGAAAAAGCTGCGCCGAAATCGTTTCTGTCTCGACGGCGGTGCCCGGCGCATAGAGAGAATAAAAGCCATAACGCCCGCCATAGGCCTCGCGCGGGCCCTCAAAGCCGCTGACGCCCAGAGAAGCCGCCTGCAGAGCGGCGGAAGCGGCCCAACCGGGATGGAGCCTCTTAGTCCAACTGCCATCATCCAGAAACGCCATGCTGCCGCTACTCAAGCTGAGCGCAACGCCCTGGCTTCGCACCAGGGCAGCCTCGTCACCGCCGAGCAATCGCGCCGCTGCTACGGTCGCCCCAAAAATACCCACCACCCCGGTCGGGTGAAAACCCACCTGCTGAAACACCCCACCTGCCTGCGTGCCCAAGAGGGCGTCGATCTCAATCGCAATCAGCGTCGCCAACAAAAGGGTTTGACCGTCTAGCTGCTGGTGTTCGGCCATCGCCAGTGCAGCCGGGAAAGCGCTGGCGGAACAGTGCACCACCGAGGCGAGATGGGTATCGTCATAGTCAAGACCGTGAATCAGCAAACCATTCATCAAAGCGGCATCACGCAGAGCCACTGTGCGCGTCTGCCCAATAATGCTCGCATTCCCCTCGCTACCCAGCACATCGAGTGACCGCAAAGACTTGGTCGCGAAGTCGTAGTGCCGGGAGGCGAATGCAATTCCAACCGCGTCTGCGAGACACAGTTTTAAGTAACGCCAGATCTCCTGCGGCACCTCGTCAACGCTAAGCGCGAGGGCACGCGCTGCGATTGCACGACTCAAGGGCGCCGTCTGGTGTTTCACCTGGGAAGGTTGCATGGGGTACTCCGGAAATGTCCGGACATGATACACAAAGGGCAGCCCATTGCCGACCCTGAGTGCCACAGACGGTGAGCTTGGGCTCGGGCGCCCGCCTCAGTCTCGGAGGATATCAGCTGCTCTGCAGCTTATCGGCTAAGGCGAGTATCCGTTGGCTCTTGTAAACGATGGGGTAATCGATGAAGTAGCCATCTAGCTGGATAGAGGCAGACCCAGCCGCTTCGGCCTCCTCAAATGCCGCCACCACCGCGCGCGCGTGAGCGATTTCAGCTTCCGAGGGCGAAAAGACCTGATGCGTAAGTGGGACTTGGCTGGGATGAATGCACAACTTTCCACCAAACCCGAACTGCTTGCCATGGCCCGCCGACTGCAGAAACCGCGCGTCATCGCGGATTTGTAGCACCACTGTATCGATTGGCGGCTCAAGATCTCCCAAGCGCGACGCGTGCGAAAGCCGCGCGCGCGCATACGCCAACACGGACTCATCCGCGTGCCACTCGTAATTTAAATCGAGGGTGTAATCTCCTCCACCGAAAGCTAATCGGCGAATCCGACTATCTGCCGTTGCAATCTCTTTAGCCGACTCGACGCCCGCCGCCGTCTCGATAATCGGCATCAGGTCGAGCTGGCCAACGGGCATTCCCCGCGCCGCCTCTGCCGCCGCAAGCCAATGCTCGAGCCGATCGAGACAGCGCCGGGATTCCACCTTGGGCAACACGACGCCGTCGAGCCAAGGGCCCACGGTCGCCTTGAGATCACCCTCACAATAAGGCGTATCGACACTATTTACTCGCACATAATGTTTCGCCCCACTATCGGGGCGCGCAGTGAAAGCATCGACAACACACTGACGCGCAGCAGGCTTCTCGCTGATCGCAACGGCATCCTCGAGGTCGAGAATGACAGCGTCTGCACCAATCTCGAAGACCTTTTCTACTCGCCGCGGGTGGTTCGCTGGCGTGAATAAAAAACTGCGCAGCGGCGTTGTCTTGGCTCCCGTCAATTTAATCGCTCCAGGACCAGTGATCGGCAGTCTGCCAGCCACGAGTGAATTCGAAGGTATAACTGAAATTGCTGGCAGGATGCTCGGAAATGGATACCTCGAACACGCGCCCTCCCGCGCCCTGATAAAAGCGCCAAACGCTCAACGAGGGCGAACCCGTCTCAACGCCCAGCACTCGGGCTTTCTGTTCGCTGACTAACCCGGCAGTCACTCTCACGGTAATCTTTTCGATCGACTCCTTGAATGCCTCGGCAATCATTTCATAAACGGGCCTAGAGCTACCGCCCAGCCGCTTGGCGATCGATCCATACTCGGGAATCACATAAACATCTGCCCAGCAAATGGGCAGGCCGTCGCCACCGAGTGTGCGCAAGCCCGATATCTGCACCCACTCTTGTCCGACGTCACAGTTGAGATCACGCGCCAGCGTTTTGTCGGCGAGGATGCGTTGATCAGATAAAAGCCTGAACTGACTGCTATCAGGGTAGCTGAAAAGCTCTGAGGGGGACCTCACCGTTTGCACAAAAGCGGGACTGGCATCGGTAGAGATAACCAAGGTGCCTCGACCCCGCTGCCGCTTTACCAAGCCCATATCCTCGAGCACTCTGAGCGCCTCACGGATCGTGTGGCGGCTCGCGGCATAACGATTAATCAACTCCAGTTCGCCCGGCAGAAAACTCCCCACGGGGAACTTGCCGCCGCGGATACCCTCGAGCAACGTCTCGGAAATTTGGCGATAAAGGGGTGTTCGGGTGGCACCGTGGGAGCCGTTGGACGCACCATTGGCGGTTCCATTACCGTGCTTTGGCGAGCCCTTCGCACCCCGGATTTTTCGCGGTTCGGCTTGCATCAGCGCTCTCAACCCCCCAGACTTTATTTGTCCAGACATT
>JAYNNB010000073.1:0-8849 GCA_038112515.1 Luminiphilus sp.
GCTGAATACAGATAACCCCTAGCACGAGGGTGATCAGGCCAACCCCATCAACAGGTCTTTTGACGATAGGGCTCTCCCGGTCCTTGAGAAAACTGTAGGTTACGCCGATGCAGATAGCACCCACCGGAACATTGATATAAAAGATCCATGGCCAACCAAGGGTGTCCGTAATAAATCCCCCTAACACCGGCCCCATCACCGGCGCTACCGCGGCCGAGAGTCCCCAGAGTCCAAGGGCCATACCTTGTTTTTCTGGTGGGTAAATGCGCAGCAGCAGTGATTGCGAGAAGGGAAGCAGGACGCCGCCCGATAATCCTTGTAGTGCCCGGTAGAGCAACATCTCATTAAAACCAGAGGCCGATGCACAGAGCCAGGAGCAGAGCGTAAATAGCGCTACCGCCCAGATAAATGAACGCACCTGACCGAATCGCTGTGCAAGCCATCCCGACAATGGCAGTGATACCGCAAGGCATACGCTGTAAATGGTGAGTACCCAACTGCCCTGCGAAGGCGTGGCTGAGAGAGATCCTGAGATTGCAGGAAGCGCCACCACTGCAATGGTGCTGTCCAGCGTGTTCATAAAGGCCGCAAGCGATACGCCGACGGTAACGAGTGCGAGAGAGAGACCCGTAAACGGCGTCTCGGTTGTTGCGGTCGCCTCTGACATTAGTTCCAGCGGCTTGCTCTAAAGGGCGCCAACACCTCAGCGATGATGGCGTCTGCGCCGGTATTCAGGTCTTCGAAAACGGCATGCCTCGACACAGGACCGAGGTTGGCGACAGGACTGTCTGCGGGCGTGAGCCGGTTGTGGGTGTCCACCGTGACCGTCATTGAGGCGCCCATCGGCAGCCGCTCTGCCATCGCTTGCCCCGGCTCGAAGTCAATGCGCACTGGCACCCGCTGCACAATTTTTATCCAGTTTCCTGTCGCGTTTTGCGGTGGTAATACCGCAAACGTAGCGCCCGTCCCTGCACCAATGTGGGTGACGTATCCCCGCAAGGGCACTTCGCTACCGTGCATATCAGCGATAGCGCTCACGGGTTGCCCGGGCCGAAGATGGCGCAGCTGGTTCTCCTTGAAGTTGGCCTCTACCCAGCGCTGGCCGGTTTCGAGAACCGCGACGATTGGCATACCGGCGGAGATGACTTCTCCGATACTGACAGAACGCTTTGCGATTGTGCCGGAGACGGGCGTGATAATTCGATGTTTGTTGACGGTTCTCACTGCTTCCCGGACTCGCTCAGATGCGGTGCTGATCAAGGGATGTGTATCGATGGGTCCTGTGCCGGCGCCCACCTGCCGGGTGGTGAGCTCACGCTCGGCCTTGCTCAGTTCTGCCGACGCCTCTTCTACTCGGGTCCGAGCTGCATCAACCTCCTCCTGAGAGATTGCTTTTGTCCCCAATAATGCGCTCCGGCGGTCGTACTCTTGTGAGGCCAGTTGATAGCTGCTCTGGCGCAGTTCAAGCTCTGCGCGTGCCGTGTCGACAGCGGCTCTGCGGGACAGAATCTCGCTGGCGGCGAGGGCCAGCATGTATTTGGCTTCCTCTAGCGTTCGATCGGCGTCCCCCGAGGCCAGCACCGCAACGGTCTCTCCCGCCGTCACGGTGTCACCCTCTTCGTGGGTGATCTGCACAACCTGACCCGCGACTTTCGCTGCAATCTGAATGAGGTTGCCCTGAACGTAGGCATTATCCGTGCGTTCTCGCCACTGCGCGAACAAGAGAAACCAAGTCATCACGCTGGCGGCGAGGGTCGCGAGTGCCAGAGCAGCCCAGATCAGATTTTTGCGGCGTTTTCTAGGTTCGGGGGAGTCAGCGGTCATGATTTTGAGGGTCAAGAGAGCGGAGGCGTATCCTAGGCCCATTTAATTGACATCACAACGTTGATAAGTCAACTAATTCCCTTGGGGCGCTTAATCGCATCACCCGAGCGCTGGCAGGCCGGGGGTTTGTGAGAAAAGTCGCAATCCCCTGATACCTGCCCAAAGCGCACGTTTTTTTGTTGACACCCCCATACGCCATCCGTAGACTTCGCTCTCTTTTTTCGGGGTCCCCCGCGGACACCGGCTGTTTTTAGGAGATGTATCGTGCAAAATCAGCGTATCCGGATTCGTCTCAAAGCCTTTGATCATCGGCTGATCGACGCATCAACGCAGGAGATCGTTGAAACGGCCCGACGCACCGGCGCTCAGGTTCGTGGACCGATTCCCCTGCCTACCAAGAAAGAGAAATTCACGATTCTGATTTCTCCTCACGTGAACAAGGACGCGCGCGATCAATATGAGATTCGCACACACAAACGTCTCCTCGATATCGTTGAGCCGACGGAAAAGACTGTCGACGCATTGATGAAACTCGACCTGGCCGCGGGCGTAGAAGTCCAGATCAGCCTCGGTTGAGCACAATTTGTAAGTAGTAGCCTGCCCGGTTAGCGCCGGGTGTGTAACGTTCGGGAAGGCTGGTAACAGCTAAACCGGGCGGCCATAGAGGGTTGAGCCCCGTACACTGTGAGGTTTAAGCCATGACTATTGGTTTAGTCGGCCGAAAATCGGGAATGACGAGAGTCTTCACCGAGGACGGCGCATCAGTACCAGTGACCGTAGTGGAAATTGCTCCAAACCGCGTCACTCAAATCAAAGAGCTCGAGACCGATGGGTATCGGGCTATTCAGGTCACCGCGGGAAGCCGCAAGGCCTCGAAAGTCAGCAAAGCAGAGGCTGGGCATTTTGCCAAGGCAGGCGTTGCTGCGGGCGAGGGTCTGTGGGAATTCCGTTTGGACGGCTCCGACGAAGTGTTTGAGGTCGGTGCTGAGTTGACCGTTGAGCGGTTTGAGCAGGGTCAGAAGGTCGATGTAGCCGGTCGGTCCAAGGGCAAGGGTTTCCAGGGCGTGGTTAAGCGCTGGAACTTCCGCACCCAGGACGCGACCCATGGCAACTCCTTGTCGCACCGTGCGCCGGGTTCCATTGGGCAGTGTCAGACGCCAGGCCGCGTTTTCAAGGGCAAGAAGATGTCTGGGCACATGGGTGACGAGCGCGTCACGACCCAAGGCCTGGAAGTGATTCGTGTTGATGCGGCTCGCAACCTCTTGTTGATCAAGGGTGCGGTACCCGGGGCGCCAGGTGGCGAGGTGATCATTCGTCCGACAGTCAAAGCGGCGGGTGTAAGCCCGTCCGAGTCGTGAGTAGCGGGGGCGAGACGTGGAACTAAGTGTAGTCAAGCCGGGTAATAAGGCAGCAGGTACTGTAGCGGTATCCGAAGCCAACTTCGCCCGCGAATACAACGAAGCGCTGGTGCATCAGGTGGTGACGGCGTATTTGTCCGGAGCCCGACAGGGAACCCGGGCGCAAAAAACGCGTTCAGAAGTGGCCGGTGGCGGTAAGAAGCCATGGCGGCAAAAAGGCACGGGTCGCGCACGTGCGGGCACCATTCGCTCCCCAATTTGGCGTTCGGGTGGTGTCACCTTCGCAGCGAAGCCTCAGGATCACTCGCAGAAGGTCAACCGCAAGATGTATCGAGCGGCGATGCGTTCGATCTTGTCTGAGCTGGCGCGCTCTGAGCGGCTGGTGATTGTAGAGGCGCTGGATGTCGAGCAGCCCAAGACCAAGCTGCTGGTTGAGACCCTCAAGGGTTACGGCGTGGACAACGTGCTGATTGTGGCAGATAGCGTCGACAAGAACCTTTATTTGGCCTCTCGCAACCTGCACAAGGTGGATGTACGTGATGTCGAAGGTGTTGACCCGGTGAGCCTGATTGCATTCGACAAGGTGATGATCACGGTTGATGCGATCAAGAAGTTTGAGGAGACGTTGGCATGAATCAGGAGCGTGTATTCCAGATCTTGTTAGGCCCTCATGTCTCTGAGAAGTCGGCGATCGTGGCAGAACAGGCGAATCAGTACGTCTTTCGCGTCTGCCTCGACGCAACCAAAGATGAGATCCGTCAGTCCGTCGAGCAGCTGTTCAAGGTGACGGTCAGTGATGTTCAAACGTTGCGCGTGAAAGGCAAGACCAAGCGCAATCGTTACGGTTTGAGCAAGCGCCCCTCGTGGAAGAAAGCCTACGTGCGGGTAGAGCAAGGTCAGGAAATTGACTTTGCGTCGATAAGCTGAGGTGGTGAGTTATGGCAGTCGTAAAAAGTAAACCCACTTCGGCAGGTCGCCGTCACCATGTCAAGGTGGTCACCGAGGGCCTGCACAAGGGCCGTCCCTATGCGCCGCTTCTGGAGAAGAAGTCCAAGACGGGTGGCCGCAATAATTTAGGCCGTATCACTACCCGCCATATTGGTGGCGGTCACAAGCAGCACTACCGAAAGATTGACTTTAAACGCACCAAGGACGGCATCGCCGCCAAAGTGGAGCGCATCGAGTACGATCCCAACCGCACGGCACATATCGCCCTACTGTTATATGCAGACGGTGAGCGCCGCTACATCGTTGCGCCCAAGGGTGTGCAAGCGGGCGACGTGCTGCACTCGGGATCAGCGGCACCCATCAAAGCCGGTAATTGTCTCCCGGTACGCAATATCCCTGTGGGTTCAGTCATCCATGCGATTGAGCTCAAGCCGGGTAAAGGCGCGCAATTAGCGCGTTCGGCAGGCGCGTCGGTCCAGCTGGTAGCGCGTGAGGGCCAGTACGCCACCATCCGGCTTCGTTCGGGTGAGATGCGCAAGGTGCCGATCGATTGCCGCGCTACCTTGGGCGAGGTGTCCAATTCCGAACACAGCCTGCGCAAGCTCGGTAAAGCGGGTGCCGCGCGTTGGCGGGGCGTCAGACCCACCGTGCGTGGTGTGGCGATGAACCCGGTAGATCACCCCCACGGTGGTGGTGAAGGCAAGACCTCGGGCGGACGGCATCCAGTAACACCCTGGGGCGTGCCTACCAAGGGCTACAAGACCCGCAAGAACAAGCGCACCGACGGCATGATTGTTCGCCGTCGTGGCAAGAAGTAATCAGTTAGGAGACTCAATACAGTGCCCCGTTCATTGAAGAAAGGCCCCTTTATCGACCTCCACCTGATGAAAAAGGTAGAGGCTGCGGTCGAAGCCAACGATCGTCGTCCGATCAAGACCTGGTCGCGACGCTCGATGATCGCTCCGAATATGGTCGGACTGACCATTGCCGTACACAACGGCCGCCAGCATGTTCCCGTTTTGATCAACGAGGACATGGTCGGTCACAAGCTAGGTGAGTTTGCCGTAACCCGAACCTTCAAGGGCCACATTGTGGACAAGAAGGCCAAGCGCTAGGGCCGGGTGGAGAGAGAGATGGAAGTAGCAGCCAAATTGAGAGCGGCCCGAATTTCGGCGCAAAAGGCTCGCCTGGTCGCCGATCAGGTGCGCGGCAAGCCCGTTGGAGAGGCCCTGAATGTGCTGGAGTTCAGCAATAAGAAAGCCGCCGCCATTGTTCGTAAGGTACTGAATTCCGCGATAGCGAATGCTGAGAACAATGAAGGCGCGGACGTCGATGAGTTGCGAGTATCGACAATATTCGTCGACGAAGGATTCACCATGAAGCGCCTCAAGGCCAGAGCCAAAGGTCGCGGTGACAGAATTTTCAAGCGCACCTGCCATATCACGGTCAAGGTTGCGGATAGCGAGAGCTGAGGAGACGACCGCATGGGTCAGAAGGTACATCCAACGGGTATCCGCCTGGGCGTGGTCAAGGACCACAACTCTGTGTGGTACGCGGATAGCAAGAACTACGCGCAAAACCTGATCAACGACATCGAGGTGCGCGAGTACATCCTGAAGAAACTGGATGCGGCCTCTGTCAGTCGAGTCAAGATCGAGCGCCCGGCACAGACCGCCCGCATCACGATCTTCACTGCGCGGCCCGGCATTGTGATTGGTAAGAAGGGCGAGGATGTCGATGGGCTTCGCAAAGAGCTGTCTGAAAAAATGGGTGTGCCCGTGCACATCAACATCGAAGAAATTCGCAAGCCCGACGTCGATGCGCGATTGGTAGCGCAGAACGTAGCTCAGCAGCTGGAGCGTCGGGTTATGTTTCGTCGGGCGATGAAGCGGGTTGTGCAGAATGCGATGCGCCAGGGCGCTGAAGGCATAAAAGTACAAGTTAGCGGTCGTTTGGGCGGTGCAGAGATTGCGCGCACCGAGTGGTATCGGGAGGGCCGAGTGCCGCTTCATACCCTGCGCGCAGATATCGACTATGCCACCTACGAAGCACACACCACCTACGGTGTGATCGGTGTGAAAGTCTGGATTTTTAAGGGTGAGGTCATTGGTGAGGGTGAAGAGGCCTAAGTGCCCCTGAGCCAGTTACCAGTTATCTGATAAGGAAATAGAACATGCTGCAACCGAAACGGACCAAGTTCCGCAAGACGCAGAAGGGCCGAAATCGCGGCCTCGCTGAGCGTGGAAGCAAGGTGAGTTTTGGCGAATACGCGCTGAAGTCGACGGGCCGTGGCCGTATCACCGCTCGTCAGATCGAAGCCGCTCGTCGTGCGATGACTCGTCACATCAAGCGTGGCGGGAAAATTTGGATTCGTATTTTTCCTGACAAGCCTATTACGGGAAAGCCGCTTGAAGTGCGTCAGGGCAAAGGCAAGGGCAACGTCGAGTATTGGGTGGCGCAGATTCAGCCGGGTCGTGTCCTCTACGAGGTGGAGGGTGTCTCAGAGCAACTGGCGCGAGAAGCTTTTGAACTCGCCGCGGCCAAATTGCCTGTTCAAACCACATTTGTTAAGCGATCGGTGATGTGATGAAAGCCAGTGATTTGCGAGAAAAATCGGTCGATGACCTGAACAAGCAGTTGCTCACCTTGCGAGAGGAGCAGTTCAAGCTGCGCATGGCCAAGGCGACAGGCCAGTTGGGGCAGAGTCATTTGCTCAAGCAGACAAAGCGGGATATCGCGCGAGTGAAGACCGTGTTGCAACAGAAGGCGGAACAGTAATGGCGACAACAGAAACCCGCACGAGGACCCTGCAGGGCCGCGTGGTCAGCGACAAGATGGACAAGACGATCACGGTAAAGATTGAGCGTCGAGTAAAGCACCCGGTTTATGGCAAGTACATTACGCGCTCGTCAAAAGTGCACGCGCACGATGAAGAGAATAAAGCGGGTTTGGGTGACACGGTTCTGGTGGCCGAGTCGCGGCCGTTTTCCAAGAGTAAAAGTTGGAAACTGGTAGAGATTGTGGAGACCGCGACTCAAATCTGAGGCGTGGTTGACGAGAGCGAGTGGTGCTGAGCCACTAGTGGAGTAGAGAAAAATGATTCAGACGCAGTCGTACCTCGAGGTGGCTGACAACAGTGGTGCTCGTCGCGTGATGTGCATCAAGGTATTGGGCGGTTCCAAGCGCCGATACGCGCGCGTGGGTGATCTCATCAAAGTCACGGTCAAGGAAGCGATTCCGCGGGGCAAGGTCAAAAAGGGCCAGGTGATCACCGCAGTTGTGGTGCGCACTAAAAAGGGTGTGCGTCGTCCTGATGGGTCTTTGGTCAAGTTTGATGAGAACGCTGCAGTGCTTCTGAACAATCAGGATGCGCCAATTGGAACGCGGATTTTTGGGCCGGTCACGCGCGAGCTCCGCGGCGAGAAGTTTATGAAAATCATTTCCCTCGCACCGGAAGTGATCTAGGCGGGGAAGGAGAGGGTCAGGTAATGGCGAAGCTCAAGAGTGATGACGAAGTCATCGTTATCGCGGGAAAAGACAAAGGTAAGCGTGGCACCGTGCGACGCGTTATCGACAGCGATCGGGTCGTAGTCAGTGGCGTGAATATGGTCAAAAAGCACACCAAGCCTAATCCTCAGGCGGGTGTCGCTGGTGGCATCGTTGAGCAGGAAGCGCCGATTCAAGCTTCGAATCTGGCCCTGTTCAACAGTAAATCAGGTAAGGGCGAGCGCGTCGGTTACCGCGTGGAAGACGGCAAGAAAGTTCGCATTTTTAGGCCATCCGGCGATCTGGTTGACGCCTGATTTCGGTTGGTGAATAGAGGCAGTTGAGAGATGACAGCGCTTAAAGAGAAGTATCGCAACGAAATCGTTCCCAAGCTTAAAGAAGAGCTCGGACTGGATAACGTTATGGCGGTGCCACGCATCACTAAGATCACTCTGAACATGGGTGTGGGTGAAGCGGTAGGAGATAAAAAGGTTCTGGAGCATGCCGTCAGCGATATGGAAAAAATCGCTGGTCAAAAGGCAGTGGTCACCAAGTCGCGGAAATCCATTGCGGGCTTCAAGATCCGCGATGGCTGGCCTATTGGTTGCAAGGTCACGCTTCGCGACGAGCGGATGTATGAGTTTTTGGATCGGCTGATTAATATCGCCATCCCTCGTATCCGTGATTTTCGTGGCATCAGTCCAAAACAGTTTGACGGTCGTGGAAACTTCGCGATGGGCGTCACGGAGCAAATTATTTTTCCGGAAATTGATTACGACCAGATCGACAAGCTGCGCGGCATGGATATCACCATATCCACCACGGCTGCGAACGATGCCCAGGGGCGTGCGCTGTTGTCGGCGTTTAATTTCCCATTCAGAAGCTGAGGCAGTAAAGGTATGGCCAAGAAATCCATGATTGCCCGTGAGGTAAAGCGTGCCAAAACCGTAGCGAAGTTTGCTACCAAGCGCGCGCAGCTCAAGGAACTGATTGCGAACGTCAATGCGTCAGACGATGAGCGCTGGGAAGCGCAAATAGCGCTGCAAAAACTGCCCCGTAATGCGAGCCCCGTGCGCCAGCAGCGCCGTTGTCAGCTCACCGGGCGGCCTCACGGCGTCTACAGAAAATTTGGCTTATGTCGCAACAAGCTGCGAGAAGCAGCGATGCGAGGCGATGTGCCGGGCCTGGTTAAGTCCAGCTGGTAACGGAGAACGATTGAATGAGCATGCAAGA
>JAYNNB010000074.1:0-8296 GCA_038112515.1 Luminiphilus sp.
CACGTCCTCCATTTCGATGCTAGAGGTGCCTGTGGCCTATCTTATTGAGCGCCACAGCCTGACCCGCAACGCCGCTACCCTGCTCGCAGGCAGCGCCATCGCCGTCTTTAGCACTGTCATTGTGCTCAACTTTGGTGCGCTTTTCGGGGCGGTCATCACAGTGTCCACGAGATACAGTCAGCCCTTACTGGGCCTTCTCATTTGCATCTTCGCAGGCTGGCTCTGGCAACGAGATGCCGTGCTGGCCGAGCTCAAAAAAACCGATACCGCGGCAGAGCATCGACTCTTCTGGCGGGTATGGCCGCTCTATGTAAAGTGGCTGTGCCCCGTTATCATCGGTGTCATTCTCACGCAATCGGTACTCTGAACCTCAATGCTTCGGTTCTTGATTCTTTTTATTGGCATACTGCTGGCGCTATTCTCAATAGAAATGCTGAATCCGGTTCAACAAGCCGTGATACAGCCCTTCACTGGCATGCTCGCCTCGCTGAGTACGGCAATTATTTTGCCCTTCGACGACGGCGTTATCGCTCAGGGTCGCATTCTGCGAGACGCCGCCACCGGTTTTGCGGTGTCTATTGAATCCGGCTGTAATGGCGTTGAGGCGGCGATTGTCTTGGTGGCAGGCATAGGAGCCTTCCCCGCAACACTAAAGCAAAAATGCGTGGCTATTCTTGCAGGCTTTTTGTTCGTTCAAGTCCTGAATGTTGTGCGCATCATCTCTCTCTTTTACTTGGGTCAGTGGAATTACACGGTATTTGAATGGTTTCACCTCTATCTCTGGCCCGTGCTCATCATGCTGGATGTGCTGGTGGTCTTCGCCATTTACCTGCATTGGCTCGGTAAAAGCGCCACTCCCGCCGAGGCTATTTAATGTTAATGCGACGGCAAATCGTGCTCACGCTTGCCCTGATGCCAATAACTTTCGGGATTTGGTACGCCGCTGGCCCCCTCTTTGCCGCGCCAGCCGTCTGGCTGTGCGACTTTGCCCTCGGGTCCCTCTATCCAAGCATCATCGATAGTGCTCGGCTGCAAGGCGCCGAGTTGCAACTGGTAACACAGTTTGGGCAATCGGGCGGAGCGCTACAGATGGCCCAAGAAGCGGGGAATCAGATTGCGCTGGAAGTTAATACTCGGTTGGTTTCCTATTCGATTGCCTTCTACGGTGCGCTGCTGATGGCATCGAACCTGAGGGATAGCGTCTACAAGTTTTCTATCGGGCTCTTTTGGCTGTGGCTCATTATGGCTACCGGGCTCGCCTCCATAGCGGGAAAAGACCTGCTGATGCTCGCGGGGCCTCTATTCCTGAATGCCCCCCTCGTACCGCCTGCTGATGTCATCGCCCTGATCTATCAGTTTAATGTACTACTGATGCCGACTTTGGCCCCCGTGTTTCTCTGGTTCTGGCAACTCCGAGGGTCTCCGCTTTGGGAGCAATTGGCCGACGATATCAACCGCGCGTCTGCATCCTCTCGGGCATAGCACCCATGTGAACGGTCTTCCCTTCGAGGGCGGACTGCAGCGCCTTCTCCATTAAATGACGCGCCTGACAGGTATACGCGTAGATACTGGCGTGAATTGCAGCGTCTTTCCAGTTATCGACTGAACAGGCACTGGAATACCGCTCAAATTCATTCAATGAGCGAATCAGATCAGAGAGATGTCTCGGACATTCGCAGTCGATGACGATTTTTTCCTGAGCCGCCACTCGCAATGCCTCGTCAGAAAAAATTCTGGGCTTGGCTGGAATGAGCTCCGACAGATTCGCGATACCTTCGGCCGTTTCCCGCTCTATTTGTGTCCTTCCAATTTCAAAGGCCAACCGAGAGGGCTCCACCGGGTACGGCAACGCTGTATGCCCTGCGCGTTCCAGCTCGGCCAACCACTGCTCGTTCGCAAATTGGTAAAGCACAATGGCACGGCTAGCATTCAAACGCTCTACCAGGACCTCAACACCCCTAATCTGCTGCAGGGTCAGTGAGGCGCAATGCACCACTAACAGATCTGCACCTTCATCCGGCGCGAGATCTTTCACAGCGAGGTCTATCGGTGTTCTGGCCAGTAGGGCCGATACACCCGAGATACAGCCCTGGTGAGCGTCAAGCCATTCACACAACTCGGGGCCTACAAACACCACTTTTGATTTTTTCGGAGGTATCGCACGAACCCCATGACGCTCAGCCTGTCGCTCTAGCATCACCTCCAGCGTCTTTCGATCCGACGATGCAATCTCACCGATCCGGACCCCTTCCTGCACGAGCGCCGCCACCAGTTGCAAGTGGTCCAGGTCCGACTGCGTATATTGCCGACGGCCGGTGACAGACTTGTAGCTGGCACCTAATCCGTAACGACGCTCCCATACACGCAGGGTGTCGGATTTAAGGCCTGTGAGGCGCGCCACCGTTCCAATGCCATACAGGGGCCTAGGTTCCAATACCATGGTTTTTGTGGCGGGAGCATTCATTGGAGCCATCCTGTTCACTATTTGTCTAGGTTTACGGCGTTAACCCGACTTTGGTTCAGAGCAGCCGAGAATTGTCTAGGTTTTGTCCAGATCAAACCTGAACAAAATGCGGGTCGATGCAAACCTCACAAGGGCACCGCTCCGTATATTCGATGGGTAAGTCTTTTGGGGGAGACGAGATGCAAACGATGGATAGTAGCGAAGAGGCTGATCTTGAGCTGATGTTTGCCGAGATTCGCCGATACCCGCTTCTCACTGCGGAGCAGGAAAAGGAAATCGACGCAAGAAAATGGAGCGCGGTGCATCAACTCACGGAAATCATTGCCGACAGTGCCGACCTTCGCGTCACACTCTCCGAGCTTCTGCTGAATGCGCTGGATTGCCCGCCGGAGGTGAAAAGATTCCCGAGCCGGGAGCAGCACTTCACGCTTAGACGGGAGCTAGCACCCTACTTTGCCGACGGAAACCTCGCAGACAATGCAAGGACAACGGCGGCCGCTCTTAAAAAGCGGGGCAGTAAAAAGCGTTATAGGGAACTGGTAAGCAGCCTCAGCATTCCTGCGAGCCTTACAGTTGGCATCGCTGTTTTCATGCTGCGTCGGGCGGGAGGTCAGTTTCCCGACGCAGTAGCGGATGCCATCGGGCATTGGTCTCGACATTGGATGCGTCCCGCACCCGGGCTCGCGCTAGAACGAGAGGCACTCTCGGGGATAAGGAGTGCCCTCCGAGTCTACACCGAAGCTCGTGACGCCCTCGTGATGCACAACCTGCGGTTGGTTCACTCGATTGCCGGGCGCAATAAGGGGCGTGGCGTGGGCTATCTCGATCTCGTACAGGAGGGGACACTTGGGCTCATTCGAGCCGCAGAGAAGTTCGAATTCGAGAAGGGATATCGTTTCAGCACTTACTGCTTTAACTGGATTACGCAAGCGGTTCGACGATATGTGGGCGACACCGGCAGCCTGATAAGACTGCCCACTCACGTACAGGATCAAGTGAACAAGGTTTACCGCGAGCGTGCCATCGAGCAGGCTAAAACGGGAATTGAGCCCGACGCAGGACAGTTGGCGAAGAAATTGGGAATGGATAAACAGCGCACCAAGGAAATACTTGAGGTACGAAACCTGGCCATCTCATTAGACGCGCCACGATTTGATGATGATGACGGTACGCTGGTCGACACGCTCACCACAGACCAGTTCGGCGACACGACGAGCAACGCCGAGCTGAACTCGTTGCATCGGTTCTTGGGCGAAGCGGTGGAGCAATTGGAAGCCAACGAGCAAGCCGTTGTCGTCGCTCGCTGGGGTTTACACCAAGGACCGCCATTGTCGCGATCTGAAATAGCAGATCGCCTGGGAGTCAGTCGAGAATGGGTGCGCCAGCTGGAGAGATCGGCTTTGAAGAAGCTGAAAAAACAAGACGGCATTCAGCAGGCATTTATGGATTACCAAACGGTGGGCACTTCGCTCTAGGCAAGATTTGAGTTTTGCAGACTGCTGAGCGCCTCCTCAAGGCCCGGGTAGCGAAACACAAAACGCTCCTGCAGAAGATTAGCGGGCAGTACGTGCTGCCCGTTGAGTAACAGCTCTTCTGCCATTTCGCCCGCGAGTGCACTCGCCAGAAATCCGGGCACCGGTAGACGAAGCAAAGCGCCTTTCTGCTGACCGACTTGTCGAGCAAATGTTCGATGTCGCGCCGGCTCTGGCGCTACGGTGTTATAAACCCGCGCAGGTGACTCACTCGTCAAGGTGAAATCGATCACACGGAGCACATCGGAGATGTGGATCCAGCTCAGCCATTGCTCCCCGGAGCCGAGCCATGACTCAATCCCAAACTTAAAGGATTGCGTCATTTTTTGGAGCGCACTGCCTTGCCCTGCCAACACAACCCCCAACCGAAGTATTACCACCTCAATATCGTCTTTGCTTGCCGACACCGCGGCCTGCTCCCAGTCCTTGCATAGCGAGGCAGCGAAACCGCCGCCCGCGGGCGAAGCTTCTGTAAAACGCTCATGATCTGACACGCCGTAATAACCAATAGCACTTGCCGTGATCAGTCGCCGTGGCCGCGGATCGGTAGCGCGCATCCAGTCCACCAGGTGCTCGGTCAAGTCAATGCGGCTACGACGTATTTCAGCTTTATAGGCGCTACTCCAGCGACGATCTGCGAGATTAGCCCCGGCGAGGTTTACCACCATATCCACGGGTTGCTCGCAGTCCTCCAGCGACGTGACATAGACCACTCCATTTGTGGAAGCTCTGGGGCGACGGCTCCATACGGTGACCGCATGGGCCTGCGCCCTCAACTGCGCACACAGCGCGCTCCCAATAAGGCCCGTACCTCCAGTAATCAGAATATGCATGCCACTCTTCTTTCATGGGAATCCGCTTCCCGTTGCTAACGTATACGCACCATGGATACTTTGGTTGAGTCACTGACACAGGAATTACTGGCCCATCGGCCGTGGACCGCTCTAACCGGCGCCGGCGTCAGTGCTGCGTCCGGCATTCCAACCTATCGGGATCACGACGGCCGATGGCTGGGTAGCGAGCCCATTCAACATCAGGAATTCCTCGCTGACGAAGCAAAACGCCGCCGTTACTGGGCGCGATCTGCACTCGGATGGCCCAGAGTGGCATTAGCGACCCCTAACAAGACGCACAATGCCCTCACTCAATTGCAGCGAGCAGACCTGCTCTCGGGCGTGATCACCCAGAACGTAGATCGGCTGCACCAGCGCGCAGGTACCGATAACGTCATCGACTTACACGGCCGGCTGGATCAAGTGCGCTGCCTGGAATGCAACACGCTGTTCGCGCGCTCAGACATTCAGGACTGGCTGGAACAAAACAACCCCTTGCCCGATGTTAATGCTGTTGTGGTGAGACCCGATGGCGACGCCGACCTCCCTGCTACGTACATCGAATCCTTTGCCGTTCCTGATTGCATTGCGTGCAAAGGCACATTGATGCCCACGGTCGTGTTTTTTGGTGGCAGCGTGCCAAGCGTTACGACGCAGGCATGCTTCGATTTAATCGACGCCACTAGCGGGCTCATCGTGATCGGCACTTCGCTATCGGTATTTTCGGGCCTCCGCTTTTGTCGCTATGCCACCCAGCATAAAAAACGAGTGATTATTCTCAATCAGGGACCGACCCGGGCAGACGCCTTATGCGATCAGAAATACGAAAGTGAGTCCTTCTCACTACTTGAGATCTGTGCCACTCAATTAGCGGACAGCGCAGTGGAGCCCACCTATGCCTGACATCTCACTCTATTGGTTTCGAGACGACCTCCGTCTCTCTGATCTACCCGCCCTCTCAGCCGCGGCATCGAGAGGATTGGTGCTGCCAGTCTATGTTCGAGATGCCGAGCTCGGCGGGCACTGGAAACCGGGGAGCGCGAGTCAATGGTGGCTGCATCATAGCTTGGATCGACTGCAAAAAGACCTTGCGGCACTGGCAATGCCGCTGATTCTGCGCAGCGGTGACACTGAAACTATCCTGAGCCAAGTCGCCCAAGAAACCGGCGCCACAAGGGTCTACTGCAGTCGACAATACCAGCCCTGGGCGGGAGAGCTTGAGCGCAAACTTCATGACACGCTTGCCGCAACCGGTATCGAGCTAAAACGCTATCCGGGCACGCTACTTCATGAACCGGAGGATATTGCGACCGGTTCCGGCACACCATTTAAGGTGTTTACACCCTTCTGGCGCGCCTGCGGCAGAGCAGCTGCGCCACAGCAACCGCTCCCTATCCCCGACTTGATGTCGACTGCCAATCTGGTCGCCTCCGAGTCTCTGGCCGACTGGGACCTACTACCCAGATCGCCCAATTGGGCGGACGGCTGGGAGTCGATATGGGCGCCGGGTGAAACCGCCGCCAGTCGCACGCTCAATAAGTTTCTGCAGAGTCAGGTGCAACACTATGGGGCTGGTCGGGACATTCCCTCCGAAAGCAATACGTCCCGGCTATCGCCCTATCTGCGATTCGGCAACATTTCACCCCGACAAGTTTGGCAGGCCTCGCAAAATGCCAAGGCACAGGATCCTGCGCTAGGCCCGGCCATCGACAAGTTCCTGAGTGAGATCGGATGGCGTGAGTTTTGCTATCACCTGCTATTCCATTTTCCGGCGATACCCGACGAAGCCTTCAATCCAAAGTTTTCCTTTTTTCCCTGGGGTGTGGATGAGCAGCGGCTCGCAGCCTGGCAGCAAGGACAAACCGGCTATCCCATTGTCGATGCAGGAATGCGAGAGCTATGGCAAACCGGCTTTATGCACAACCGGGTCAGAATGGTAGTGGCGTCTTTCCTGACAAAACATCTGCTCCTGCACTGGCGGGAGGGGGAAACCTGGTTTTGGGATTGCCTGCTTGATGCTGACCTCGCCTCTAATGCCTGTAGCTGGCAATGGGTAGGCGGGTCCGGCGCAGATGCGGCACCCTACTTTCGAATATTCAACCCGGTAGCACAGGGGGAAAAATTCGATAAGGCGGGCCTCTACACACGGCACTGGGTGCCAGAAGTGGCCGCACTCCCCGATAAATATGTTCACAAACCGTGGGAGGCGCCCGAGGCGGTCCTTGCGGAGGCCAACGTTAGACTGGGTGAAAACTATCCCCGCCCTATTGTTGACCACAAAACCGCCCGAGAGTCAGCGCTGAGCGCCTATGGGACGCTTAAAAACCTATAGTATTATTTAGTCATCGATGATGGCCACGGCCCGAGTCCATCCGGCCGACGCGCCACGGATTTTGTGGGGAAAACAACTCACGGTAAAACCGGTATCAGGCAAACTCTCCAGATTGTGTAACTTCTCGAGATGACAGTAGCCGATATCGCGACCCGCCTTGTGCCCTTCCCAAATGAGGCTGGCATCACCTGTTTCTGCGTAGCGCTCGGCAGTTTTATCGAACGGGGCATCCCAGCTCCAGGCATCCGTGCCGGTCACACGGATCCCCTGCTCCAATAAGAACATTGTCGCCTCGTAGCCCATCCCGCAGCCTTTACTGACAAATTCGTCCTGCCCATAGGCCTCGCCCGCACTGGTATTCACCACCACGATTTCGAGGGGCGAGAGAACGTGGCCAATTCGAGCCAATTCAGCTTCGACGTCCGCAGCGGTCACGACATAGCCGTCTTCGAAATGACGAAAATCGAGTTTTACGCCCGGCTGAAAGCACCACTCGAGCGGCACCTCATCGATCGTGATCGCGCGCTCCTTTTGTCCCGTGCGCTCATTCATTGTCGGATGAAAATGATAGGGCGCGTCCAGGTGCGTGCCGTTGTGTGTACACAGTTGAACAAATTCGATCGCCCACCCCTCGCCGTCCGGTAATTGATCGGGGGTCAAACCCTCAAAAAACGACGCCATCTGCTGAGCGCCTGTGTCGTGCTTGATGTAATCAATATGCGGCTTCATGGCGGGCGGGTCGCTCACCACTTCGTTCTCTAGAAAAATCGATAGATCGATAAAACGTCGCACGGTTGCGCTCCTCGATGAACTGCTCAGTCGATGAAAAGATTAGCGTAACATCAACAGCATTTGGCGAAACGAAGGCGTACCATTACGCTCGGCCATCAATAGAGGGAGCAACTCATGCGCAACGCTTTATGTCTATCGACGGTATTTGCCATTTTGCTGAGCACTGCGGTACAGGCAGACGTCTTCCCATCTACCTACGTGTCAAAAACGGCCAACCCCGTGCTCTTTACGAACGCCACGATTCTCACTGGCGACGGCGGGCGAATCGATAACACTAGCCTTTACATCAGCGATGGGAGAATCCAGTGGATGGGTGAAGGCGTCGTTGCTCCCGACGCCATTA
>JAYNNB010000074.1:8306-8625 GCA_038112515.1 Luminiphilus sp.
TGATCAATGCAGAGGGAAAATGGATCACACCCGGGCTTATCGACGTACATTCCCATCTGGGAGTCTATCCCTCCCCTGGCGTCGCCGCTCACAGCGACGGAAACGAGGCAACAGCACCTGTAACTGCGGAAGTTTGGGCTGAGCACAGTATCTGGCCTCAAGATCCGGGATTTACCCGCGCCCTCGCCGGTGGTGTCACGGCAATGCAAATTTTACCCGGGTCCGCAAACTTGTTTGGCGGTCGGGGCGTCACCGTCAAAAATGTCCCGTCTGTTAGCTATCAGGCTATGAAGTTCCCAAATGCGCCACATGGACTCAA
>JAYNNB010000075.1:0-716 GCA_038112515.1 Luminiphilus sp.
CAATTGTTCTGAATAACGCGTCCTCGGAGGCGTTATTCAGAGATACAAAGCCCGAGGCGGGAAGCACCGTGGCCATACCAGAGACATGCTCAAATCGATACTCCAACGGACCTGTCGCCGTCGCAACTCCCTGCTCAGCACTCCCCGCAACAGCGGATAGATCAGAGCCCTCTTCCCTATTCTCTATCCCAGCCCTTAATGCCTCAAATTGCTTCAGGGCGATGTCTCGTGATACGAGGAAACCCAAGCCTCTGGATAATGCTCGGCTTTTTGCCTCGTTAATACGCAACTCAGACAAGCCAATATCGTCCCGCGCAAAATGAATGACGGCCGTCACCATTAATGACATCCCGGTAATCATCCACAATAAAAGCGCCAACGCGTACCCGGCTTCAAAAGCGCGATTCATTGCGGCAACCGGTATTGGTCGAGACAAACAACGATTGGCGGCCACTTTGCGCCCGAGACCGCCATCTCTAGTTTAACTGACCATGGGAGTCTGTTGAGAGACTCATCTGTCGGCTCAAAACGGGAAGACCAATCACCCAACGGCTCTGCGCGATAGGAGACGGAGAAACTCTGCAGGCCCTCCACCAAAGCAAAGTCCGGCGCGATCTCTCCCCAATTCGGCGATTCAGAGGAGGCTCGCAGGGGCGCAAAAGACACTGTCAGCTGGTCTCCTTTCACCGCCAACTGCAGGTGCTGCAGCCCGGACG
>JAYNNB010000075.1:726-8423 GCA_038112515.1 Luminiphilus sp.
CAGTCAGGCGCTTCGATAGACGCCCGAAGCTGCGCGAAGGAGACCATGAGTTGCTCATCCCTAACCGACAATTGCAGGTGCTGCATCCCGGACGCATCTCCCGCGCGATCAACGGGCGCCACCCAGTGCAATGTCGAGGGCGTGCCCTCAAACAAACCTTCCTCATTGAGGGCGTCCTGCAGCACTTGTCGAATAAAACGATCGCCCTCCCTGATTTGCGAGGTCTTGTCAGCTTCTTGTTGCACGCGGTCGTAGGTCATCGCAAAAGTTCTCAACGCGGTGACCGTCGCCAGCATGATCATAGAGAAGAGGGCTGTGGCGACCACCACCTCCACAAGCGTCATCCCGCGAGCTTGAGCAATCATTCGAGAGTGCCTCGCAGGGGAACCACCGTCAGCAAATCGAGCTCTCGCTGCGTTTTAGGCCCCGGCCAGCGTACCCACACCTGCAGGTATTGCAGCGGCAAGCCTTGCACAGAAAGCAAGGGATCATCCTCGACAGAGGCTAGGCCCGGATCAGGCACAGGCCAGGACAGCACCTGCCAGGTAAACTCATCAAATTCCCCGGCCAGACTCACGTTCGGCTCCACGACGTAGCTGTGCTCAGACAGCATCGATTCAGCAAGGGCCACCGCACGGGTGTACTGCTCCGCGACACGAATATTCCGCGTAGCACCCGCGGCAGCTTGGTAAAGGGCGCCCAAAGCCAGCGACAGGATGACCAGCGCCACCAGCGTTTCCAGTAGAGAAAATCCGCCGTGTCGTCTCCTTGAGCGCCTTTCAAACCGGTTCACAACGGCTCCTGCTGAACATCTCCAATCAGCCAGTCCACCACCAGACGCGTTCCCGCTCCTGAGGAGCGCTCGATCGTAATTTCTCCACCCGAGGATCCGCCTTCGGGATAAAACCGAATAGCGCCCATATTCGCCCCGGGGCTGACCTCGGCCGCAAACACCAGTCCGATGCTCAGATCCTGCGCTAATGCCCGATAATCCCCTGACTCCAGCTTGCCAGCTTGATCGGTGAGCGCGAAACGATTGCCGGTAGGATCTATGACGAGGTCTATGGGCTTTCCCTGCGACCGCGATTGGAGTCTGGCTTTTTTGGCCGCCGACGATAGCTCTCGGACGGTCTCTCGATACTCCATTGTCGAGAGAAATGACCCCGCTGATCCCCCAATAGCGGCCGCCAGCAGCGACACAATGGCCAACACCACCACCAGCTCCAACAATGTGAAGCCTCGATCAGAGAAAGCCATGCTGTTAACTGCTGACGTCTGCGGCCTCACCGCTGCCACCGGCTCGCCCGTCGGAGCCATAGGAGATCAACTCATATCCCGCAGCCGTATCGGCGGGAAACTGATACTGGTACTCATTACCCCAGGGGTCCAGAGGGATTTCATCTTTCCTCAGATACGGCCCGTTCCAGCCACGTGCATTGCCGGGTGAGCGAACCAAGGCTTCGAGCCCCTCTCCGGAGTTTGGGAATCTGCCCACATCGAGCTTGTACATTTCAAGCGCCTGCTCGAGATCCCTGATCTGTATTTGTGCCGATTTGGATTTAGCGCCGCCCAATTGGTTGAGCACCTGAGGACCAACGAGCGCCGCCAACATACCGAGGATGGCCAGCACCACCAATAATTCCACCAGCGTAAATCCGCGCTGTCTTCGCTCTCGGCACGCTGCCCGCTGAACCCGCGTCGACCCCTTTACCCGCATCATATTGTCTCGCCTCTTGATGAGTGGACTGGCGGCGTCATACCACCAGCGTATTAACGGAGAGGATACCCATTAAAATACCCATAATGATGATGGCAATAATACCGCCCATTCCCAAAATGAGCGCAGGCTCCAGTAACGTCAACGCGCGTTTTACCTCGTCTTCGACTTCCGATTCATAGACCTGCGCCAACTCCAGCAGCATAGTATCGAGGCTACCTGATTCTTCACCCACTCGAACCATTTGCAGCGCAACCGGGGAAAACACCCGGTTATCTAGCGCTTGCGAGAGCCGGCCCCCGCGCTTGATGGTTTGCGGCAACTCCACCAACGAAGCCCGAATCAAGCTATTGCCAACGGTGCCCACAGCAATATCCGTCGCGCGCAACATGGCCACGCCATTATTCAAGAGGGTACCCATGGTGCGCGCAAACCGCGCCACTTCATATTTCAGTGTGATAGATCCGACGAGCGGCAGGGTCAGACTTTTAAGATCTAGCCATTCCCTGCCCTTGGCCGTCGCTGCCCAACGTCGGCCCCACCATACAGCGACCGCCGACAAGAGAAACAAGAACCAGCCCCAGGCTGAGACCAAATCTCCCAGACCGACAATGGCCTGTGTCAACAGCGGCAGAGACTCACCCATATCCTCAAAAAGCGCTTCGAATTCCGGCACCACAAAACCCAGCATGACAAAAACAGACAGCACCGCTACGACGGCCAGAATCGCGGGGTAAATTAAAGCGGAGATCACAGAGGCTCGAACGGTTTTAGCGCGCTCGAGATAAGCAGACAACTCACGCAAAACGTCCGACAGGTGGCCGCTGGCCTCACCCGAGCGCACCATGTTTACGTAGAAATGATTAAACGCGTCCGGACGTTTCTCCAAACCGGCACTCAGTGCTTTACCGCCCTTCAACGATTCCAGGAGTTCCTCGAGCAAGGTCTTCTGTGCGCCATCAGCAGCGGAATCAATTTGAACTTTCATCGCGCGATCAAGGGGTAGCCCGGCATTGAGCAACACCGCCATTTCACCCGTGAAGCGAAGAACGTCTTCGCGATCGAAGCGCTTTTTGCCCTTTTTGGTCCGCGAGCCACTCGACACTTTACCCAGCAACACCCGCGCGGTTTCTGCGTCGGGGACTGGCATTGCCTCGCGGGTATTACTCTTTAGAGGTTGTGTGGCCTCAGTGGTGGGCGTTACAGACAAGGGCGTCAAGCGTTGCGCACGAAGCTGACGTTGCGCGCTCGCGAGATCCCGCGCGTTCATTACACCAGAATCGATAGCGCCGGTCTGACCAATGGCCTTGTAACGAAAGGCTGGCACGTCTCAAGCACTCAAACGCAATCGGGCTTCAGGCGGCATGCAGATCATCGTCCGACTCTTCGCTTTGGTCTTGCGTCACGCGGAGCACTTCGTCCAGCGAGCTCAACCCCATCGCCACTTTGCGCAAGCCATCTTCGTATAAAGTGCGCATGCCACGGGCGCGGGCGTGGTCTCTGAGCTGGTGCGCATCTGCGCCATCCAGCACCGCGCGCTGGATCGTGGAATCCAGCACAAAGAGCTCATGTATGGCCATTCGGCCGCGGTAGCCGGTTTGCTTACAGGTCTCGCACCCGGCGGCCTCGTAGATCGTCTGGCTACCCGACGACATAAATGGCTCGAGTCCTGTTTTCTTCAGCACGTCACGCGGCAAATCCACCGCGGTCTTGCAATCCGGGCAGAGTTTGCGCACCAATCGCTGCGCCAGCACGCCATTGACTGCCGCAGTGATCAGGAAGCGCTCCACTCCCATATCTTCCAGACGGGTAATCGCGCCGGCGGCGGTATTCGTATGCAGCGTGGAGAGCACCAAATGGCCGGTGAGCGCTGACTGTACCGCGATCTGAGCCGTCTCCGTGTCGCGCATCTCCCCGATCATAATGATGTCAGGATCCTGTCTGAGAATGGATCGCAATGCCCGGGCAAACGTCAGTCCGATCTGGCTGTGCACCGGTATCTGGTTGATCCCGTGAAGCTGGTATTCGACCGGATCCTCGACCGTGATGACTTTCATGGAGTCAGAATCCATGTTCGACAGTGAGGCATACAGCGTGGTTGTCTTTCCCGAGCCGGTCGGCCCGGTCAGCAGCAACACACCGTGAGGCCTGCGCAACAATTCAGTGTAGGACTCAAAGGTATCTTCACTGAACCCCATGTCAGCGAGGTCCAAGCGGATGCTCTCTCGATCCAGCACCCGCATCACAATTCCTTCACCATGAACGGTGGGCAGTGTGGACACGCGGAGATCGAGTTCGTGCCCCTTCACCCGCATCATAATGCGACCATCCTGTGGCAGCCGTCGCTCGGCAATATTGAGATTCGCAAGCAGCTTGATACGAGACACAATGGCCGCAGACAGATTGCTGTCGGTGATCTGGCTCGCCTCCTGAAGCACTCCGTCGATGCGGTAACGCAAGCGAAGGCCATCATCAAAGTGCTCCAGATGCACATCGGACGCCTCAATATCCAGAGACCGTTGGATGATCTGATTGACTCGCTGAATCACCGGCGCCTCGCTGGCGAGGTCTTTCAGATGCTCTACGAACTCGTCGTCGTTGACATCAAAAGCGCCAAAACTTTCCAGCGCTTCTTCTTCCTCAGTCTGACAGTAGCGCTCGAGCGCTGACTCGATATCTGCAGCCAGCCCCAGGCACAGTTCGATGTCCTTACCAGTGGCCAGACGGAGCGCCTTCCTCGTGAAGTCGTCCTGAGGCTTCAGTGCCGCCAGCACAATGCGATCTTCACTCTCAGAGAGTGGCACCACCGTGTTGTTCAAAAGGAACTGTTCGGGCACCAACTCGAGCACCACAGGCTCCTCCGGATAGTCATCCTTGCCTACGACGACGACACCCAGCTCCTCGCCGAGCGCCTTGACCACGTTAGACTCTGCCACCAACCCGAGACGGACCAACGCCTCCCCCAGCATGCAGCCCATCTCACGCTTGGCAAGGCGCGCGCGCTCGAGATCGCGATCACTCAGCAATCCCTGAGCGACCAACCGCTCCCCCAAACCGGGAAGTGTGTCCCGAGGGCTCATCGATTCTGCAGCTTCCGACACAACGGTCCTCAATGATTTATCGCGCGACTACATCACGCTAGTCAATTTCATGACGATGGGCTGACAGCGCTTATTCCTGCCAACACCGGCGACATTCCTTCACTTTACCACCCCCTGCGAGCTCGCTCGGGCGAAGTTTTCACATTTATCAGCAGGCGTAGGCGACGATTGAGAACCCATGCTCGGCCCTTTTAGCTTGAGAAAAATGAGGGTATTGCGACCCTTCTTCACCCTGAGCTCTGCCAACCCGGGGGCACACCTCTCGCGCGAGCGCCTGCTATGATTCCCAGGCTATTTGTCGGGTGCTTCCCGTGAACGGGCTGAGTAGTTCAATGATTCCAAGAACCGTTATCTGTCACTATCATATTTTCAAAACCGCCGGCACCAGTTTTGAGCACGTCTTAAAAAGTAATTTTGGCGATCGCCACCTTTCCGTTGACGGCCCCAAGTCATCCTCGGTAATCACGCAAACAGATCTAGAAGCGGTAATTAACTCGAACCCTCAAATAGTGTCGCTTTCCTCGCATCAAATCACCCTACCAGCACCCGTTTCCGAGCAATTTATCGCCTTGCCTGTGGTGTTCGTCAGACATCCCATCCTGCGAATTCGTTCGGTATTTTTACACGAGCATCGCGACACGCTCGCCGCTCGGGAATCTCCGCTCGATGGCTTCGAGACCTGGTTTGACCAATTAGTCGCCGGACATCCCAATCAACTCCAAATCTGCAACCTGCAAACCAATCTGCTCTGCAGAGCAGCCAACAGCCCTCCCCGCGGCACAAATACCGATGGCCGTCCGCTTTACGATCTCGAGGCCGCTTTGAGGAATCTGTCGGAGGTAGCGTGCGTCGGCAGAGCCGAATACTTCGACGAGGACGTCGCGTCTTTCATACCCCGATTGGCAGCAGCCGGGGTCGAGTTTGATTATCCCTACCGCGTTACGGAAAACATTGGCGCGCCCGACTTTGGTTTATCGCTGAGGCAACAGCTCGATAATATGCAAGCCGCGCTCAGCAAGCCCACATGGGACAAACTGCATTGGTTTAATCATCAGGATATTGCTTTATTCGAGGCGGTTTGCGAGCGACTGGAGCGTCAGGACTAGGAAAATCAGCTTTTTCTACCCAACACGCTCTCGAGCGCAGATTGCAGTGCATTTTGGGCAACATCCGGCGTAAAGCGGCCCTCAAGGGATGCCCGGCCATTTCGAGACAGCTTGTGCCATACGGCCTCATCGGAGTGTGCCTCCACCATGGCTGAAGCAAATGCCTCCGGCTCACTCGCCATCAACACATGCTCCCCGTCGATCAAGCCCATGCCCTCGAGTGCGATGGGCGTGCCCACCACAGGCAACCCAAAACTGAGCGCCTGATTAACCTTGCCTTTCACACCGGCCCCGTAGCGAAGGGGCGCGATAGAGAGGGCACACTCCTCATAATAGGGAGACAAATCCTCGACAAAGCCCAGCATGACCAGTCCATGCCTCTCCCCCAGCTCGCGCAACCGATCCGGCATCTTGCTACCGATAATATAGGTTGGCACGTCGGGGCACCGTTCTCGAAATAAAGGCCAGATATGCTCTGCGTAAAACTCGACCGCATCTACATTGGGTGGATGCTGGAATCCGCCGACAAACATCACACCATTGCGACCAGCCCGCGATATCTCCGTGTCGCTGATTTCATGGATGTTACTGACGACGATCACCCGGGAAGAGGGCGCCTCACGCGACAACTCCTCGACCTCGACTTCACTGACTACAATGGTTAAATCAGCCCGCTCAATCACCGCCATCTCCTCCCGATGCGCGAGCTCGGCTTGATTCCCGGTGCTTTTTTTACCATCGAGCTCAAACTGCCGGCGCAGTCGCAGATAGTGCAGATCGATGGTATCGAACCAAATCTGTGCGCGGGAATTGACCTCGCGGACAATATCGACGAGGTGGATCGCAATGTAGTGTCGGCACAGTGTGACCACGTCAAACTCCGATCCATGACGACGCAAAAACGACTCGACCGAGGTGCAATAGGGCGAATGGATCACCTCGACACCCTCGTTCGACAACTGTGTCCGGTAGGGCTCGGCGCCATCGAGATTGTCTGCAATGAAAGTGACCTTGCAACCCATGCGGACGAGGATACGCAGTAGGCGCAGCGTGCGAAGTGAACCTGAATCCTGGTCAGGCGTGAGCAAGCAGGCCTCGACCCACAACACTCGCGCTGTCACATTGCGATCCCGCTCCAACATGGGATCCACGCCATTGGGGCGGTGTTGCGCTAACTGCTGACCCCATTTTTCGGCAAAATGTGTCTGATTGGTCACCTGATGGGCCTTCATCCCAGAACCCGTATCAGTCCCATGCGAGAGACCTTCAAAATGGGTGACCACGGCGCGCGGCTGGTAGATCACCCTCTGACCGGCTGCGCGAACGGCAAAGCAAAAATCCGTATCCTCGTAATAAGCTGGCGCAAAGGTCTCGTCGAAGCCACCCACATCCTGCCATAACGATCTCCGGACCATCAGCGCTGCCGCTGAGCCGTAATCCACTTCTCTGGGGTAACAAAATCGGGGGTCATAAGGATCCTCTCCACGACCCCAGTTCCAGGCTGACCCATCACGCCACACGATCCCGCCCGCCTCCTGGAGAGAGTCATCCTCAAACCGCAACTGCGCGCACACAGCGCCTACGTTGTCGAATTGATCAAAGGTGGTGAGCAGCGCGCTTATCGCCCCCACATGAACCACGGTGTCATTGTTAAGCAGCAATACATAGTCACCAGAAGCGGCAGCCACAGCGCGATTACAAGAGCGCAAGAAACCCAGATTCTGATCATTACGCATCACCCGCAATCCCGAAACACATAGCGCTTCCGAGTCA
>JAYNNB010000076.1:0-8341 GCA_038112515.1 Luminiphilus sp.
CAATCACCTCGACTCCTTTCGCACGGAGGCCGAGCACCAACCGCTTCACGGGGTCTTCGTTACCGGGAATCGTTTTGGAAGAGAGAATAACGGTATCGCCCGCACTGAGGCTGAGATCAGGATGGGTTTCCATCATCAGCCGGTGCAAGGCAGCGCCCCACTCCCCCTGACTCCCCGTTGCGACCGCCAGCACTTCCGCCGGAGGCAAATAACCCAGATGCTCGGGGTGGATAGGTTGAAACCGATTCCCCAGCAAACCCACCTGCTGGGCGCACCGCGCCATACCCGACGCCGATCGCCCCAAAATCGCCAGATAACGTTGGGTTTTTGCGGCAATGTTGGCCAAGGTCTGGATTCTGGCGATATTGCTGGAGAAACACCCTACAACAATCCGGCCTTGGCAGCGCTCAATCACCTTTGCCAACTCATGGGCCACCGCACCCTCAGAGGGAGATTTTCCGGCGCGCAACGCGTTGGTCGAATCACAAATGACTGCATCGACACCCTCGCGGCCCAGCGCCTCAAAGCGCCGCGCTGACCACGCCCTACCTACCACCGGTGCGTCGTCAATTTTCCAATCGGCGGTATGCACAATGCAGGAGTCTGAAGTTCGGATGGCGAGGGCGCAGGTCTCTGGGGTGGAATGAGTTATGGGTATCCACTCCACCGAAAAAGGACCGAGGCTCAGCGTGCTGCCCGGCTCGATCTCTATCAAAGGCGATGGTAGTACGCCGCCTCGGCTCCGGGTCTTGTGTCGCAGCACTGCCGCCGCAAAGGGCGTGGCGTACACCGGGCAACCCAGCTGCTCCCATAAATACGGAAGTGCGCCCAGGTGATCTTCATGGGCATGGGTCACAATGAGCCCTACCAACTGCTCCCGACGTGAGCTAATAAATTGCAGATCCGGCATTTGCACTGAGGGCCGCAGCGCGCCGGGGTGCTGCTCAAGGGTTATGCCGCAATCGACCGCGAGCCACGCGTCGCGGTGTCCGAAAAGATTGCAATTCATACCAATCTCGCCGCATCCACCGAGCGGCAAGAACACCACGTCACTTTTTGCTGAAGCACCCATGCTGGATCACGTCACACTCACTACCACTTGTAGCTGACGCGGAACTTCAATGTTTCGTCGTATTTTTTCTTACCTTCCGCGGCGCCACCGTCATAGTCTGCAGACATCTCCGCCGCCGCTTGTAAGCCCAGTAAAAGTGGAAAGCGTAAACCCAGGGTGGTGCGAAAGATCGATTCCTCGAAACTGGAGAGATTCATGATGCTGACCTGACGCAGATAGAGCGTGAGTGACCCGTCGAGAAAAGACGTCTCTCCCGTGATATTGATGTTGGCACCAAAGTAATCGTTATCTTCTTCGACGATAAAGTCGGTATCCACATAGGAGATACCTAATTCCGCATCCAGCTTGAGATCATCCCGCGTCAACAGCTTTCGCCCGTAGTAGGGACCCACGTAATATCGCCGGCTCACATCGGCAAACTCGTCGGAGGTGAGGCCGAGATTAACGCCCAAATAGTTTCTGGGGTCGGTAAGGTAGTAATCGTATTTACCAATGAGGTGCCAGTTGTCGGCGGTCGTTGTATTAGTGCGAAGCGTCTCGCCATCATCCGTCGTTTCAGTGATATTCGTGCTGGTTTCTTCGAGATCACCTCTCAACGTAAAGCGATCACGGCGACTCTCCAGCATCATTTCGAAATCCAGATTGACTTCATCAGTATCGGTATTACCCCGGTTGTAATCCAACGCGGTGCTCGCGCGGCCCGTCATGTGATAGCCGCGTCCTTGTTCCCACTCCTCCGGGTTAGACATCGCCAGCTGTGCTACCGGAATATTGTCCTGATCCTCGATCACCACTTCACCATCAACCAGCCGAAGCTGCGACAACGTCAAACGCCGATCATCCGTGGTAAGCAATTCGATTGGACGCTCGGATTCCAGCGTTTCTACAGAGTCCAACGGGATAGCGATATCCCCCATCCAGAAGGTCGACACCTGAATGGATCCGTCAGCAATATCCGTGATTTCTCCGAAGACAATGGAGCCATCCAACAGAACAATTTTGGCGGGCGGCGTTTCAGCGTCCTGGTTTGGCTGATCCGACAGGGCATACCCCATCCCACTCATGAGCCAACTGCAAATCCCGACAAGCAGTAATCGGTGTATCCTTGACGCCGACTGGTGACAACGCATATCTATTTCCTATCAGGGTTTTTCCCAAGGGGCGGCACTTTAAGCCAACTCGCCATGAATGGAAATGTGAGCCGGCAAACCTGCCGCAATATGCTTCAAATACGACATGACAATGGCTTTTGACTACGATCTATTGGTAATCGGCGCAGGCTCAGGCGGTGTCCGGGCAGCGCGCAAAAGCGCTGAATTTGGCGCTCGAGTGGCGGTCATTGAAGAGCGCGCGCTGGGCGGCACCTGTGTCAATGTGGGGTGCATCCCCAAAAAGCTCTTTGTATACGCGAGCGAATTCAGCGAGGCGTGCAGGGCATCGAAGGGCTTTGGATGGCATTCGGGAGAACCCACCTTTGATTGGCCAACGCTGCGCGACAACACCGCTCAGGAAGTCGCCAGACTCAATGCCATTTACGAGCGCCTGCTGGAATCGCCGGGTGTCGATATCATTCGGGGGCACGGCACACTCACTGGTCCCCAAGCGGTTAGTGTTGGCGGGCGGGTGATTCGCGCGGAAAAAATCCTCCTAGCTACGGGGACCTGGCCCGCACTGCCCGACATACCCGGCAAAGAACTCGCTATCAGCTCAAACGAGGTTTTTAATCTGGATCAGTTTCCCCAGCGCATCCTGATCGTTGGCGGTGGCTATATCGCCACCGAGTTTGCCGGCATTTTCGCGGGCCTTGGGGCTTCGGTGCTGCAAAGCTATCGCGGCGCACTTTTTCTCAAGGGATTCGATCAAGAGGTGCGGGGCTTTCTCGCAGAGGAAATGCGGAAAAAAGGCGTGGATCTCCGATTCAACCACCACGTTACCGCGCTCGAGACTGGCCTTACCGGGGAGATCACCGCGCACCTTAGCGACGGCGTGGAAGCGTTCGACACCGTATTGTTTGCGACCGGGCGCAAACCCTTGATTGATCAGCTCGGGCTGGAGAATACCGCCGTACAGTTAACGCCTGAAGGTTACGTGGCCGTTAACCCGCAATTCCAGACCCATGAGCCGTCCATTTTTGCACTGGGCGATATGACCGGCGGCCCCGAACTCACACCCGTCGCGATCGCCGAAGCCATGGCTTTCGCGGAAACCCAATTTGCCGGACTGCCGAGAACTATGGAATACGACCATATCGCTACCGCGGTCTTTAGCCAGCCACCAATTGGCACGGTGGGCCTGACCGAGGAAGCTGCCTTGGATGACGGCTATTCCATCATCATCTATGAGTCCAACTTCCGGCCGCTTAAACATACGGTTAGCGGTTGCGAAGACCGCACCTTGATGAAACTGGTGGTGGATGCCGATACCGATCGCGTACTGGGAGCCCACATGGTCGGCGCCGATGCCGGCGAGATTTGTCAGGGGCTTGCTATCGCTATGAAAATGGGCGCTACCAAAGCGGACTTCGACCGTACCGTGGGGATTCATCCCACCGCCGCCGAAGAATTTGTGACGATGAGAACACCCCGGGGCTAAACGATGGACCTGGAAGTCTGGAAGATAGCGGCGCTCATCGCAGCAGGTCTGGTGGGGGGCGCCATCAACGTCTTGGCAGGCGGTGGTTCGGTCATTACCGTGCCGGTGATGATATTCCTGGGCGTGCCGGGCCCCATCGCCAACGGCACCAACCGCCTACCTGTCCTTGCCCACAATATAAGCGCCTGCGCCACCTATCTGCGGCATGGTGTACCCCAAGCGCGAATGATGCTGTCGCTCTCAAGCTGCGCCATACCCGGCGCAGTCATTGGCGCTGTCGCCGGCGTCCAGATACCCACAGAAACCTTCAATCTGCTCCTCGCGGGCGTCATGGGGGTCGTGTTAGTCCTGATGCTGAGTGGCAGCGGTAGTAGCGCTATCCGCAACGCTGATGAGGTCTCACGGAACCGGCTGATTGCGGGGCATGCCCTGATGGTGCTGGCCGGCTTCTGGGGCGGCTTTATTCAGATTGGAATGGGTTTCGTGCTGCTACCCATCCTCAACCGTGTACTTGGGCTCGATCTGGTGACAGCCAATATCCACAAAGTCTTCATCATTCTGCTGTACACGTCGGCCGCTCTGCTCGTCTTTGGCAGTCAGCTCGAGTTACTCTGGTGGGTCGGTGCGATTATGGCGATTGGCAATGCCGTGGGGGGGTGGCTCGGCGCGCGGCTGACACTGGCAGGGGGCGAAGGATTGATCCGAAAAGTTGTCGTCTTTGCCATCGCAGTAATGATCGTGAAACTGGTATGGTTCCCATAGAAACTTTTAAGGAATGACGTGGCAATGACAAAGACACACCGATATGCGCTGGCTAGCCTTGTCTCGTTGATCCTGATACTCGCGGGCTGTAGCTCGGTACAGGTCGAATCGACTGGCGCTGATCGATTCGCCACCAAACAATACCGGTCCTACAGCTGGCGAGCAGCACTCCCCTCGGGCATATCAGGCTCCATGGATGAGCTCTACCGCCTCTCAACGGTGGTTCGGGACGTGGTCTCACAAGAACTTGAGAAAAAGGGTTACCGCAACGTCGATTCCGATGGTGATTTCGTTATCAGCTATGCGTTTAAAGCGACGCTGGAACCCGGAGCGGACCCCACCGCCACCGAGTTCAATACCACCAGTGCAGTCATCAACCGCGGCGTGGACCCTGCCGAAGCCGCCAATGCGCAGGCTCTCGCCGGCCCACGGGAAGTAGCCAGCCTGTTTATCCTATTTGAGGACGGCACTAATCTGGCGCCGGTGTGGTCGGCAACAATCAGTCAGGTAGTGGAAAATCGCAACCAGCCTGACCTTGAAAAGGTCCGGCGCAAGCTTCAACCGGGCGTCGCCAAAGCGCTCCGCGCCCTGCCAAACGCGCCTTAGCTCCGTCTTAGACCTTAGCGCTCTCGGTCATACACCGCGGGATTGGCGCACCAACCCAGGATCTGACCGCTCATTCCCGCCTCAAGATTCTCCAGTGCGCGACTCAACATAGCGATTCGCGTGGCGTGGGTTGCGCTGCCGACATGGGGCAGCAGAACGACATTACGTAACCTTAAAAATGGATGATCGGCCGGTATCGGCTCATGACAAAAAACATCGAGCCCCGCGCGGAGACGCCCGGCGCTCAGTTCGTCGATCAAAGCCTGCTCGTCGACCAGCGGCCCGCGCCCGGTATTAATCAAGGTCGCGCCGGAAGGCATTAGGGCCAACCTCTCTCGACTGGCGATGTGTCGGGTGTCTCCTGTCAATGCGGTATGCAACGTGACCACATCGGCCGTCGCGAATACCTGATCCAACTCCAGAGGTTCAACGCCCTCGACCGGCTTTGGCGTCCTATTCCACCCGACCAATTTGCAGCCAAACCCTCGCAGTCGCCGAGCGACCGCCTCGCCAATGGGCCCCAGTCCGACCAAACCGACCGTTGCCCGACTGAGATCAGTGCCCAGTAGCAGATCTGATTGCCATCCCCGGGTCCACTGACCGTCCCTCACCCATTGATCCGCCTCAGCGATTCGTCGCGTCGCCGCCAACATCAGTGCTACCGCCAAATCTGCCGTACTGTCGACCAATACACCCGGCGTATGGCCCACCGGGATACCGCAGCGCGTCGCGGCCCGCAGATCGATATGGTCAACGCCCACCGAAATGGTAGAAATCACTTTGAGATCGGTCGCACCATCAATCATCGTGGCGTCAATTGGCGTAGAAAGCGCGCACAGCAAACCCCGTGCCCCCGCAAGCGCATCAACCAGCTGCTGCTCGCTCATAGCCTCTGAGCCGCTCCATGCTATGACCTCATACCGCGTTCTCAATTCTTGAATAATCGCCTCAGGCAACGCCAGCGACACGACACACTTTGGCTTCATCAGTGACCCCCGGCAGTGCTGGTGGAGGAAGACTCGTTGATTTGCAGGCCACCGATCGGATTGGGTCCCTGCAGCATTGACCACCCCACAACCAGCATCACGATGGCACTGGTGCCCAGCCATGCCAAGCCAAAATCACCTTGCGCCAATAGCGTCGCTGCAATCAACGGGCCGCCGACACGACCAAAAGATGCCGACGAGGCAGTGACCCCAAAGAACTGGCCTCGCCAGGGCGCGGGCACTGCATGACTGGCGATAGTGTTAAGCACCGGTAGGCACAGCGTGGCCGCGGAGAAAGCCAGCAAACCCAGCGCTCCCATCGCGAGTGCGCCCGACGCCACCGTCGACAGAAGCAACGACAGGCTGAACGTCACCGCTGCCGCGCGGAGCACCCAGATAGTGCCAAAACGATCGGTCATCCGGCCCAGAAAATTACCCTGAGTCACGATCATCACAACACCGACCAAGCCAAAAAAGAGCCCCACCTCGTGTGCCGTCCAACCCAGACCCTGAGATACCCACAGGGGAAACAGATAGATAGAAGCACTCACCGCACAGGTATGCAGCGCAAACTGAAGAACAAACAGCCCTACACCTGAGGCGCCCAACATCGCTCGCAAAGAAGGCAAGGGGGCAACGTCACCTGCTGCTAACTCGCCAACTTGCGGCTGAGACGTTGGCGCCGGCTTGGGCAGTAGCACCAGTGCCAATACCGCCGCGCTCGCAGATAACACCCCCGCAACAATACAAGGCAGGGCAAAATCCGTCTCGCTTCTTGCCAATACACCGCCAATCACCGGCCCCAATATCAAACCGATACCAAAGGCACGTCCAATCAAACCCATGGCCCGGGAACGCTGATCGGGGGTACTCGCATCAGCAATCAGTGCCGTTGCAACAGGCAAGCTTCCCGCCATTGCGCCGGCTACTGCGCGAGCCAGATACACCATCCAAAGCGCGTCTGAGGCCGCCAACAGGAAATGGGATGCGGCGCCACCGAGAAGACAAATAAACAAAATAAGGCGCCTGCCTAGTCGGTCGGACAATCTTCCCCAGAGCGGCGCAACGAGGGCCGCCGTTACGCTGTAGCTCACCAAGATAAAGGCAACGTCGTCAGTACCGCCACCCAGGTGCGGTGACAAAAAAGGCAATATCGGAATCACGATGCCGAAGCCAATCAGGTCGACGACGATGACAAAAAAGACTAGCCATGCCAGCGATTGCCGGCGCCATCGTGACAAAAACCGGGTCAAGATTCGGTCCAGCGATGGGTCTCGGGCAAGGCCAGATCAAAAAGGTCGAGAACTCGGGCGACCGTTTGCGTGACGGCCGCGTCCAGCGATTCCGGTTTGGCATAGAAAGCGGGCACCGGCGGCGCAACAACAGCGCCCATCTCGGTAACCGCCACCATATTGCGCAAATGACCCAGATGCAGCGGGGTTTCCCTCACCATTAACACCAGACGACGACGCTCCTTCAGCACAACGTCGGCAGCCCGGGTCAGCAGAGAAGAGGTCACGCCCGAGGTAATTTCCCCCAAGGTTCTGATGGAACACGGCGCCACCAACATGCCCAGTGTCTTGAAAGAGCCACTGGCAATAGACGCCCCCACATTGCGCACCGGATGCCACTCAGTGGCGAGTGCGCGAATTTCCTCTACTGAACGATCCAGCTCGTGGTGCACCGTCAGCTCTGCCGACTTGCTCATCACCAGATGCGTCTCGATGCCTAGAGGTTGCAGGAGCTCCAGCGCGCGCACACCATACTGAACGCCCGACGCGCCGCTAATACCAATAATAAGCCTTTCCATTCAGGACAATTCCCCGTCACCGAGATTGCAGTTTACCGACTTTATGTCAGGGTACCGACCCCGGTTTTGGAGTTCGCTATTGGCGCGTGAATCCGGTAGGGGCCCATTGAAAATGCTGTCTTAACTCGGTGAACGGCACTTCACAGGAAAAAACAAGCTCGGCGGTCGCGCGACTCTTGGGATCTAGCCGGATTTGTCCCGCGTCACTCTCAATGGCGTCGGCGTCATCATCTTCCAGCCAAAAGAAGTACTCGATATGGGCGCCCACAAACGCGTTATTGACCACGTCAAAGGACCAGCGCCCCTGCTCGTTACAGCGCACGGCCTTGAGATGAATGTTCATTAAGCCCGTATTGGTCTTCGGAGCGAGGGGGGTACTGGCCGACATTGAGTCTCCCGCGGCTAATGCACAAGCGAGCAGAACCATCGCCTTTGGGTAACAAAGCCGCTTCTCTCTTTGCCGCATAACACGCTCCCCGGTGCAATAACGGTGCCGAAGCGCTTATCTTTACA
>JAYNNB010000077.1:0-8295 GCA_038112515.1 Luminiphilus sp.
GACCACAGCGAGTAAAAGCGCCAACCGGATGTAGATTTGCATCAGGTCATGGGCAAAGACTTTGCGTTGGGTATCGAGTTCACCGTTGCTCATGTTTGCACCCCCTCTTACAGCGAGGCCAGGCGTATTTTCTTACGCCTGGCCTGATCGCTCCACCTGATATCAGCGGCCTATCGCCCCTACCACTCGGGCTTGCGCTTTTCAGCGAAAGCTGTCGCTCCCTCAATGGCGTCCTCACTGGTAAATACCGGTTGCGTCAAAACATGCTGCTTGGCAAACGCCTCGTCATCACTCCAATCGCGGGAAGCCTTGATAATCGCCTTACTCACCTTGACCGCCAGAGGCCCGTTCTCAGCGATGCGCGCTGCCAGGTCGCGGGCAGTGCTCAGGGCACCTCCCGGTGAGGTCAGTTGATTAATAAGCCCCATGGACATCGCTCGATCAGCGTCCATGAATTCTCCGGTGAGAGCGAGCTCCATAGCGACACGGTAGGGTATCTGCGAGGGCAGCCTCACGAGGCCGCCTGCGGCTGCGACCAATCCGCGCTTCACTTCGGGAATACCAAACTTGGCGTTTTCGGCCGCGATGATGAGATCGCAGGCTATTGCCAGCTCGCAGCCACCTGCCAGGGCATAGCCCTCAACTGCGGCAATGAGCGGCTTGTCCGCTGAGCGCTCCGTCATGCCCCCAAAGCCACGACCCTCGATCTGCGGAAACTCACCGGAAACAAACGCCTTCAGATCCATACCCGCGCAAAAAGTGCCGCCCGCGCCCGTCAAGATCCCCACGCGCAGCGCGTCGTCACTGTCGAGGCGGTCAAGCGCAGTGGCGATGCCCTCAGCAACTGCGCGATTAACTGCATTTTTGGCCTGCGGGCGATTGATCGTAATAACGAGAACGCCATCCGCCTCGTCTGTCAGTACCACTGCTTCTTCCGTCATGCTCGGTCTCCTATCAGCGTGGCTGCATTCGTATCCCGCCATCCATGCGGATACATTCGCCGTTGATGTAGTCATTATCAATAATTGCAGCCGCCAGCTGTGCAATTTCCTCCGGCCGGCCCAATCGCTTGGGATAAAGCACTGATTGTGAGAGGGACTCAACAAACTCTGGCGTCAAACCATTAAATAACGGCGTGTTGATCAAGCCGGGCACGATGGTATTTACGCGGATACCTACGGTCGAGAGATCGCGTGCGATGGGCAAGGTCATCCCGACAATGCCGCCCTTGCTCGCGCTGTAGGCCGCCTGTCCCATTTGTCCTTCATAAGCTGCTACTGAAGCCGTGTTAATAATCACACCCCGTGCCCCGTCATCCGTCACGGGGTCATTTTTTGCCATGACCTCTGCGCACAACCGCAACACATTAAAGCTGCCCGTCAGGTTAACGGCTATCACCTTATTCCAGATATCAAGCGGAAAGGGGCCATCCCTACCCAAGGTTTTAGCCGCATTACCGATTCCGGCGCAGTTCACGTTCACATGTATCGCGCCAAACGCCGCGACCCCCGCTTCAATGCCGGCCTTGACCGAATCCTCATCCACCACATTGACGTTAGCAAAAACGCAGTTGTCTGCACCCAGCTCGGCGACCATCGCCTGCCCGGCGTCTTCATTTAGATCAAAAATGACAACCTTGCCACCCGCCCCCGCCAAGCGCCTGGCTACCGCCTGGCCAATGCCAGAAGCGCCACCGGTGACAACCGCAATTTTTCCATTGATATCCATTACTTAACTCCACTTTGTGAACAAATTTAAACTTGCGCCTAGGCTTGTCTGCGCACAATATTTCTCTCCCCCGGCGTGACCTCCACCGCCGCGCCGAGCGGGTCGCCCTCTCGAAACCACGCAAGCAGTTCGGCATCCTCCGGGTCAGCCACTCCCACCCAGCGGCGCCCATCAGAGACTTGCCGACCAACAACAACCGCCCTCGCCACACCTTTCTGAGGCTGAAAAGTATAGCTCTCGACTACCCCATTTGGCTCCGGCTTCGAGACAACCTCGACAACCTCGGGGGCCTTGAACTCTGGGACCGCTTCAGGAAACTCGGCAGGAATATTGGCATAAACGCCCACAGCATGCTTGGAAAGATAACCGCCATTGGCACCAACGACGCCATATGAGGGCGCGGGCTGTGCTCTCAACCAATGCACCATCTCGGCAATCCCATGAGTCGAGTAGTTATTGCCTGGCCCGCCAAAAAACGGTAACCCTCCGGTCAGCGTCAGCGGTCTTGGGTCATTGAGACTCATACCCAGGGCATCCATCGCCACCCACACCGCAATTGGAAAGCAGGAATACAGATCCGCCGCGCCAATCTGCTCAGCTTCAATGCCGGCACCCGCCAAGGCGTTGCGGTAAGCCGCCGACATCGCTTCTGACTCTCCGATGGAGCGTCGATTCAGAACCTGCGGCTCTGAGCCAGTGCCGTGGCCGTGGAGAAAAATTGCCCGATCCGCGACCCCGAGGGACTGGGCCGTCTCCCAGCGGGTGAGCACTAGGGCCGAGGCCTGATTCACCCCATCTTTTGCCACCATCGATTTGAGGTGTGGATCACCCATCAGACGATTTTTGCTCGACTCCTCCCCTATTTCGGCAGCCGTCACGACATCGCCAAACATGGCATAGGGGTTGGCAGCGGCGACGCTGGCGAAGCGCGCCATCAATTCCGCTAACTGCGAGCGATATGCCGATTTACTCAGTCCGAGCTCACCCCGCCTAACCTGATCTTGGAGTGGATAGATATCGACAGGATTCCATGCGCCGTGCCGATTGAGCTCGGCATCGAAGAGCAGTTCCGTGCAGGCGCCACGATCGTCGGTTTGTCCCTGCGGCTCGTCACTCCAATCCGCCGCTAGACCCTGGCGCTGCAAATGACGCGAAGTGGCTAACGCCTCGGCACCACAAATGATCGCGCCGTTTATTTCACCGCGGGCTAACGCACTACCCAGTTCAAAGACCAATCGCTGCGGCTCATCACCGCAGGCACGCGAGTAAATTGCACGGGCATTGGGTAACTGCAGGCGCCTGAGGATCGACAGCGGTGGACTTGTACTTCGCCCAAATGGCGCAATGACACTCACCAGCGGTTCGGGTACTGAGTGCGCAAAAAGCCTGACACACGCGAGGCAATCCACCATCCCCTCAATCTCGCGCCGCGCACCCGTATCCTCCAGTGCCGCGGCGCATGCCTTGGCAGCCAGTTCTTCCGGCATCATGCCCACAAATTTGTCATCAAGGCGTTCAGTGACCTGCCCCGCCCCGAGCAACACCGGGGTGTTGGGATTTATCTGCATATCACTGTCCTAGACTGGCCTGCGCGGCCTGTACGATTGCCGAGAAAGCCCCACCGTCCAATGAGGCGCCGCCCACCAGAGCCCCGTCGACGTGGGGGCATTCAAACAGCGCCCTCGCGTTTTCCGGATTGACGCTACCGCCATACAGAAGTGGCACCTCGGCCCCGTCACCTAGCAATGCCGTGAGCTCATGACGGATAACCGCATGCATGGCATTGGCTTGCTCCGGCGACGCGGTCACCCCTGTCCCAATTGCCCAAATGGGCTCATAGGCGATCAATAACTTCGGCCGCTCTAGTTCGCTCAGCGCTGCCTGTAATTGCGTGCGGATCACAACTTCCTCTCGGCCGGCATCTCTCGTGGCCTGACTCTCACCGACACACAGCACCGGTGTGAGACCCGCAGCGATCGCGGCATTCAATTTTGCGGCGATCTGGTGGTCAGATTCCCCAAGATCATTACGTCGCTCCGAGTGCCCGACAATGACCCATTGGCAACCCCACTCCACCAGCATGCTTGCCGAAACTTCCCCCGTGTGAGCACCCGTCTCGTGCGCCGAGCAATCCTGACCCGCGAGTTCAAAACGGTTTGAAAAGGCAGCACACGCTCCGAGATAGGGAAAAGGAGGCGCAATTGCCACGACCACCTCCTGCGCGGGAACAAAACTCAACTGGTCGATAAAAGCGTCGATCATGGCGCGACTGCCATGCATCTTCCAGTTGCCGATGACGTACTTTTTATCCATTAGAGCTCAGCGCAGCGATTCGCGCGGCAAGATACCAGACTCAGGGAATTCTCTCACCCTCTCTCGATGGGACACGAGGGATCAGCTCCCCATTCCGCCCAGGAACCATCGTAGACCGCGGCTGGCTCATAACCGAGCTCATATAGTGCCAAAGCCACGATGCAGGCGGAAATGCCAGATCCGCAGGTGGCAACAACTGATTGAGCCCGATCAATACCGACACGCGCAAACAGGTCCTGCAACTCGGAGTTGGTTTTAAGACTGAGCCCGCCCTCCCCTAACAGCTGCGCATAGTGCAGATTCTGGGAGCCCGGTATGTGCCCTGGCCGCACACCCGGTCGCGGCTCTTCTTCCTCTCCAGCGAACCGCGCCGCTGATCGTGCATCGAGGATCAGGACACCATCACCTGCTATTGCCGCGCGGACACGTTGCGAATCTGCGACCCACTCCGGTTGATAGTCGCCCACGAAGCGCGATGTGGCAGCACTCCCAGACTCGTCACCCGCCTCTGTCGCAAAGCCCGCTGACTGCCAGGCCGGCAACCCGCCTGACAAAATTCGGACTTGAGCATGACCAAACGCGCGAAACATCCACCAGGCGCGTGGCGCCGAGAACAGACCCTTTGTGTCGTAGATAACCACTTGATCCGCGCTCGAGATACCCAGGGCTTCAACTTTTTCAGCAAACTGCGCCTCACTCGGCAACATGTGGGGGCACGGGTGATCCGTATCGGCAATGCTGTCGATATCGAAAAATCGGGAACCGGGAATGCGCGCCGCTAAAAATTCCTGATAGGAATCTCGCCTTTCGGCAGGAAGATACCAAGAGGCATCCAGAACTTTGACCTCTCGTTGTTCGACAAGGGGCAACAGCGCCTCTACCGAAATCAGCGTCCTTGATGGCTCCATCTGCTACTCCTTTGACCGCTCGGCCCAGCCTAAATCAGCTTCGGACATGGTCACTGTCACCTCGAGCCAAGTCCTCACGAGAGTCTAATCTCCGGCTCTGGAATTTGAAAACTGCGCCTACGCTGCGCCGGCAAGCCAGAACCGCATCAAAATCTGCGCCTATTAATCGGGGGATTTCAATCCAGACCTTCTGCGTCCACAATAGCGCCCCGTTGAATTACGAGATCTTCACAAGGAGAGCACTATGCCCGCTACCACTATCACCTGCGCAGACGGTTTTGAGCTTGGCGCCTACGAGGCGAGCCCTTCGGGTGCAGCGAAAGGCGCAGTGGTCGTCATTCAAGAGATATTTGGCGTGAATTCACACATCCGTTCGGTCGTTGATGGCTACGCCGAAGACGGCTTTTATGCCATTGCTCCCGCCATCTTTGATCGACTCGAGCGCGGCGTGGAATTGGGCTACACCGAGGATGACATGACCGCCGGCATTGAATTGGCCTTCCAAAAGCTCGACATGAGCCAAACTCTGGCGGACTTGCAGACGAGCATTCATCGCGCAGCACAGCACGGAAAAGTTGGCGTGGTTGGCTACTGCTTTGGCGGCCTACTGACTTGGCTATCCAGCTGCAATCTCGAAGGCGTAGCCGCGGCGTCCGCCTACTATGGCGGCGGCATTCCCGATAACGCCGAGCTGACCCCCGGATGTCCGATTATCCTTCACTTCGGTGAACAGGATGCACACATACCCATGGATTCGGTCGCTGCGTTGCAAAGCAAACAGCCCAACCTGCCGGTTCACATCTACGCCGCTGATCATGGCTTTAACTGTGACCAGCGCGGTTCCTATGACGCCGACGCCGCTGCGCTGGCAAAAGCGCGCACGTTGGAGTTATTTAACGAACAGCTCGCAGGCTAAGCACCGAGATGCGCATCGGCGTTATCGTTGGCAGCCATCGTAAGGACTCTCAGAGCGCGAAAGTGGGTCGGTTTCTGGCTGCTGCGCTTGAGCATCGCGATGGAGTCAGCACCTGGACGCTGGACCTCGGCAAGAACCCACTCCCTTTGTGGGACGAAGCGCTCTGGAGCCAGGGCGAGCAGTGGGCCGGGCTGCCGGCACTGCAGGCGCGGCTTGATGACAGTGACGCCTTTATCGTGATTGCACCCGAGTGGCACGGCATGGTGCCCGCAGCGCTCAAAAACTTTTTTTTGCTCTGGGGTGCCGGCAGCGAACTCTCCCATAAACCAGCGCTTCCCTGCGCGGTGTCAGCCAGCGATGGCGGTGCCTATGTCATCGCCGAACTCCGAATGAGTAGCTATAAAAATAACCGCCTTTGCTGGCTTCCGGAGAACCTCATCGCCAGACAAGTGAAACTGATTTGCAACGAGGATGAGAGCCTTAACGACGCAACGCTACAGCCGAAATTCTCCGCACGCGGCAACTATGTGATTGACCTACTCATTGCCTACGCCAACGCCCTGCGCGACGTCAGGGCGATGGGCATTATCGATCACGAAACATTTATGAATGGGATCTAGCTTTTCGGCTCATTGACCGCTCAAAGCGCGATATCCGCCGGAGAAGAAAACCAACGGCGCGGCCTGGCCCGCTTCAAAGGCCAGCACCTCTCCTACAATGATCTGATGATCACCGCCGGGATAAACGGCATAGGTGCTGCAACTGAAGTGTGCGAGCGCATCGTTCAACCGGGGTTCGCCCTGAGGGCCTTCCGAGAAGTGCTCAGGGAGCGCCTCGTGCCCACCCCGCTGTGCGTAGCGACCCGATAAATCCGCTTGATCTTCGCGCAATACGCTAATGCCAAAGTGCTGACACTCAGTGTAGACCTGCAGATGGTCGGAACTATTTTGGATGCTCCACAGCACCAAAGCAGGGTCGAGAGAAACCGAAGAAAACGAGTTCACGGTGGTTGCAAGGGGACCCAGTTCGGAATCACGAACGGTCACCAAGCAGACGCCAGTAGCAAACCGACCCAGCGCCTGCCTGAACTCGTTAACATCAATTGTCATCGCCCGTCCTTGATAAATAAAACGAAGAGCAAGATTTTGTACCAGGCTCCCGCCAAGGGGATACCCTCATGTGAACTAGCGATCGAGGCCGCCCATGAGGATATATTTAATCTCGAGATAATCTTCGATCCCGTACTTAGAACCTTCTCGTCCTGAGCCAGACGCTTTCACACCACCAAACGGCGCCATCTCATTTGAAATAATGCCCTCATTGACGCCCACCATGCCGTAGTCCAAAGCTTCCGCAACACGCCACACCCGGCCGATGTCTCGGGTGTAAAAATAGGATGCCAGACCGAACTCCGTGTCGTTCGCCATTCTAATCGCCTCGGCCTCATCCCCGAATGACAATACGGGCGCAACCGGACCGAAGATCTCATTGCGAAACACGGGCATATCGGGCGTGACCCCTGTGAGCACCGTAGGCTGATAATAACAGGGCCCCAAATCAGCTCGGCCTCCACCTAATGCTACCCTCGCGCCCGCCGCTATCGACGCCTGTACCAAGCGATCCACGTCCTCAACAGCCTTCACATTGACGAGTGGTCCCTGCTGGACACCTTCCTCCAAGCCATTGCCCATTTTCAGTTCGGCGGTCGCCGCAACCAGCTTGTCGACAAACGCTTCGTGGATACTTTCCTGAACCAGAATCCGATTAGTGCAGACACAGGTTTGCCCGCTGTTGCGGTATTTAGAGATCAGCGCCCCTTGCACCGCCGCATCGATATCCGCGTCGTCAAAGACGATAAACGGCGCGTTGCCCCCCAACTCCATGGAAGTCCGCTTGAGTGTCGCGGCACAGGCCTGCTCTAATCGTCGCCCCACGTCTGTCGAGCCAGTAAAGGTCAGCTTTCGCACCAGCGGACTGTCGGTCAGTGCCGGCCCGATCTCAGACGATGCACCGACCACAACGTTCAGAACCCCTGCCGGCACGCCCGCCCGTTCGGCGAGCTCGGCCATGGCCAGAGCAGAGAGCGGCGTCTCTGAGGCAGGCTTTATAACAATGCTGCACCCTGCGGCAAGCGCTGGCGCGGCCTTGCGCGCAATCATGGCATTGGGGAAATTCCATGGCGTAATGGCGGCAACGACCCCTACCGGCTGCTTAATACAAACGACACGCTTGTCACTCGAGGGCGCCGGGATCACATCACCGTCGATGCGCTTGGCTTGCTCGCCGAACCACTCCATGAAAGCCGCACCGTAAGCAACCTCGCCCCGGCTCTCCGCCAGCGCCTTGCCCTGCTCGGTGGTCATGATAATGGCGAGATCTTCCTGATGCGCCATCATCAGATCGAACCACCGTCTTAATACTTGCGCTCGC
>JAYNNB010000078.1:0-947 GCA_038112515.1 Luminiphilus sp.
GTGTTGGGTGGGGTTGAGCCGTCGGAAAATCGATGCAGGGGGCCACGGCGAGTTCTGCTGACCCAGCACCTCGAAACCTTGGATTTGCAACGATCCCTGCGTTACGGGGCCGCGGTGTCCGCTCTGGTGCGCTTCAGACCACTCAGCAGTCAACACAACCCGGGCGTGCTTCCCGATCAAGGTCGGTGGGTGAGTCGAGGGGTGGACGCTGCCGCAACGGTGACGGGTCCCGTTAGCCAAACAGATCAGGGGGGTTGGCTCGCGGACTTCAGGCGGACATTACTCGATGATTGGTCCATGCAAGCGGGCCAGGGCTGGATCGTGCTTCGAGCGCTTCTACTCGGGGATACTCGAGGGATTTCTCCATCCCTATGGGGTGATCTGAAGCGTCTGGGCATCGTGCATCTTGTGGTAATCAGCGGCTTACACATCGCGCTCCTCGCGGGGCTGACAACACAGTTGGCGGCACTGCCCCGCAGGTTATGGAGATTACCGAGAGATCGGGGAACCGATGCCGTGACAATCTTGGCGACCCTGCTCATATCGGGAATGTATGTCCTCCTCATCGGCGCACCATTGCCGGCACAGAGAGCCTTCATGATGTTGTGTGCTGCCAAGGCTCCTCAGCTATGGGGTTGGTCGAGTGAAAGCCGACGTTCGCTCTCGCTGGCGATCACTGTGATGTTGCTTTGGGAACCAAAAATAGCGCTGGGAGCCAGCTTTTGGCTCAGCGCAGGAGCCACATGGATACTCGTTACTGATACGACGACAGGTAGGTCTCTTTTGTCCCTATTGCGACTCCAGCTCAAAATGGTGGTGTTCATGGCCCCGCTGACCTTGTTCTGGTTTGGGGAGGCCAGCTGGCTGGGCGTGGCAGCGAATTTGGTGATGGTCCCTGCGGTGCCCCTGGTGATGGTCCCCACCGGTCTCGCGGGCGTGGTATTGAC
>JAYNNB010000078.1:957-8110 GCA_038112515.1 Luminiphilus sp.
ACGCTCAGCGCTACAGTTTGGGATGCCCTGATGCCTCTTGGCAGTGGGTTCCTGCGATCCTGTGACCTGTGTGATTTGGTCTATCAACCCTTACCGTTGATCGGTTTCATGATCACGGTATTCAGCGTGTTGAGCTGGGGCAGTCACAGGTGGGCATCGATATTGGCCTATCTATTGACGCTCGCGATAGCCTTTGGCTGGCCAAGATTGCCGCATGAGCCGACAGTGACGGTGCTAGATGTAGGACAGGGTCTGGCGGTTGTTGTTGAGGGCAATGGGAAAACCTTGGTCTATGACACGGGCGATGGGTATCCCGGTGGCTTCAGTCAGGCCGAAAAAATTCTGGTGCCATATCTGCGCTCTCGGGGAGTGCAGGCGATCGATGCCCTTGTCGTCAGTCATTCTGACAGAGATCACAGTGGAGGTTTGTCATTTTTAAAGGATCAGATGCCGATATACCGGCATCTTGGTTTTGGCGGTGAGCCATGCAGGAACGGCGAACGGTGGCGATGGGGCGCGCTCGAAATATTGCTTGTCAATGGTGCCGGCCAGAGCGAGGTGCACAGCAACGATCAGTCCTGTGGTTTCTTGCTGTCAGTTAACGGGTCCCACTTGCTTGCGCTCGGAGATATGTCGGCGAAGCAAGAGCGAGAGCTGGTACGGTATTGGAAAGAGGCCCTCGCCGCTGACTTCTTAGTAGTGGCACACCACGGCAGTGACTCATCCAGTAGCCACGCGGTACTGAAATGGGTAGATCCGACTTGGGCGCTCATCAGTGCTGGGCTGGGTAATCGTTTTGGGCACCCTCACTCGGCGGTGCTAGAAAGGCTGCGCCAAAAGCCAGGGGTTGAGGTGGTTAATACTGCCAAGGCAGGGGCTATTCAGATTGTATTCACGGGAAGTGCATCCCAAAAGGTGGCGCTGCAGCGCGGCGCTGCCGCTCCTTACTGGCTTCAATTGCCGTAAATACGTTCCAAAGGTGAGGTAGGGCTGAACAGAGGGGCTCGGTATACTTCATTTATAGAAGGGAGGGTGTTCTGTGTACCAACTGCTGGCAGCGGGCGGCTGGGTCATGCCGCTGATCGTGGCATGCTCGGTAATCGCCCTGGCGATCTGTATTGAGCGATACTTTGCGCTCAACGCGGAGAAGATTGCCCCCAAGCACCTACTGGCCTCAGTGTGGCAGCAGTTGCGCCGCAAAGCGCTAGACCCGCAGCAATTGAGAGCCTTGAGGGAGACCTCGCCCCTGGGTGAAATCCTGGCAGCGGGGCTGGTGAATCAGGAGCAAGGCAGAGACGTTATGCGCGAGAGCATTCGCGAAGCGGGAGCTCACGTTGTGCATCGCCTGGAGCGAAACCTGAACGCACTGGGAACGATAGCCGCAGTCACGCCTTTGCTCGGCCTGCTCGGAACCGTGGTAGGCATGATTGGCGTGTTTGCGGATATCACCGCGCACGGAACCGGTAACGCGAACGTGCTGGCGGGCGGCATTTCCGAGGCGCTACTCACTACCGCGGCGGGTCTCGCGGTGGCGATTCCCAGTCTCGTAATGCACCGGCACTACTGTGCGCGCGTTGAGTCTCTGGTGGTGAGTCTGGAGAGAGAGGCCATAAAGTTGGTTGATGCGCTGGCCAGCAAACAGCAGACGGAATACGGATCGTGAATTTCAGGCGCGCGGATCGAGGCGAGGTCGCCATTAATCTAACACCACTTATTGATGTGGTTTTTCTGCTGCTCATATTCTTTATGGTGTCTAGTCGGTTTTCAGAACTGAGTCGGTTGAACGTGACCTTGCCGGAGGCAGAGATCGGCTCGGCGCTCACCGAAGTATCTTTGCTCCTGACAGTCGATGCCAACGGTCAGATGCGGCTCAATGGCGAGCAGGTGCCCAGCGATCCGCCGGGCCTCAAACAGGCAATAATGAGACAAATTAATGGCAATAGTGACGTGCCCTTGACCTTGTCTGCTGATGCAATGACACCACATCAGTATGTTGTGACCGCGTTGGATGTGGCGGCGCAACTGAATTTGCAACAGCTAACCATTGCAACTCAGCCAGTATCTGAGAGAGGACCCCGTTGAAATCAGCGACCGACAAGCAAAGTGATTGGGCGCTTTATCGCCGGCTTTTAGGTTACGTGGGCAAATATGCCGGGGCGTTTCTGCTGAGTATTTTTGGCTTTATCGTCTATTCCGGTGCCAATGTCTTGCTCGCGGATCTGACGCAGTTCCTGCTCGATTCTCTCGGTGAATCCTCGCAGATCGACATTGGCGTGGTCTCAAAAATGGCTTATTGGCTATGGCCACAGGGACAACAGTCGGCGCTAGATTACGCGAGAGTGGCCGTTCCCGTTGCAGCGATTTTGCTCGCCTTCATTCGAGCAGCCGGCTATTTCCTGGGCAATTACTTCATGAATATCGTTGCTCGCGGGGTTGTTCATCGACTCCGAACGCAGGTATTCGATGTTTTGATTAGAGTGCCTAAAGCGGCCATCGATCAATATACGCATGGAGAGCTGGTCTCTAAATTGACCTTCAACGTGGAGCAGGTCAGTGGCGCATGTTCTGAAGCGCTCAAGACCATGTTGAGAGATGGTCTGACAGTGATCGCGCTGATCAGCTATATGCTGTACCTCAACTGGAAGCTCACGTTGGTTTTTTTCGCGATTGCGCCTGCAATCGCGGGCGTGGTGTTGGCCGTTAGCAAGCATTTTCGGCGTTACAGTCGTCGCATTCAGGAATCTATGGGAGAGGTCACCCAGCTCAGTAATGAGAGCGTGCATGCCTTTGATGAAATCCGGATGTTTTCTGCGACCGAGCAGCAAAGCGAGCGATTCAGGGCGGCGAGCCAGTTCAATCGCGTCCAAAGCTTAAAGTTGGCATTCGTCCAGGCGGTTTCTACTCCCATAGCGCAGATTGTGCTGGCTTTTGCGCTCGGCGCACTGTTTTGGTTTGCGCTGGATCCGGAAATACTGGCCGGGTTTACGGCGGGTTCTCTTGTGGCGTTCATCGCGGCGGCAACTCAGCTTGGAAAGCCTATTCGGACGCTAACTAATGTACAGAGCGTTGTGCAGCGGGGGCTTGCGGCCGCAGAGGACTTGTTTGTGCAACTCGACACGCCCCCTGAGGAAGACACCGGAACAGGCACGATAGTGCGCGCCAATGGGGAGCTGTGTTTTGAAGGTGTGAGTTTTGCTTATCCCGGTGGCGAGACGCTCGCTCTCGATCAGGTCGACCTGCACATTCCCGCAGGCAGTCTCGTGGCGTTTGTGGGTCGCTCCGGAGCGGGTAAGACCAGTCTCATCCAGCTTTTGTGTCGGTTTTATGCTCCTGGCGCGGGGCGAATCCTGTTAGACGGTCGTCCTATCGCCGATTTGCGTTTAAGTGACTATCGTCGTCAATTAGCGGTGGTATTTCAGAATATTGTGCTCTTCAGCGATACGGTGCGCGCGAATGTGGCGTTTGGGCAAGTTGATCAGGTGGACGAGGCATCGATTTTTGCGGCCTTGGAAGTAGCGCAGGCCCGTAATTTTGTTGAGGCGCTCCCTGATGGCCTGGATACGAAGCTGGGTGATGGAGGCGGGGGGTTGTCGGGTGGCCAGCGTCAGCGACTTGCGATCGCGCGAGCGATTTTAAAAGACGCGCCCGTATTGATTTTGGATGAGGCCACCTCTGCCTTGGATAACGAATCTGAGGCGGCCATTCAGGCCTCTCTCGACGCCGTGGCGGCGGGGCGCACCACGTTGGTGATCGCGCATCGCTTGTCTACCGTGGAGCGCGCAGACTTTATCGTCGTGATGGATAAAGGAAAGATCGTCGCGGTGGGAAGTCATGCCGACTTGATGGCAACCGAAGGTCTCTACCGTAGCCTTTATCAACAGGGCTTTGCCTCATCGTGATTGCCTTGCGGGCCTCGCTCGAGCGGTGTTTGCAGCGTATTTGGTACGAAGGCCACTGGTTATCACGCTGGTTGGTCCCGTTGTCGTGGTTGGTTGAGTGGGAAATTAGAAGGAGATACGCGCGACGGCTGCCCAAGCGGGAGTCCTTTCAAGGACCGCAGGTGTGGGTCATTGGCGGTCTCACCGTCGGTGGCACAGGCAAAACACCGGTCCTTATCGCGCTGGGTGAGTGGCTGCGCGATCAAGGCGTTTCTATTGCAGTGATCAGCCGCGGGTACCGTGGGCGTCTGGGGAGAAATGCGCACCTTGTCTCTGCCTCTGACAGTGCCGAGGATGTGGGCGACGAGCCGTTGTTGATGAAGCGCCACCTGGACTGCCCGGTCATTATTTGCCGCGACAGAGCTGAGGCTCTGGCCGCATTGCTTGCTCAGTTTGATGTTGACATCGTGTTATCCGACGATGGCCTGCAGCATTACGAATTGCCCCGTGACCGAGAGTTTGTCGTTCTGGATGCAAAGCGGGGTTTGGGCAATGGCCGGATTATTCCGGCCGGCCCTTTGCGCGAGCCGGGTGACAGGTTGGCTTCAGTTGATTGGGTGTTGGAGCGCAACAGTCACGACTCCGAGCGATGCTTTGCGTACGGTGTCCGCGCCATGCGTCAGGTTTCGTCCGGCGAAGCGCTACCGTGGCCAGAGTGGCGATCGCAGTGGTCCCATTGTTCCATAACCGCTATCACCGCATTGGGACAACCCGATCAGTTTTTTGAGATGCTCTCCGTTCAGGGTTTGAGCGTGACAGGCGTGGCACTGCCCGATCACGAGGCGATTGCGCCCAAGCAGCTAGAGCAGGTGACAAGCGACGTCATCCTGATGACGGCCAAAGACGCCGTCAAACTGGCGCCGGTTGTCAGTCACGACATTGCCTCTCGGCTGTGGGTAGTGGAAATAGAAACCCGATTGCCGCCATCATTGCTGGCTAAATTGTCGCAAGAGCTGGCCGAGCGTCGAAGAACTAGCTGAGGTACCGATGTTTCATATTGTTATCCCCGCGCGATATGGCTCCACGAGGCTACCGGGTAAAGCGTTATTGCCCATTCGGGATAAGCCGATGATTGCCTGGGTATGGGAGCAGGCAATGATGGCGGGCGCAGAGCGCGTAGTCGTGGCGACCGACGACCCGCGCATTGCAGAGGAAATGGTCGCCCGGGGCGCGGAGGTGGCAATGACACGGGAAGACCACGCCTCGGGTACCGATCGACTGGCGGAGGTGGCCGAGCAACTTAATTTGGCTGATGACGCTATCGTCGTGAATTTGCAAGGTGATGAGCCATTGATGCCCCCTGCGAATATCAGGCGTGTTGCGGCATTGCTTGAGGCCAATCCACGAGCTCATATGGCGACGCTAATGGAGCCGCTCGACCGCGAAGAGGCTGATCAGGAATCTGTTGTGAAAGTGGTGGCTACCGAGGGTGGGAGAGCATTGTATTTTTCCCGTGCGGCCATTCCCGCTCATCGGCAGGGTGGATCTGCAGCACCTTGTTATCGCCATATCGGACTTTACGCGTATCGCGTAGGTTTCCTCGCGCAGTTTGTCGCCTGGCCAGCTTCGGCGCTGGAGCAAAGTGAATCACTGGAGCAGCTTCGCGCGCTGGCACATGACGCGCATATTCAGATCGAGCTGGCGCCAGAACCCGCGCCGCCGGGTATTGATACCGAGGCAGATCTTGCCGCCATCAGAAGTCTATTGGCGGTGGAAAGCTGATGCCATGGATGCGAGTGGCGATCTAAGACACTTGAATACGCTCGGTCTCAACGCGACGGCTAATCGATTGGTAACGGTAGCTACGGTGGCTGAGCTCAACCAAGCGCTGATTGAAGCCCGCACGCGGGGACCGGTTCACGTGCTTGGTGGGGGCAGTAACGTTGTGCTGCTACCCAAAATACCGGGCACGGTCTTATACGTCGCCATAAAGGGTCGCGAGCTGCGGGCGGATGATGGCCGGCGCGTCGTTGTCTCTGTGGGGGCGGGTGAGAGCTGGCATGAATTTGTCCTGTGGTGCCACCATCGTGGCTTTCATGGTCTGGCTAACCTTGCCCTCATTCCGGGTTCTGTGGGCGCTGCGCCCATTCAGAATATTGGTGCCTACGGGGTCGAGGTGGCGCAGTGGATTCGCTCTGTGCATGTCATTGATCGACGTTCGGGTGAACGCGCTCAGCTAACGCCCGAAGCGTGTCAGTTCGCATACCGAGACAGTCTGTTTAAGCATTCGGCGGGGTCGCACTGGATTATAACGGCGGTCGATTTTGTGCTCGATCGCGGTGCTCAGGTACAGGCGTCCTACCCCAGCTTACAGGCACGTTTGAAAGACGCGACGCTCTCTCACGACGCGGTGCTGGGCGCCGTGATGTCCATTCGGCGCGAGCGATTGCCCGATCCTTTGGTGACGCCCAACGTAGGCAGTTTTTTCAAGAATCCGTTGCTAAGGCAGGAAGATGCAGAGGCGCTGGCGCATACAGAAGTGGGGCTACCGGTATATCCCGTAGCCGACGGATACGCGAAGGTTTCTGCGGCCTGGTTGATTGATCGTCTCGGTTGGCGAGGTGTCGAGCGTGATGGCGTTAAGGTATCCGAGGACCATGCTTTGGTGTTGGTCGGTTGCGGCGCCACATCGGCTGCACCCTGGCTTGCTCTGGCGGGAGATATTGTCGACAGCGTCAGCGATACCTTTGGCGTGGCGCTGGAGCTCGAGCCGCAAGTGATAGGCAATTCGACAGAGACCGCAGTGACATGACGGATTTTGACGCCGAGTCCTTTCTGACACAGCTAACTACCCGACCGGGTGTCTATCAGATGTTTGATCACTCCGGCGATCTGCTTTACGTGGGTAAAGCCAAGAATTTGAAAAATCGTGTGACCAGTTATTTCAGAGCCTCAGGTTTGTCGGCCAAAACCATGGCACTGGTGGCGCGCATTGCCAATATCGAGGTCACGGTCACCACCACCGAGCGTGACGCGCTGTTACTCGAGCACAATCTGATCAAGCAATATCGCCCACCTTACAATATCCTGCTGAAAGACGATAAATCCTACCCCTACATCTATCTGTCTTCAGATGACCGCTGGCCGCGACTAAGCTTTCATCGAGGTACCAAACGGCGCAAGGGGGAGTACTTTGGGCCTTACCCCAGCGCAGGGGCTGTGCGCTCCACGCTCCACCTTATGCAAAAGGTCTTTAAGGTACGGCAGTGTCGAGA
>JAYNNB010000079.1:0-6451 GCA_038112515.1 Luminiphilus sp.
GTGTGGGCCGCCAGTGAGCGAGAGACCATCAGCGGTGCCAAGGGCCTGGAGACCGAGCGACTGTCGCGTGCGTCGGCACTCGAGGCTGTCACTTCGGGGGCGGCGCGGGTGATAGGGCGAGAAAATGAAATCGGTTCGATTCGCGCCGGCAAGCGCGCAGACTTTGTCGTGCTGGATGCAGACCCGATGACTGTACCGGGGTCTGAACTACGCAACATCAGCGTGCTGGCGACGATCTTTGGCGGTATGCCCTACCCCACGACGCCCTAGGGCGCTCGCTCATCGGGCATTCGGCACACGGGGTTAACCGTATCGGGTATCGGCCACGAACGGGTTACTGGCGCGCTCCTGGCCAAAGGTCGAGTCCGGACCATGGCCCGGTACAAAGCGGATGTCATCACCGATCGGGAAGAGCTTTTCGCGGATCGAATGAATCAACTGTTCGTGATTGCCCATGGGAAAATCGGTGCGACCAATCGAGCCCGCGAATAACACATCCCCCACCCAGGCCAATTGGGTTTCGCGATGCAGAAATACCACATGCCCTGGGGTATGGCCGGGGCAGTGGATCACCTCTAAGGTTTGCTCACCGACGGTCACCGTGTCGCCATCCTCCAGCCATCGGTCCGGCGTAAACGGTTCGGCATGAGGGAAGCCGGCCATCTGGCACCACTCGGGCAGCTTGTCGATCCAGAAGCTATCTCCGCGCTCGGGACCTTCCATGGGTACCGCGAGCTTCTGTCGGAGCACATCCGCCGCCGCGCAATGATCCATGTGTCCGTGGGTTAGGAGGATTTTTTCCACGGTTGCACCCATGGCTGACACCGCGGCCTCGATACGCTCAATATCGCCACCGGGGTCGACGATCGCGGCACGACCCGTTGCCTGACACTGGATGATGGAGCAGTTCTGTTGGTACTGGGTGACCGGCACCACCTGTACTTTCACACTCATATCGCAGTCCCTGTTGCTGGGATTTCTCGATCGCCGTCATGGTCAGCATTGGGGTCGAGGTAAATGCTTCGATCCAACTCACCTTCTGAATGCGCCACGATAGTCGCCACCGTCGCATCTCCCGTCACATTGACCATGGTGCGCACCATATCCAAAAAGCGATCCACACCAATAATGAGCGCCACCCCCTCCACCGGCAAACCGGCCTGCTGCAACACCAGAGCGAGGGTAATCAAGCCAACTCCCGGGACTGCCGCGGTACCGATGGAAGCCAGCGTAGCAGTCAACACGACCATCACGATCTGGCCGCTGGTTAGGTCGATGCCGTAGACCTGCGCAATGAATACCGTAGCCACACCCTGCATGATAGCGGTGCCATCCATGTTGATGGTTGCCCCCAGCGGTATGGAGAAACCCGCCACACTTTTGCTCACGCCAAGCCGCTTTTCGACCGTGCGCAACGTAATCGGTAACGTGGCACCTGAGGACGCCGTCGAGAACGCAAAGGCCCAAACCCGGCGCATTTTCTGCAGCAAAATACGTGGACTGAGGCCGGTCATGACCTTCAGCAAACTGGTATACACCACCAAACCGTGGAAGAGCAGCACGCCCAGCAAGGTGAAAAAATAGGCGGCAAGATCGACGATCGTGCCAAACCCCATCGTCGCAAAAAGCTTGGTCAGCAGTGCAAAAACACCATACGGGGCCAACTCGATCAAAAGCCCCACCATTTTCATGACGATGACTTCCATATCCCGGAACCAGTTGGCAATGCGCTCGCCGGCCTCTCCCGAACGCGTGAGCGCGAAGCCAACCAGCAGCGCAAATACGATCACCTGCAACATCTGCCCCTCTGCCATCGCTTTAAAGGGATTGCTGGGAAAGATATTGACCAGCGTATCAGTAAGCGGTGGCGCCGGTTTTGCTTCAAAGGCCGCTGCAGTCATCGCCTCGACCCCTTTACCGGGACCAATGAGTAGCGCTGCCGTCAAACCGAGAGACACGGCAACGCCGGTTGTGAAGAGATAGAGCGCGATAGTTCTACCGGCAATCGACCCCATACGACGGCTAGTTCCCAACGAACTCATGCCGCAGACCAGCGACACCATGACCAGGGGCACTACCAAGAGCTTCAGCGATGCAATAAAAACCCGGCCCACGACATCGAATACACCCAGAACGAGGACGTCCTGTAAAAAACGATAAAGATCTGAGGCGGGATCAAGGGCACCCACCCCCCACTCGATGAGTGAGCCCAGCGCGATACCGGCAACCATGGCCAGCAGAATACGGTTAGTGAGCGACATGCTATTCCTCGCAGGGCTCCGGATGCCAGGCGATTACCGCCACATCAGCGCAGGCGTTACAGGGCGAAGCATAGATATCCAAAGCGCCATCTGTTCGCCGACCACACACCGGGTCGTAGATCATGGTACAGACTTTGGGGCGCTCGCCTTCGCAGGCCTGCCATTCGGCGGCGGGATAACTCGCCGCGGGATCTTGAGCAGGCCCCACACCGCTGCAGCCCACCAACAACAACATGGCTGGCAACAAGCAGCGCTTGACGGATTCATAAGCAGACATCGGGCTATTGTAGGGCATCGCGGCGTGCAATGAGCGCGTCAATCCGCGCAGCCAGTGCGGCGGAGTCGGAGGCAATCCGACACCGCTGGGTGGCGGCCTCAAGACGGCGGTTCGCTTCGGCCGTCATGGCAGGCACATGCTCGGCAATGCCGCGCATATCATCGAGCCGCCCCCAACAATTCAGGGCAATGTCACAACCCGCCTGCAGAACCGCCTCCGCCCGGCTGGGGATATCACCGGCCAGCGCTTTCATATCCAGGTCATCACTGATCAGTAAGCCGTCAAAGCCGATGTGCTCGCGAATCTGTTCACTGATGATACGAGTCGAGACGCTCGCGCAGTGCTCGGAATCCCAGGCCTCGTAAACCACATGGGCCGTCATGGCCATGCTGGCATCCGCCAACGCGGCAAAGGGCTGGCAATCCCATTGCAGCGCCTCATCACTCGCGGCCACTCTCGGCAAGCGCTCGTGTGAATCGCTGGTCGCACGCCCATGGCCAGGAATGTGCTTGATCACGCCTTCCAGCCCTGCGAGATGCAAGCCGTCGAGACAGGCGCGGCCCAATACCGCCACGCAATCCGGATCTGTGGCAAAAGCACGATCACCAATGACGTCGTGGGCATCCGGCTGGGGCACATCAAGCACTGGCGCACAGGTCACGGTAATACCCATCGCGGCGAGCTCCAGACCCAGCGCCTCGTAGTTGCATTGCACCCGCTCAATAGCACGCGCCAGGTCAATGCCTTGCGCAAGCGTTGCCGCTGAGGGCCAGGTGCGCCAGTGCGGTGCTCTCAGGCGCGCGATCCGGCCACCTTCCTGATCGATCAGAATCGGCACGCGGTCCCGTCCACTGATAGCGCGTAGGTCGTCGGTCAGCGCGCGGAGCTGCGCTGGATGATCCACATTACGCGCAAATAAAATGAACCCCGCAGGATTAACTGCCTTGAAAAAATCGCGCTCATCGGCGCTCAACACCGTGCCAGACAGCCCAAAAATCACGGGCAACATGACTACTCTGCCTCCCTCAATGTGCGCGGCACGAGGCTATAAACCAGCTCACCACAACCGCGGGCGAGGTCAACCAAGGACCAACAATCTATATCGATACGCAGTTCAGCCCAGCCGGCAGTGGGTAAGTGTGCAAGGTGAGTCGGTCCGGCAAAGTAATGAATGAGCTCTGTCAGAGCAGGGTTGTGTCCGATCAGCGCCAACGCCGATGCCTCGTCACTCTGCCCCTCGATCCACTCGAGCAGCTTGCGATAATCAAAGGTGTAGAGCGCGGCCTGCGTGTGGCCATGCTCTGCCCGCAAGCCGGGCCACGCCGTTTGAATGCCGGCAAAGGTGGCTTGGGCTCGCGCGGCAGGGCTGACATTAAAGGTCATCGGGGAGTACCGTTCACCGAGGGCAGCGCCCATACGCGGTGCGTCGCGCTCTCCCCGCGTATTGAGCGGGCGCTCAATGTCGGGGAGCGCCGTATCGCCCCAGCTGGATTTTGCGTGCCGCAACAGATAAACCGTTTTCACTGGCCATCGCTCCCTGCATTCGATCCATCGACAGTCCGTCGCCATAACGCGTCTGCCTGATCATCACCCAGAAGCGCCGACAAAACTTCCTGCTCGCTATCGGCTTGCTCAATAAAGTTCATATGCTGCAGGTCAATAAACTGTCGCGACGCCAACTCATCGGTAAACCACTCAATAAATCCTCGCCAAAACCCGCGATCCACCAGCACCATCGGTTTACGCGCTGCCTGACGGGTTTGGAATGCCACCATGAGTTCCATAAGCTCATCGACGGTGCCGAATCCCCCGGGGAACACCACAAATCCCCGCGAGTAACGAGTCAGCATGAGTTTTCGGGTCTGGAAGTCGCTAAAGTGCAGGTGATGGGTGACATAAGGATTGGGCGATTGCTCATGGGGCAGTGAGATACTGAGCCCCACTGAAATCCCACCCGCCTCCATCGCACCCTGATTAGCGGCGCCCATGATCCCGGGGCCACCGCCTGTGACCACCGGCAATCCCGCGTAGGCAAGGCACTGACCCAGACGATAGGCGCTCCGGTAGTCAGGTGCATCCGTTGGCGTGCGCGCACTGCCAAATACAGTAATGCCGGGTGAGAGGCTACCCAAACAGGCTGTGGCTGCACTCAATTCAGAATGGATCCGCGCCAGCAAGGCGTCGTCTGACGACACGCCATCGCGGTCAGTGACGGGGTTCATAGGTCGTCGATGAACAGGTGATATTTCTTTTTACCGAAGCGAACCAGGAAATATCTGCCATGCAGCGCTCGTGCCTGATCGAAGGCGATGTCGCAAGTCGTTGTCGGCCCACCCGACACCGGCTGCCCATTAACCAGAATCGCCTCGCGTGCCAGCGCGTCTTTGATCTGCTTGCCGGCCGCCACGCCCGCCTGCGTCAACAGTTGACTAAAGGTGGGTGGAAAATCGCTACGCGGGAGCGGGTCGGTGGGGAGTCCATCCAGCGCCAGCTGCTCAAGATCCGCCTCGGCAAGTGCAGTCGCGTCACCCAAAAAAAGTGCCTCGGTAATCCGCTCGGCGGCATTGAGTCCTGATTCACCGTGCACCAGTCGCGTTACCTCTTGTGCCAGAACGCGCTGCGCCTCGGGCCTCCCTTCCCGCTCGCTATCAGCCTGCTCAATCGCATCGATTTCGGCGACGGACAAAAAGGTGAAATAACGTAAAAAGCGGTACACATCCGCGTCCGCTGTGCTCAACCAGAACTGGTAAAACGCGTAGGGTGAAGTCTTGGCAGCGTCGAGCCAAATCGTACCCGACTCGGTTTTGCCAAACTTGGTGCCGTCGGCTTTGGTCACCAGCGGTAGGGTCAGTCCAAATACCTGCTCACCGTGCAACCGCCGGGTCAGATCGATTCCCCCGGTGATATTGCCCCACTGGTCAGAGCCACCGATCTGCAAACCACAACCGTACTGCCGATAGAGCTCCGCGAAATCGAGGGACTGCAGGATCATGTAACTGAACTCGGTAAAGCTGATACCCGCACCCTCGCGATCCAGGCGCTGCTTCACAGACTCCTTACCGATCATATTATTGACCGAAAAGTGCTTGCCAACGTCGCGCAGGAAACCCAGCACATCAAGCCCCTGGGTCCAGTCGAGGTTGTTCACCACCAGCGCTGGGTTGGCTCCGTCAAAGTCGATGAACTGGCTGACCTGTTGGCGGATCCGATCAACCCAGCCCGCAACCACCTCGGGCGTATTCAGCTGCCGCTCTGCCGCTTTGAAACTGGGATCGCCAATCAACCCGGTCGCGCCACCTACCAGCGCAATGGGCCGGTGTCCGGCCGCCTGAAACCGCCGTAACACCAACAAGGGCACCAAGGAACCAATATGCAAACTGTCCGCGGTGGGGTCAAAGCCACAATAGAGCGTTCGTGATTCAGCGCCCAACCAGCTGTCCAGTGCGTCCTCTCCTGCGACCTGAAAAACGAGGCCTCGTGCACGAAGGTCGGCTAATAGATCATGACTCATGGCTGACGACGTTATCTCTGGTTTTCGACTGACAGTAGGAGCGCCCCTAAAAGGGCAGAGCGAGAGTATCCCACAATCCGGTTGCTGGCGGTGGGCTATCTCGGTATCTGAACCCTGAGAGCCAATGGTTATACTACGCGCTTCGAACGCGATGATGGCCTGGCATGTCCCGCAAACCCGCTCCCCGTGGCGCTACACCACTGAAGACAACGGAGACGCCCCTGCATCAGCGTCCCGTTGTCTGGGCCGCTACCCTCGGCGCGTTACTGCTGGTGATGGGTTTATCGCTCAGCGGTAGTCGAGAATCCGTGAAACTGGCGGCCGAGGTCACCTTAGCGCCGGAGCTAGCGGCGTCGATCGAGGATCCGGCGGGCGCCGTAGACGAGGCCGCCGAGCCGCCAC
>JAYNNB010000079.1:6551-8056 GCA_038112515.1 Luminiphilus sp.
GCGGCGTCGATCGAGGATCCGGCGGGCGCCGTAGACGAGGCCGCCGAGCCGCCACCAGCCCCACCCAAACTGCCCGAATGGCGCGACTACAAGGTGCGCAATGGCGACAACCTGAGCGTGGTATTCGCTCGTGCCGGATTTACAGACACCGACTTATACCGCGTGGCAGCGTCCAACGAGGGCCAATCGCTACGCAAAATCTATCCGGGCGAAACCATCGGCTTTCAGCGCGACGATCAAGGGAGCCTGCTTGCCATGCGACACGTGCAGTCGGCGCTACTGACCACGCTCTATCAGCGCAGCGACGACGGGTTTAATGCCACACAGATCACGCGCGAGCCGGAGCGCCACTTGCGGCAGGCGTCACTCACCATAGAGAGTTCACTTTTTCTCGCCGGGACTGACGCTGGACTCAGTGACTCAATGATTATGGAGCTCGCAGGGATCTTCGGCGGTGTGATCGACTTTGCATTGGACCCGCGCGTCGGTGACACGATCCATGTCATTTATGAAGAACTGATGCTGGACGGCAAGCGGTTCAGTGACGGGCCCATCTTGGCGACAAGCTTTACCAACCGCGGTGAAACCTTCGAGGCTTACCGCTACACAGATCTTGAGGGGGACACCAGTTATTACAATGAAACCGGGGTCAGCATGCGCAAGGCTTTTTTACGCGCGCCACTCGATTTCACCCGGGTGAGCTCCAACTTCAATCCGAATCGATTGCATCCCATCTACAAGACCCAGCGACCCCATCGGGGCACCGACTATGCCGCGCCCCGGGGAACACCCGTGTACGCCGCTGGCGACGGCCGCGTGATCGAGGCGGGTTATACCCGGCCCAACGGCAACTATATTTTTATCCAGCACGGTGAACAGTTCGTCACTCACTACCTGCATTTGCATCGACTCAGAGTCAAAAAAGGGAACAAAGTGAAACAGGGCCAAATCATCGGCACCGTGGGTTCAACCGGAGCGGCAACTGGGCCTCATTTGCACTACGAATTTCTGGTCAACGGCGTCCACCGTAATCCGCGCACGGTACACAAAATTCTCCCCAAAGCGCGCTCGCTACCCGAGGCCGAAATACCGCGCTATCTGGCAGCGATCCGGCAGCCCATCCAACAGCTGGCCAGCCTCCGTAACGCTCAACAGTTAGCGCAGGCCGAATGAACGGCGGTCTGTTTATCGGATTGATGTCGGGCACCAGCGCGGATGGCATCGACGCCGTACTCGTGCGGCGCGATGGCGAACGTGGCAGCCTGCTGGCCTCCCATCACTGCCCCATGCCTCTGGAACTGCGCCGGGAAATTCTGGCGTTTCGGCAAGCCGGAGATAATGAACTGCATCGGCTGGCGATCCTTGATTCGCAGCTGGCAGACGCCTACGCTGCGGCGATCTCGGAGCTCCTCAGAGAGGCAGGCGTGGGTGCCGAGGAAGTCACTGCCATTGGCCAGCACGGGCAAACACTGCGGCACCACCCCGAGGGATCCCCTGCCTATACC
>JAYNNB010000080.1:0-7453 GCA_038112515.1 Luminiphilus sp.
GACACGAGAACGGTCTCACCTAACTTATGGGACGAGAATAGTAATGCGAATTATTCTCATGCGCAATAGAAACGAGAACGATTCCCATTTAAGAGAAAGTCCCCCATTTAAAGCCTTTAGCCCTGAGAGCTCAGGGTCACTGTGCTTGTCGGGTGAAAACTAACCGGCCGTCGGAAAAGGTGTGATCCACGCGAATAGTGTGCAGCTCATACAGATCGCTGGCGTAGGGATCTCTATCGAGCACGACCAAATCGGCGAGCTTGCCAATCTCCAATGTGCCAATTTCATCCTCCAGACGCAGTTGCCAGGCGGCGTCCGACGTATGGGCGCGAATTGCCTGATCCACACTCAACCGCTCGCTGACCCGCGGCTGCACGGGCACGGCAGCATTACCCGCCTGTTGCCGCGTAACCGCCATTTCAATATTGAACATCGGGTTCAGCGCGTCCTTGCCAATCCAACTCACCGGATAGTCACTGCCTAGCGTCACTTTACCCCCGCTACGAACAATGGAAGCCAAGGGGTACATCTGATTGAATCGACCCTCCCCTAACCGTTCCAGCGCAAGATGGTCGTAGTAGAACCAGGTCGGTGTGGTTTGCGCGACAACGTCGAGCGCTGCAAAACGAGTTACATCCTCTGCACTCACGATCTCGATATGACAGATAGTGGATCGACTGTCACTTTCCGGGTGGGCCGCCTTTGCGCGCTCTACAGCGTCAAGGGCAGCGCGCACCGCACCGTCGCCAATGGCGTGCAAATGTACATCAACATTCGCTTTGTGGGCCGCGACTACCGCATCGAACATCTCGGGATTGGGTAATAGAGGGACAGGATCGTGACCCTCTGGCACGCTGTAGGGCTCCAGCATTACTGCTGTCTTAGCTTCCACCGTGCCGTCGAGCGATAGCTTTAGCGTCGACACTGTGAACAGCGGATGCTGATAGCGCTCATTGAGTTCTGCGAGCACTGCTAACGCCCCTGGAAGCTGCTCGGGCTGGTTCACATAATGTGAAGCCACCATGCGGAGCGGGAATTCACCCGCTTCGACCATTTTGAGCGCCAGCGCGCGGCCCTTCTCGCCCGTATCAATCATCCCGGCATCAAACGCGGCAGTAAGGCCGACTGCCGACATGTCTGCGAAAAATCCCGGTGCAGCGAGTGCCAAGGCCTCCTCACTGACCAATCCGAGTGCTTCACTCACAGGATCAATGGCCGCGCCTTCAACCAGCCATCCGGTGGGTTCCCCCGATTCGTCGCGCTGATAAAAGTGCGCACCCGGCACCGGGTCTGGGGTCTCTTTGGTAATGCCTGCCGCCCTGAGCGCCAGCGTGTTGGCCCATGCCGTATGCCCGCCTTCGTCAATCATCAGTGCGGGACGATCAGGTATCACCGCGTCGAGCTGAGCAGCGGTGGGTCCGTCGACACCAAAAGCAGGAGCGAGAAAGCCAATGCCGATTACCGGGTTTTGATACGGATGCGTGCGAGCATGCGCTGCGATGGATGCCAGCACTTCTTCTGCGTTCTGATAGGGACTCAGCTTGACCCCATTCACCAGGGGTAGCGTGTCCATGCTATGGATATGGGTATCGATAAACCCGGGGAAAACGCTCCGACCCTCGAGCTCCACCACTTGGGTTTGAGCACCGATGTGAGTAGTCGCCGCCTCAGCGTCCCCGAGCCAGAGGATACGGTTACCCTTGAGTGCAATCGCTGAGTAGTGCTGCGCAGAAGCATCCATGGAATACACGGGGCCGCCGCGCAGCACCCAGTCCGCCTCAGCGCGCGCCGCTCCCGACCCAACCGCCAAAGCCATAAGCGTGCTTTGCAATATAAAGGAGATCCCTCCTTTCCCTGGCATCATAAAGTTCCCCTAAGCGATTTCCGCTCATGCTAAGCGCCTAACGCCTCCCGCACGAGCCATATCTTCATTCCTTTTATCATGAAATGTCCGTACTATTTCACGCCCCCCTTTCTGGCAAGTCATCGGGAGAGTTTCATGTCTGGATCGCGACCTTTAGAAGGCCTCAGAGTTGTTGAATTGGGCCAACTGCTCGCCGGCCCTTTTGCAGGCACCATTCTCGGGTATTTTGGCGCCGAGGTGATCAAGGTAGAACCGCCCACGGGAGACCCGATTCGACAGTGGCGAGAAGTGCGCGATGGAATGTCGCTGTGGTACCACTCGCTGGCGCGCAACAAGAAAAGTGTCACGCTTGATCTGAAATCAGAGCGCGGGCGCGCAATTGCGTTTGATCTGCTAACCAAAGCCGATGTGGTCGTCGAAAACTTTCGACCGGGCGCAATGGAAAGCTGGGGTCTGGGCCCCGAGCAGGTCAAAGAAAAGAATCCGGGCATTATCTATGCGCGAATTTCAGGCTACGGGCAGAGTGGTCCTTTCTCTGAAAAGCCGGGCTATGCCTCAGTCACAGAGGGTTACGGTGGCTTTAGATACATCAATGGCGAGCCGGGCAAAGCCCCGGTGCGGCCTAATATTTCGCTGGGTGATACGGTCGCCGCAATTCACGCCGCGTTGGGCGTGGCATTTGCCATTATCGAACGCACCAAGAGCGGACAGGGGCAGGTGGTGGATGTCGCGCTTTATGAGTCCATTTTCAACCTGCTGGAAGGGATCGTTCCCGAGTTCGATGGCGCAGGCGTCGTGCGTGAACCCTCCGGCACCACGATCACCGGTATCGTCCCCACCAATACCTACCTCTGCTCGGATGGTAAGCACGTCGTCATTGGCGGTAATGGGGACTCCATCTTCAAACGCTTAATGAAAGAGGCGGGCCGCGAAGACATGGCGAATGATCCGGAACTGGAGCACAACCAGGGCCGGGTGATTCACGAACAGAAGATTGACGAGGCGCTGGCCGCCTGGTGCGCCGCGCACACTGCGGCAGAAATCATCGCCAAACTGGAAGCTGCGAGGGTGCCGGTAGGTCCCATCTACAGCGTAGAAGATATGATGACTGACCCGCATTATATTGCCCGTGGGATGTTCGAGACGGTCGAAATCAATGGTAAGCCGCTGAAAATTCCCGCCATTCTGCCCAAGCTGAGTGAAACGCCTGGGCGCACGGACTGGCCCGGCGCGCAAATTGGTCAGCACAATCAGGAAATACTGGGCGAACTGCTGGGTCTGTCAGCGGACGAACTCATTGGGCTCAGCGCAGAAGGGATCACCTGCTGATCGGTCTCAATCAATGAAGCTCGAGGGGATCACGGTACTCGACCTATCGCTGTTCCTGCCGGGACCGGCAGCCACACAGCTGATGGCGGACCACGGCGCTCGGGTGATTAAAGTTGAAAACCCCCTAGCACCCGAGCCCACCCGATCCGCGGAATCCTTTCCGTGGACACAAGGTGGCGAGACCGTGATGTTTCGCAACACCCAGCGCGGCAAGGAGAGCATTGCACTCAACCTGAAAACCACTGCGGGTAAGAAAGCCCTGCTGGCGCTCGCCAAAACGGTGGACGTCGTGGTCGAAGCGTTCCGACCCGGTGTAGCCAAGCGTCTAGGCATCGACTATGCCACCTTGTGTGAGGAGAACCCCGGTCTGGTGTACTGCTCAATCTCTGCCTTTGGTCAAACCGGCCCATGGCGTGATCGCCCCGCGCACGATACCGCAACTGTTGCGGCTGCAGGCATTCTTGATATCTCCCGCTCGCCCGAGGGGGACAGCGGACCCGCGATTATCGGCGTACCCATCGCCGACATGCTGTCCTCCTACCTCGCGCTCTCCGGCATTTTAATGGCACTGCACCGGCGCAATTCCACCGGTCTGGGCGATTTCGTGGATATCAGTATGTTCGAGTCGGTGCTGGCCGCGAGCCCCAATATTCTGGGTCCCGTGTTTGGAGGTGACCAGGCGCCCGAGCGACTGCGAGAGCGGACCCATGGCGGTAACGCCATGCTAAATGTTTACGAGACGGCCGACGGACAATTCATCGCTCTCGGAGGCGGAGAACATAAGTTTGTCGAGGCATTGTTTACCGGTCTGGAAAAACCCGAGTTTATAACCGCCGTCACCGGACCTGCCGGCGAGGGGCATTGGCCGGCGATTGCATTTTTGCGCACGACTTTTCGGGAGCGAACCCGCGTGGAGTGGCAGACCTGGTTTGAGGGACGCGATATCTGTTGGAGTCCGGTGGCTACGCTGAAAGAAGCCTGGGATGCCGATCACGTGTGGGAGCGTGGCATGCGCTTTAAAGACGCCAAGGGCAACGACCATATCGGTTCAGCGGTACGATTTGACCGAGAACCCGCGCAAATCAGCACTGAATTACCCACAGTCGGCGGTGAAACCGCCAAAATTATCGCAGAACTGGACTTGACCGAAGCCGACCGCAAAGCCATATTGAGCGAGATAAATTGAGTTGTCCGGACAAACTGGCCGGAGTGCCAGTACCAACAGGTAATCCAAGCTTTATAAATAGCGGTAAACACCCCAATTACTTGGGCCATTAAGAGGCCTTGTCAGCACAAAGGAGCCAACCCATGAGTAGCTGCACCCCACTCTATCGCCGTCGCCAGGCACTCGCGACACTTCCCCTAACCGCTGCCGTTTCGGCGGCGCTGTCCAGCGCGGCATTGCTCATGCCTTCCGTTGCCTCCGCGCAACTCGAGGAAGTCGTGGTGACCGCGCGGGCGCGAGCAGAATCCCTGCAGGACGTCCCCGCAACCGTGACCGCCTTTACCGAGGGCCAGATCGCCAATATGGGCGTGGAGCGGGCCGAGGATTTCGTCTACATGACACCCGGCGTGACCTTTGTGAACACCGTGGAGGTGGGTGATAGCTCGCTAAGCATCCGCGGGATCAATGGTGCGCGTGACGCCGAAACCAACTTCGCCTTCATTGTGGACGGGGTGCTGTACACCAACCCGTCTGCCTTTAACCGCGAGTACCCTGATCTTTCCCAGATCGAAGTATTGAAAGGGCCGCAGGGCGCGTTGTACGGCCGCTCAGCAGCGGCGGGTGCCGTAATCATGTCGACCAAGCGTCCCACCCAGGAGTTTGAGGGTAGCGTGAAGGTAGGGGGAGCCGAGTACGGCACTTACTACGGTACTGCCACCATCGCAGGGCCCTTGGGTAGCGATACCGCGGGTCGCCTGACAGTGACCCACCGCAAGACAGACGGATTTCTGGAGAACGTTTATCTGAAAGACGACGTGGTCAATGACTACGAAGAAACTGCGGTGAGTGCTCGTATCGTTATGGATCCAACCGATACCCTGTCGATCGATACCAAGCTCCGTTTCTCAACGGTTTCAGCCGCATCCATTGCCTTTAATGCCGCTTTTGAGCTCCCCTTTTTCGTAGGTGCGCTCTCGGGACTGACTGGCTTCGGTGTCGATAACACGGCTGCTTCCATCGACGTTAATGACTTTGAATTTGTCTACAGCCCCAACGTAGATCCTGAAAATGAGCAAGATACGGTTGAACTCTCCGTCAAAGTCGACAAACAGTTCGATAACGGAACGTTGACTGCTTGGGCGCTCTACTCAGACCAGGACCAGTACTTCCTCGCTGACGGCACCTCGGGCGCATTTGGTTTCTATAACAACCTCGGACATTGTCAGCAAAGTGCAGCCGCCAGATCCTTGTTCCTGGGTGACGCTACGCCGATGCAGCAACCTACTTTTAATCTAGCCGCCTCCTTTGATGGCAGTGGTGATCCATTCTTCCCCCCCTACAGTCCCTCAACGTGTGACGGTTATCAGTATCAGGAGCGCAACCAGCGCGATATCAGCTTCCAGCTGCAGTGGACCTCGGATGCCGATCAGCGACTGCGCTGGCAAGCGGGCATGTACTTCTTAAACATCGATCGCCGTGTGGGTGTGGCCCAGCTTGAGGATGACGGCCGGGCACAGCTCCCGCGCTCCTTCGTCAATGAGCTTACCGACGCACTCGTGCTTGATGATTTTGAAACGACCGTTCTCTCCGGCTTCGGCTCAATCAGTTACGACCTGACAGATCGGATGGAGCTATCGGTAGCATTGCGCTACGACGTGGAGGATCGGGAAGTGACCAACGCCGTGCCAAGCCCGGCGGATGGCTACGTTTCAACACGCATTAACTATTGCGGTGCCTTCTTCGAAGGTGGCTGTACGCTGAATGGTGCGCCGCTGGGCGGCACGCCATGGAACCCGGCGTTTATCGACCTCGAAACTGGGGCGGTCAGCGCCCGTGTAGATAAGCGAAGCAAAGAGTTTGACGCACTCCAGCCTAAAATCAGTCTGAGCTACGACCTTTCTGACAACACCACCCTGTTTGGTAGCTGGGGGGTCGGCTTCAAGACCGGTGGTTTCAACAATCTGGGTGGCACGGAGATCATTAGCCTGTTTCTCGTGAACCCCGACGGCTTGCCAGTTGCGCCACCAGAGATTTATGAGGAAGAGACCTCCAGTTCTTTTGAGGTGGGCTTTCGCTCTACATTGCTCGATGGCAACCTTCAACTCAACGCCGCTGCCTACCACACCGAAGTCGACGACATGCAGTTCTTCGAATTCTATGTGGGCCCGTTCGGTTTGATGCGAACGGTAGAGGGTATCGACGAAGTGACCATTCAGGGCTTTGAAATGGGCGCCTCATGGCAAATGACCGACGGTTTACGCCTCGATGCAGGGTACAGCACCATTGATGGTGAAATCGATTCCATGACGGTACGCCCCTATGTCGCGGGTAACGATGTCCCGAATGCCGCCGAGTTCACCGCCAACTTGGCATTAACTTGGGATCAGAACATTGGCAACCTCAATCTCATGGCGAGACTTGAGTATGCTTATCAAGGCGACATCTTCTACCACGTGGTTCAAGGGAACGACCTCGATAGTCCCAATCCGGGTGTGCCTGCTTTGGGCATCGGACCGAACTACTCCGTACCAGCATGGCTGCAGCGCCTAGTTCCAGGACAAGGTGGTTTGGACACCAGCTACGAGAAGACTAAAGTCGATGGCTATGGCATCACTAATCTCCGCGTAGGTATTGGTGGCGATAACTGGCGTGTCACGGCCTTTGCCCGAAACCTCTTTGATGAAGAGTATATCGGTGAAGTGATCATGGCCCCTGAGTTTGGCGGCGCGTTCGTGACTCCTGGCGCCTACCGCACGGCTGGCGTGGAATTCCAGTGGGATTTCTAATGTCTTACTGAGTGAATAAAAAAGCCGGGCACTGCCCGGCTTTTTATGGCCTATCGAAACTCCCTCGGAAATCTCTTGCTTGCAGCAAAACCCCTGGAGACTCCACAGCGATACCATTCAGCGATCCTTTAAACGCTCATCTGCGCTCAAGTTCAACTGAGCACCAGCACGGCAAACAACAGCAGACCCGTGCCCGAGGTGATGAGTGTCGTGGAACGTAATCGCGCAGAAGACAACCCAAGCCACAAGCCACTCAGCATGACAAAGAGCATACCCGCCGCAAAAAACTGCTGGTACGTCTTATAGGCA
>JAYNNB010000080.1:7463-8051 GCA_038112515.1 Luminiphilus sp.
GTATTGCACCGTCACTCCCCCGTCTGCAATATCGAGAGTGTAAAACGGTCGCGAAGTCGGCCGGGTAATCAAGCGAGTACCGCTCTGTTTGACGTAGTCGAAGCTGAAGTCCGTCACACCCACCGCCTGGAGGGCGGTTTCTACCGCCTCCTGACTGGGATCCGCCAGCAAAGCCTCGCCCGAGTCCAAAGAGCCCACAAAGGTTTGCTCCACGCTACCTTTTATGCCAATCAGGTACAGCCCTCCCGAGACTGCCACCAAAACAATCGCCGCAGCGAAAAAAGCAGAAAAATACAAATGCAACTTGATCAATACGGCGCGCGCCATGATGGATTCCTATCAAACAGTGGATGGGCCCTGAACCCGCTTCAGCCTCGAACCCCGAGGATACGCATTGTGCCCTAAGGATACGTGCACACCAACTCGCAGCAGGTACCCGGCAAATCATGGCGAGCATCGAAGGATAGGGTTAGAGTACCTTGCCTATGTGCCAACACCGATCGCAAACAAACTTTTAGGGGTTCAAGCGCTTGCCGTTAGCGAGATGAGGAGCGTCGTTGTCACTGTCTGAATTCGAGACCATCCCTT
>JAYNNB010000081.1:0-8038 GCA_038112515.1 Luminiphilus sp.
GAGAACCAAAATCAAGAATCAGCAGTCGATCGCGGTGGATATCCTGCGTCACGCTGAGGGCTTCCGGTTAAAACGACTCACTGGCTGCACCACCACTCGATTACCGCACGGGGTAATTGGGTGCTTCCTTGGTGATGGAGACATCATGTACGTGCGACTCCGACATACCGGCTGCAGTTACCCGCACAAACTGCGGCTCCGAGCGCATTTGCGACATCGTCGCGCAGCCGGCATAGCCCATGGCGGAGCGCACCCCACCCATGAGTTGATGAATAATCGCCGACACGGGTCCTTTATAGGGCACCCTGCCCTCGATGCCTTCGGGTACCAGCTTTTCCGCACCCACACTCGAATCCTGAAAATAGCGGTCAGAGGAGCCCTGGTTCTGGGACATGGCGCCAATAGAGCCCATGCCCCGGTAGGATTTATAGGTCCGGCCCTGATACAACTCCACTTCGCCCGGTGCCTCTTCGGTGCCGGCGAACATACTGCCCATCATCACCGCATCCGCCCCGGCCGCCAAGGCTTTCGCCAGATCGCCCGAGAAACGAATGCCGCCATCGGCAATAACCGGCACGCCTTTATCGGTGAGCGCTTCCGCCACCGCAGCAATCGCTGAAATTTGCGGTACGCCCACGCCTGTGACAATGCGCGTAGTACAAATGGAGCCAGGCCCAATGCCCACCTTGACTGCGTCTGCGCCTGCGTCGCTCAATGCCAGAGCTGCTTCGGCCGTGGCAATGTTGCCGCCAATCACGTCGATGTCCGGGTAGGTCGCTTTGATCATGCGCACCCGATCCAGCACATTTTTGGAGTGCCCGTGCGCGGTATCAACGACCAGTACATCCACGCCCGCGCGAATCAGCGCCTCTACCCGCTCATCGGTATCGGGACTGGTACCCACCGAAGCACCCACCCGCAGCTGACCGTAGCCGTCTTTACACGCGTGGGGAAAAGACTCTGCCTTGTCGAAGTCTTTAACAGTAATGAGCCCCCTGAGCCCAAAATCATCATCCACGACCAGGATTTTCTCAATACGGTGCTCGTGTAGCAGTCGCTGAACCTCCTCGAGTGGGGCTCCCTCCTTCACGGTGACCAGTTTTTTCTTGGGCGTCATGATGGCAGACACGGGTTGCTCAGTATCCGTTTCAAAGCGAATATCCCGCCGCGTGACAATGCCCACCAGATTGCCCTGATCCATCACGGGCACGCCCGAGATCCCATTGGCGCGAGTCAAATCAATCAACTGCGCGATGCTCGCCGTACTTTCAATGGTGATCGGGTCCTTGACCACGCCACTTTCGAACTTCTTGACCCGGCGCACCTCCTCGGCTTGCTCGGTAATGGTCATATTTTTGTGAATGATCCCGATGCCGCCTTCCTGCGCAAGCGCAATCGCCAATCGTGATTCGGTGACGGTATCCATCGCAGCAGATACCAGCGGAATATTGAGTGGGATATTGCGGGTCAGGCGCGTGACCAGTGATACGTCCTTGGCAGTGACCTCGGAGTAGCCTGGCAGGAGGAGCACGTCGTCGAAAGTGAGCCCTTCGTGTGCGATTCGGAGCATGTTGGCCTCGTCGTACCCGATTGGCCGCTGAACGCCCTATCGGGTTTCCCCAAACGCGCTAGTATACAGAGGGGTCAATGGTGCGACAATCGCATGACCGTAAACCCCTGACTCCCAACACCGAAGTAGCGATAAGAAGCAGCGATAAATAGCCCATGCAGAGCATGCCTCCACAACCACTGACGCTTTCCGTGAGTGAACTTAACCGGGAAGCCAAACACCTTCTAGAGACGCATTTTGACTGGGTGTGGGTAGAGGGTGAGATAGGTAACTTCACCGCGGCCAGCTCCGGACATTGGTACTTCACGCTAAAAGACGCCGACGCTCAAGTGCGCTGTGCGATGTTCAGGCGCGCCAACACCCGAATCAAATTTCGGCCAAGCCAGGGTGAATCTGTCCGCATCAGAGCGCGGGTTTCCCTCTACGAGGGCAGAGGCGAGTTTCAGTTGATTTGCGAGCACATGGAGCCCGCGGGAGCAGGTGCGCTGCAGTTGGCCTTTGAGCAACTCAAAAACCGGTTGGCTCAAGAAGGGCTATTTGCAGCAGAGATGAAACAGGCAATTCCCTCTGCTGCCGAGCGCATCGGAGTCGTAACCTCTCCCACAGGTGCTGCTCTTCAGGATATCCTCACCGTCCTTAATCGCCGGAGCCCCCATAGCGAGGTCTATGTGTTCCCCGTCGCTGTGCAGGGAGAAGGTGCCGCAGCGCAAATTGCCTCAGCCATTGCCCTCGCGGACCGCTTGAACACAGAACGCAAGCTACCACTTGACGTTTTGGTGGTCGGTCGAGGTGGCGGTTCGCTAGAGGATCTTTGGGCATTCAATGAGGAGATCGTTGCACGAGCGCTTTTTGCCGCCAGCATTCCCACGGTCTCTGCCGTAGGGCACGAAACCGACTTCAGCATTGCCGATCTGGCAGCCGACGCCAGAGCGGCGACGCCTTCTGCGGCCGCCGAGCTGATTTCTGGCGATCAGGTGGAATTGCTCCAGCTACTCGACGGACTCTCGATCCGGATGACGCGGTCGATGAAACGCCTGCTGGCGGATCACCATATGCGACATGCCGCCACGGTCAAACGACTCAGAGATCCCGGTTTTTCCCTGAGACAGCAACGCTCAACGCTACAGCGACTGACGAACTCGCTGAACCAGAGTGCCCACAGGCGTGTTGCCATAGCGCAAAGTGACGCCAGACAAACCCATCTGAGATTAATCGCCCAACATCCCAGCCATGTGCTGGCCAAACACAGAAGTCCACTGGCATCACTACGCCAACGACTTGCGCTACAAATACAGCACAGGCTCAAAGATGCCAAAGGAGAGGTGGCCCACAAACAATCGTTGCTGAGATCGCTGGGTCCCGAACAGATTTTGGGGCGTGGTTATGCGATCGTCACTGACAGTGGCGGGACGGTCATTCGACAACCGGAAGATACCGTCGAGGGAGCAACGCTCAAGGTGCGCCTGCAGCGCGGCGGACTCACCGCGCAAGTAACAGAGCGCTCTAAAGATTAATCAATATTTCGCTGGAAGACGCGTATTGATAATGATGTGACGCCCCTCAAAACGGATGTACTCGCCGATGGTGAGGTCCTTGAGGATGCGCGCCACCATCTCACGCGAGGCGCCAACCCGATCCGCAATATCCTGCTGAGTCAGTTTTTCTGGGATGAACAATGTGCCATCACCGCGCTCCTCGGCAAGGTCCATCAATACGTTAGCCACCCTACCGTACACATCCTGTAAGGCCAGACTCTTAACGTCTGCGGTCAACTTGCGTACCCGCCCCGCCAGATTACTGATCAGTTGTTTCGTAATACCCGGATGATCCTCCAACACACCGGAGAAATCCTCTTTCATGACGATGCGGAACTCGGATTTTTCAACGGTTCTAACGGAAGCGGAGCGGGTCGAGTCGTCCAACAAAGCCAGCTCACCGAAATAATCGCCCGGGCCGAGCGTATTCATAATGAACTCTTTACCGTTTTTATCGCTACAGTAGACCTTCACCTTGCCCGATTCGATCACAAAAAGGGAATCCGCCGGATCATTCTCATGGATCACAACCGTGTTTTTAGGGAAAGCTCTGGTAGTGCTACTCGCCTCAAGCGCCTTTAGCTCTTCGTCAGACAACCCGTGAAATATTTCCACTTGATCTAACATAAATCTTGTGCCCCGTTTACTCCCCAAGTTAGTGCGATACTACCCCATCAATTACTGATCGCCTATCCCCAGCAGGTGACAGCTTCGCATCGTAACGTTCACCGGTATACTGACACCGCGTGGCGCGAAAAGAAGGGCACAGTGAGCACTGAAACGGATCAACCCATGGCTTGGGCGCGGCGAATTCTCTCCTCCGCCGAGCCATTTTTAGCGGCAACTACTCGCCCCACCGTGACCGTCGCGCCTCCGATCGACGCCGATGTCCTCGCTCTCAAAGAGGGCCTGATACGCGTGACGGAACTGCTTGATAACCCAACCCCTGACGTGAACCATGATCTACTAAATGTAATTGGTGCGATTCGCGGCTACGCCGAGATACTGCAAGAGGATATCGCCCTTCTCCACCCCGCTCTGGGTCAAACCCTGCCCGCATTGCTCTCGTCTGCGGGCAGCACACAAATGACCGCCGATACGATCGCAGGAACAGCTGCCACTTTGCCTGCAAAAGAGGATGCCGGCGTCATTTTGGCGGTTGATGATATGCCCGAAAATCGGGAGCTGATCAGCCGGTTGTTATCCCGTGCTGGACACACGGTCATTTCGGCGGAATCGGGAGAGGAGGCATTAGAACTGCTGGAAACACGCGGCGTGGATGTTGTGCTTCTCGACCTGATGATGCCCGGTATCGGTGGCGCCGAAGTCCTCAGGCAAATGAAAGAGCATGAGGGCCTTCGCGCTACGCCCGTGATCATGATCAGTGGACGCCAGGACATGGATCAGATCATCACCTGCATTCAGGCGGGCGCAGATGACTATCTTCTGAAACCTTTCAATCCGGTGTTGCTTCAGGCTCGCATCTCTGCGGGTATTGAGCGAAAGCGCTGGCATGATCGGGAAGAGGACTATCGCGACCAGTTGGAGAGAAACGAGCGATTTATCAGGCGAACCTTTGGACGATACCTGTCTGACGACATCGTAGAGCAGCTACTGGAAGCCCCCGAAGGGCTGGAGCTTGGCGGCGACCTGCGCGAAGTGACGATTATGATGTCCGACATTTGCGGCTTCACCAGCCTAGCGGAGCACCTACCCCCGACTCAGGTGGTGTCGCTGCTTAATCGTTATTTTGAGGCGATGACGGCCATTATCTTCGAGCATCAGGGAACCATCGATGAGTTTCTTGGGGATGCCATTCTGGCGGTATTTGGTGCACCCAGACGAGGGGAAGATGATCCGGAGCGTGCAGTTCGATGTGCCCTCGCCATGCGGGACGCCATGGACGCCGTGAATGCCGCCAATGCCGATGCAGGTTTACCCGCCTTGAGCCAGCGCATTGCCCTGAACACGGGTACGGTGATTGCCGGCAATATTGGCTCGGAACAACGCGCCAAATATGGTTGCGTCGGTCACGCAATGAATGTGACCTCTAGAATCGAGGGGCAAACCGCCGTGAACGAGATTCTGATTGCCGAGGCCACGCGCCAACAACTCCCTGAGGGCCTCTTTCGGCTGGGGGAGCCTCGCGAAATCAGTGCCAAGGGGATTGAAGACCCGATTCTGACCTACCCGGTTTTGGGGTTACATTGATGACCGAAGCGCCACAGCAGATCCTGTTGGTTGAGGACAACGAGGTAAACCGGAACATGCTGATCCGGCGACTCGAGCGTGCCGGACACACTGTGATCACCGCGGCTGATGGAGAGACGGCGCTCGAGGTCATGCGCAAAGCGCATCCGGCTGTCGTGCTGATGGACATGAATCTGCCCGTTAAGGATGGCTGGACGGCGTGCAAAGAGGCCAAAAAAGACCCAGCGATTAACGATATTCCCATCATTGCCCTGACCGCACATGCCATGGAGGAAGACAAAGCCCGCGCCTTGGCAGCGGGATGCGCCGACTTTGCGACCAAGCCGGTCGATTTTCCCGCGCTGCTTGACGTAATTGCGACCGCCCTCAATGCGAACACCTGATGTGGTCACCCAACTGCGACCGAGGCTGAGTCTTCGGGGTCGCCTCTACCTGTTCTCGGGTGCCATTCTTATTCTCTTTGCTATCAACGTCGCAACTTCACTGTGGGGTAGCTTTGCGCGCAACGAGAGCTCCCTTGCCTATCAAGAAGCGGTCACCGCGGCACAGTTGACCGCCGAGCTGGAGCAAAACTTACAGAACAAAAGACAGCAAGTACTGGTATTGGCGACCCTGCGCGAGACAACCGACGACCCGCTGGAAGACAGCCAGCTCGACCAAGCGCGGGCTGATCTCGACATTATCACTGAGCGCTTAAGGCAACTCGGTAGCTACGGTGGCGAGGAGCTCGAGGCCCACTACCGACGGCTGCATGAAAGCACGACCACCTTGATAGAGCAGTGGCGTCAGTTCTACATGAGTTACAACCAAACGGGCCCCACACCACCGGTGGAGGACGCGCGCTCTTATAACAACGCGCAACAGAGGCTTCAGGAGCTCGATCAGCGACAGTCTTTTGTCGCGGTTCAACGTGCCAGTGCCATTGACCGCACGATCACGTTGACCGACCAGATTACAATCGTGGGTTTCATTAGCTCTATCGCCATCACCCTAGCGCTGGTTTTCGCCATGATTCGTAGCACCAACGCGTCACTCACCCGGATGAAACGAGGTGTGGAACGCTTTGGCTCCGGCGACCTGACCTATCGCATTGACGAGCAGCGTGATTCGGGAGAAATCGGTGATCTCGCCCGCACGTTTAACGAGATGTCTACCAAACTGCAAACTGCGATCGAGGAGATGAATACCGCGAGAGCCGACGCGGATTCTGCCAACGCCGCAAAAAGTATGTTTTTAGCCAACGTTAGCCACGAGCTGAGAACCCCTCTCAACGCTATCATCGGCTATTCAGAAATGCTTCAGGATGAATTGGGCGACGAGACAGAGATTAATCGCCAACAATTTCATCATGACCTCGCCACCATTATTTTGTCCGGCAGGCAGTTATTAACGCTGATTAACGACATTCTCGACTTGTCAAAAATTGAAACGGGCAAAATGCAGGTTAGCCTCGAAGTGTTTAGCCCGGCAGCACTGCTGGTTCAGGTTTGCGACGCGCTCTCACCTTTACTGACACAGAACAATAACGAGCTGGTTCTCGATATAGACAAAACCAATATGCGTGACATGGAGAGCGACCGCGGCAAGCTCCAGCAGATAGTGACCAATCTCTTCTCCAACGCCTGCAAGTTTACGAAGCAGGGACAAATCACCGTATCAGCAGTAATGGATCAGAAAAACCTCACAGTCACGGTGGCGGATACCGGCATCGGAATGACACCGGAGCAACAGGGGCGTGTTTTCGAGGCGTTTACTCAGGCCGAAGCCAATACCGGGCTTAAATACGGTGGCACAGGTCTGGGGCTCGCAATTGTCAGAGAGTTCTGCACGATGCTGGGCGGCAGTATTGAGGTGGAGAGCACACCCAACGAGGGGTCGGTGTTCTGCGTCAGGATTCCGGTTGTCCCAGGGTAAGCTCGCGAAGTCGCTTCAACGCCTCTTCTCGCTTGTCGAGCTCCGCTGACAGCTGCTCATTCTCTGCTCGCTCGTCAGCAATCTGGTCCTGCAAGTCACCCACTAACGCCAACAACATGCGCAACACAGACGCGCGTGCTCCCTCGGGACTCGCCTCGATTGCCTCCGGCTCGAGATTTTGTGTTTTGATGGCTTCGATCAGATCAAGGCCAGCGGAAGCTTCCTGCTTTGCCTGCTCAGCACCGGAGGCTGAATGCCGGGCCAGAGAAGCGCGAGCGGCCTCATGGTCTCCCGCGGCCAACTGGCGCAGCGCGGCATCAAAGTGATCGGCAGCTCCGAGACGCTCACAGGCACACAGCGTCTCAGACGTCGTCGCTGCAACCTGATCGCTCGGTGTCGTGTCGGGGCTCGACGAATCTGAATTGTCCTGCGGAGACAGGGCACAACCGGTCATGATGCCGGCCAGCAACACAGTGAAAACCCGGACACGAAAATCGCAACCCACGGCGTGAACCTCTGTCTCTTTTACCGAGCTTAGCATCCAGCGGGCCAAACGTACCAGCGAAGTGCGTATGTCACGGTGTCTGCTCGTGACGCAGATGAGGAAAGAGGATGACGTCACGAATTGAGGGCGAGTTGGTCAACAACATCACCAACCGATCTATCCCGATCCCCTCGCCGGCTGTAGGTGGCAGTCCATACTCGAGCGCTCTGATGTAATCGTGATCGTAATGCATGGCCTCGTCGTCCCCTGCATCTTTTGCCGCCACCTGCTCGCGGAATCGCTCGGCTTGATCCTCGGCATCGT
>JAYNNB010000082.1:0-7938 GCA_038112515.1 Luminiphilus sp.
GTCACTTCCTGCCAGCGCTTTGCCGCATCGTGGGTGAGCGCCATGCCCCCCGACAGGGTCACCTGCAAGTTGGAGAAATCGAGGGCCCGAAAGGCGTCGTTGTTACACAACGCCACAAATAAGGTGTTCAACCCGCAGAACAGCGCCGGTGGGTAATCGGCAAAAGCTTTGACCAGCGAGGGCAGATCCCGCGGGTTGGGCACAAAAACCGTGTGAGCGCCGATGCGCAAGCCATACATCGAGGCCGTAAATGCATAAATGTGATACACCGGAAGGGGCTGCAACATGGTCTGGCCACGCCCTTCCATATTGTGGGTTTTAAAAAACGCATCACTTTGCAGGACATTTGCCACCAGATTGCTGTGGGTGAGCATTGCGCCTTTGGCTACGCCGGTGGTGCCGCCGGTGTACTGCAGCATGGCGAGATCCGTGGGTGCCAGCATCACTGCCCGGTAGGGCGTCGCGGCACCCGCCTTGAGCACATCGTTGAGCTTAAGGGCGCCCGGGATATGAAACGCTGGCACCATTTTCTTCACGTGCTTCACCAGGAAATTGATGAGCGTGCGCTTGGGTTGCGGATGCAGGTCGGCAATTTCTGTCACGACCACCTGCTCGACCCCGGTGCGCGGCAACACCGCTGCCGCTGTAGCAGCCACATTGGCCTGCACCACCATCACGCGCACACCGGCGTCGGTCAGCTGATGCTCCAGTTCGCGCTCGGTATACAGCGGGTTGGTATTAACCACCACCATGCCCGCGCGAAGTGCGCCCAGGCAGACCACCAGATACTGGATCAGGTTAGGCATTTGAATGGCCACGCGGTCACCCCGGTCGAGCCCGGCATCGTGCTGCAGCCAACCGGCAAATTGCGCTGACAGACGATCGAGATCAGCGTAGCTCAGGGTATGACCCACGCTGGTACAGGCGGCCTCGGTGCGATAGGTCGCCAGCGCTTCCTCAAAGAGTGCGACGATCGAGGGGTAACTGTCGGTATCAATGCGCGCGGGTATCCCCAGCGCATCAAGCCGCGCAGCGATCGCGGTGTGGACCGTTTCCGTCATAACGTGATCTCGGGTAATACTGAGGGTTTGGGTATGATGTGGATCACGCGCCGTGGGGTCAACCTCCTCCGGCCCGCCCCACAGACCGGAGGACCCCTGGGTGCAAATCACGAACCTCACTTTCGACGAGATCGCCGTGGGTGACGAAGCCACCTTCAGCCGACTCATTACCAACCAAGAGGTGGAAGCCTTTGCTGCCATCTCCGGCGACCACAACCCGCTGCACCTCGACCCTGACTACGCTGCCACCACCGCCTTCGGCGAGTGCATCGCCCACGGCATGCTCACCGGCGCCCTTATCAGCGCCGCCGTTGCCATGGAACTGCCGGGACCGGGGTCGGTGTATCTGAACCAGAGTATTCAGTTCAAGGCGCCAGTTTTTCTGGGAGACACGCTGACAGTGACGCTCACGGTGACAGACAAACACCACAAGCGGCCGTGGATTACTTTGCAGTGCAACGTGACCAATCAGGACGGCAAAACTGTGGCCAAAGGTGAGGCTCAGGTGGCGGCACCCACCCAAAAAGAGACCGTCACGATCGTGCCGCCGCCGGCGATTCAGCTACTCGAGGAAGCGCTACTCGCGGATTCGGATTGAGCGAACTGCTCGGGGTCGACAAACATCAGTTCAAGTAACACCACCGCTTCGCTGGGATGGGGATCCACACCCAGCATCATCACGTTGATTTCCGCGCCCGAGACAATCGGCGCAGTAATGGGGTAAAGACGGCGCTCAAGGGTCGCCTCTCCGGCCTCATCCAGCGCGCGCATGGGCAGTAGCGGTTTCTCCTCTGTCAGGTGGTCGCGAAAACGAGACAGCAACACCTGCAGGGCATCGCGGAAGGTCGAGTAGTTCAATGTCCCTCTAAACCCGTCCGTACTGAGCGTCAGGTCCATTCTCGTCTGGCTCTCGTCTTCCATCTTTAGTCGGGTCAGCATCACGCGGGTACCCGCGTCGAGCTCACGAAAAACACGCTTGCTCGTGGTCCGCGGCGTCTCGATCAGTGCCTTGTGCAGAATATTGCAACAAACGGTCGCAAACTGCTCTTCTGTGAGTGTGTGATTCGCTTCAGCCATACATCCCTCTCATCACTGCCGCGGAGTGTACCGTGTGGACCCTCCCTCGCCCACTCCCTGTTGGCACCAACCCCACGTCATATCAAGCAACGCGGCCAACAGCAGCGGTATCCATGCCCGGTGCACGCCAGCCCGATGAGGTTTGATAGACTGCGCGACCCGCGCTACTGGCGAGTTGCTCCGCCGCTGCGTCTACCTGAGTTTTTCTACTACCGGTTGTGATCAATCCCACGCAACAGCCCTGGACACCGCTTGCCACCGCCACAGTGGACTGGATGGCCAATACCCCGGTGTCGCGCGCCTCGGGTGACATTTATTTTTCCTCAGATGACGGCTTGGCGGAGAGCGACTACGTATTCATCGAGGGCAACCAGCTGCGCCAGCGCTGGCAATCCCTCAAACCACACGAAACCTTTACCATCGCGGAGATTGGATTCGGCACTGGCCTCAATGCCTGTCTGACCATCGCCCGTTGGCTCGAGCACCGCGCTCCGAACGCTCGGCTACATTATGTGGGTCTCGAGCATGCACCGCTGAAGCCGGCAGACATGCGACGGGCACTTGAGCGCTGGCCCCAACTCTCGCCCGTGTTATCGATGCTTCTGGGGCAGTGGCCCGATCCACTCGCGGGATGTCACCGACGCCATTTTGCTGACTGGGGGATCACGCTTGACCTGTGGTGGGGCGACGCCGCGGAGGTACTGTCCGATCTGGCGAGCCATACCGTTCCCTGGATCGATGCGTGGTACCTCGACGGATTTGCGCCGGCAAAAGAACCGGGCCCTTGGGGGAATGAAATCCTGAACTCCCTGGCGACATTGAGTCGGCCCGGAGCGACGTTTTCGACCTTCACGGCAGCCAGTGCGGTGCGCCGCGAGCTGACAACTGCGGGCTTTGATGTGCACAAACGCCCGGGGTATGGACGCAAGCGAGAGGCCTTGTGGGGCACCCTTGGAGAGCCACCGCGGCGGCCACCTCCACTGACGCCATGGGATCTGAATCCCGAACCCCAGGAGATCCCTTCGGCGCTGGTAATTGGTGCCGGCCTTGCCGGCGCGCACGTCGCACAAGCGCTGGCCCAACGCGGCATCCGGGTGACGGTACTGGAGGCCGCCGCGATTGCCAGCGGCGGCTCGGGCAACCTGCAGGGCATCACCTATACCCGCCTTTCCCATCAGCATAATCCCCTGACCGATTTTTCCGTGGCAGCCTTCGGTTTCGCCACCGACTACTACCGTCGCCTGATGCAAGCGGGGCTGCTGACACCAGACATTGATATTGGTTGGGGTGGCTACATCCAGCTGCACGAGCGTAACGACACCCTTGAGCATCTCGAGGAGGTGCTGGAACGCGCACCCGAGTTCGCCCGGGTACTATCGGCCGAAGAGATCGCTTCGCTCGCGGGCCACCCGCCCCGTTGCGGCGGCATTCACTATCAGCGCGGGGGCTGGCTCGATCCTAGGGCACTTTGTCGGGTGCTGCTTGATCATCCACTCATCAGTGTCAGAGAACACTGCGGCGCCATCACCTTGCGCCAGAGCGATGATCAGTGGATCGCAGACAGCGCGACAGATGCCGCACTGGCAAAAGCCCCTGTTGCGGTGCTCGCCACCGCCCGAGATGCACTGCGCCAGAGCGAGCTGGCATGGCTGCCCCTCAATACCATTCGTGGACAAACGACCCATGTGCCCGCCACCGATGCGCTTGCCGGCGTGAAGATTCCGGTGTGTGACGAGGGATACCTGCCTCCGGCGCGGGACGGGGTGCATTGCATTGGCGCAAGCTTTGGCCCCGGGGATGCGGGTGTGGATGAACGCGCGGCAGAGCATGCGCATAATACTGAGATGATCCGCCGTGCCCTGCCCACGCTTGAACTCACCCCGCCCCCCGAGGGATGGCGCGGGCACGTTGCCCTGCGCTGTAATAGCAATGATTACCTGCCGGTGGCAGGCGTCGTGCCGCGGATCAAAGACTTCAACCAGCGTTACGCCGCCTTGCGACACGACCGCAAACGGGTCATCGACGCACCGGCCCCGCTCCACCGCGGCCTTGCGGTGCTGACCAGTCTCGGTTCGCGCGGTCTCACCGCGGCCCCGCTCGCGGCTGAACATCTGGTAGACCAATTAATGGGGACGCCACCCTGTCTTCCACGGTACCTGCAGCGCGCGATTGCTCCTGCGCGTTTCGCCGAGCGGGCACTCAAACGAGGCGAGCCCCTGTGATACACCATTTTAATGGGACTCGCCTTCGCGCCACCGGCACTGCCCTCACACGGGGGCTGATGACGCTGCTCACTGCCCTGCCCCTGACGCTCTTGGGCGTGCTCGGCTTCGCCGGTATGACCAGCGCTGCTTCTGAAACGGCGCAAACGGCGCCTGAAGCCGGTGAAGTCACACACTACGGTTATCAGGTGGTTTCCCGGCGGCGCTTCGACCGCAACAACTTTACCCAGGGGCTCGAATTTTATCGCGATCGACTCTATGTCAGTTCTGGCCTCTATGGCCAATCGGTGATCCGCGTCTACGATTTTCCGGAGATGGCGTTGATCAACACCGTGCCCGTTGACCCGCGTATTTTTGCCGAAGGGCTAACAATCATCGAAGACCGACTGGTCTTGCTGTCGTGGCGGGAACGCATCATGTTGGTGTATTCGCTACCCGACATGACACTGATCGGACAGAGTCCTCTACCGGGGCAGGGTTGGGGTGCCACACACCAGGGCTCTGTGCTCTGGTTCAGCGACGGCTCCGCCAATTTGTACTCAGCGGATCTCGCCGCGGACGGTCGGCTAAATGTGTTGCCAGTCACCTTGGCCGGGCAACCCGTCAGAAATCTCAATGAGCTGGAGTGGGTCGAGGGAGAGATCTGGGCTAATGTATGGCAGAGCGATCGAATCGTGCGAATCGACCCCGACACCGGACAGGTAACCGGAATCATAGATCTGACGGGACTGCTACCCGATGAGGACCGGCTGCGGGACACGGATGTCCTCAACGGCATTGCCTACCAAGCCAGCACCGGCGCCATTTGGGTCACAGGAAAACGATGGCCATGGCTCTACGAGATTGCACTGGAAAACGCCGCCCCCTGACCCCACATTACACAAAGACCACCGATCAAATGCTTAACCGGACGCTGATATGACTGAACCCTCCCCCACGCCCCAGGCCACCGCGCACCCCAATACCTTTGAGCTCAAGCGCGCGGTACCCATTGCCAGCTTGAATCTCACGGTGGAGGAATATGAACATCCCGCGACCGGCGCGGTTCACCTGCATCTGAGCAGTGATTCGCCTGAGAACGTGTTTATGGTGGCACTGCGCACCGTGCCCGAAGATTCCACCGGCGTTGCACATATTCTTGAGCACACTGCACTGTGTGGCAGCGAGCGTTATCCCGTGCGCGATCCGTTTTTTATGATGCTCCGGCGCTCGCTCAACACCTTCATGAATGCCTTCACCAGCTCGGACTGGACGGCCTATCCCTTCGCAACCCAGAACCGCAAAGACTTCGGCAACTTGCTGGACGTGTATCTCGATGCCGTCTTTTTTTCGCGGCTGGATCCACTGGACTTTGCCCAGGAGGGTCACCGGGTAGAGTTTGAGGGAGATGACACCAGTCAACCGCTGGTGTTTAAGGGCGTCGTGTTTAACGAGATGAAGGGCGCGATGTCCTCGACTACGTCGGTGCTTTGGGACCGACTCTGTCACGAGCTGTTCCCCTCCAATACCTATCACTTCAACAGCGGCGGAGATCCCGAGGTCATTCCCGATTTGACCTATCAGGCACTTAGGGACTTTTACGCGGAACACTACCACCCCAGCAATGCCATTTTTCTCACCTTTGGTGATATCCCCGCCGCCGACCATCAACAGGTTTTTGAGTCTGCCGTGCTGCATCGTTTTGCAGCGCTGGATCGTCGTATAGAGGTAGCACTGGAGCTGCCTTTTACCGCACCGCGCCGCGCCACCCACCCTTATGCCATTGATGCCGACGAGGACACGGGCAAGAAGACTCACCTGATCATGGGATGGAAGCTGGGGGAAAGTGCCGATCTGACCGCCATGCTGGAGGCGCAATTGGTGTCTTCCGTGTTGATGGAAAACAGCGCGTCTCCGCTCATGCAGTATCTCGAAACCACGTCACTGGGAACTTCACCCTCTCCCCTGTGCGGGCTCGAAGAGTCAATGCGAGAAATGATTTTCTGCTGTGGCATCGAAGGCAGCGAAGCCGAGCACGCCACCCCCTTTGAGCAAGAGGTGCTGGCATGTATCGACGGGGTAGCCGCCGGCGGCATCGACGGCGACAAGATCGAAGCCATTCTGCGCCAGATCGAGCTGCATCAACGAGAAGTCAGCGGCGACGGCATGCCCTACGGTCTCAACCTGATGCTCCGCGCCCTGGGGGCCGCTACTCACTACGGTGATGCGGTGGCGGCGCTGGATCTCGAGCCAGTCATTGCCACGCTGCGAGAGCGGGTCAAAGAACCGGACTACATTCCCGGATTGATTCGCCGCCTGCTCATCGAAAATCCGCATCGGATCAGCCTCGTGGTGGCGCCCGACACCGGCCTGAGTGCGCGGCGCGACGCCGCCGAAGCCGCGCGGTTGGCGGCTCTCAAAGACGCGCTCAGCGGCGACCAAGGCGCTGAAATTCTCGATCTGGCGAGTCGCCTGCGTGAGCGTCAGGGACAAAAAGATGACCCGAATGTGCTGCCGCGGGTTGAACTCTCTGACATCCCGGCGGAGATACCCACCCCCTCACCGCAAGTGCAACAGGGTAGCAATACCCATTACCGCTACACCGCAGGAACCAATGGTTTGGTTTACCAACAGTGGGCCAGTCGACTCCCCGACATGACGGCCACGGAGCTCGAACACCTCCCGCTGGTCACCGCACTCATGGCCGAGGTGGGCGTGGGAGAGCTTGATTACCTGCAAGCGCAGGATCGCCACTCCGCCACGGTCGGCGCGTTGGGCGCGACAGTGAGTAGTCGCGCACATCGTGAAAGTGAACAGTCCTGCGACAGCTATTTTGTGCTGTCCTCCAAAGCATTGGCCGACAATATCGATGCGCAGCTGACACTGATGTCAGACACACTGCGCAGTGCGCGATTTGACGAGCTGCCGCGCATTCGCGATCTGATCAGTCAGATTCGCGCCCGGCGGGATCAGAGCATCACGGGCAACGGGCACGCGTTGGCGATGAGCGCCGCCTGCGCGGGTATGAGCCCGCTGGCGCGTCTCGGGCACGAGCAAGGGGGTCTCGAGGGCATCCGCCGCATGCGGGCTCTCGACGATGCGCTGGCCGATGAAGGTGAGCTGGAAACACTGGCCGCGTCGTTGTCCGCATTACGGCAAAAGCTGTCGTCCTCGGGGGCGCCCTTTTTATGTACCGTTGCCGATGAGCCCAACCTGAACGCGGCCGCCGAGGCAGCACTCGCTGTTGCGACGCCGCTGGATAGCTCCGGCAGTGATCACTGGCAGGGAACGCCGATCCGTGAGGCCCGTCAGGAGATGTGGGTCACCAATACCCAGGTTAATTTTTGTGCCCGGGCCTACCCTACAGTACCCTCGGGACACCCCGATGCACCGGTATTGGCCGTACTGGGAGCCTTCCTGCGCAACGGGTACCTGCATCGCAGCATTCGTGAGCAGGGCGGCGCTTACGGTGGCGGTGCGAGTCACGACGCCAATATTGGGGCGTTCCGATTTTTCTCCTATCGAGACCCTCGCCTAAGCGAGACATTGGCAGATTTCGATGCCTCCATCCGCTGGCTACTGGAGAATTCCCACGAGAC
>JAYNNB010000083.1:0-4349 GCA_038112515.1 Luminiphilus sp.
GTTTCCCTCAATGCCGGCATAACAATGCGTATGCTTTGACCCAAAATTATGGCCAATCTCGTGTGCGTTAACCTTGCCGTCCCAATTAATGGCGACCTGATCCGTGGGTGCTTCCCCATAAACACCGCTAACTGAGTATCCCCATCTGTGCGAACACAATACATCTACCGTGGCCCTCCCCCCGCTGATAGCCGACGATAAATGAGCAACGAGTGATCGATCCGTTTCGGTGCGGTTGGCCCGCCAATAATCCCTGACTTCATTCAATCTGGTTTTAGTGGAATCCGTATCGGTGTAGGGGTCGGACTCTGCCGTAAGCAAAAAGATATCACCCACTTTGAGTCTGGTTTTGATTTCTCGCTCATACACCACGCTGTTATAGGCAAAGAGCTGAGCGATGTAGTTGTTCGCTGCAGTCGCTGAACCGAATTGGCTGTAAAGGCCTTTATCAATTTCTACTGCAACTGTTGTCAGGTAGAGGTCGTCGGAGGCCAGCGGGGTGCCGTACCCAAAATCAACCGTTGTGTTACCCCCCTCATCATAGAGGTACACCGACAGGTAGTACGTTCTGGCGTCAGGATCAGCGATAAAACACTTATCACTCTCGCAATAGGTCAGCTGGTCCCACACATTCGCGGGGTTAGAGTCCGTCGATACGTAGACCTCTGCACGGTCAGGGCCCCGGCTCATTGCCCCTACGTAAGTGGCTCCACTTGGCACTTCTAATGCGTAGGGTCCGTGCCAGCCCTTGTTCGGATCGATAGTAATAGTGGTACTGGGTGCGTTCAGAACAGCACCGTCAGCCTCGTCAAGTGGTAACCGCCTCTGTTTGGATTGGGCGGGCTTGGCATTGGGGGGCGGCTGGCGGGTTGGACGGACTTCGTAATCGGGATAGCCGGGGGCCGGAATTTTCTTCGCTCTCTCTAGCGCCTCGCTATCAGGTGGAGATCGCCAGTTGACGCCTTTCCCCTGCCAAATACCTTTCACAATGTTGGCGCCAGAACCCACCAATAACTCAACCTGACTCCCCTGTTCCTTTACGGTGATAAAAGCATACGAATCCGGGCTCCCCACAATCTTCCCTCTATAATAAATGTGGTCCCCTCCGTACTGCTCCGCGGGGAGCGCTTTGCCATCCACCCACACTTTTCGGGAAGCGCTAAATGGGGAGTATCGAGTGAGGTTCAGTAAGGTTCTGGGATCAGCGGGGTGATTGATTAACAGGGTGAGCTCGGTAGGCGCCTCTAAAAACACGGCCTTAAATTCAGCCTCAGCGCCATTGCCTGACAACAGATCAATCGATTTTTCAGCGGCAAATATCGCTTGGGCTTGCAAGCCGGCTATGCACATTACAAGCACTCTGCATAACCGGGCGAAATGAGACCTGCGCATAAATACTGGCTCCAGCTGTGATGCGGCCGTTACATGGCAATAAACACCGTAACACACCACGAAAAATCTGGTCACTTTGTCTGCTTGATATAGGACAGCGACACAAATATTCTTTGCGTTGCCTTGCAAATTATCCAGCATAAGGAACGTGCTACGTGAATCTGCCTGCGATCTTTAGCGCCTTGGCGAGGACAGCCCTGTTTTGCTACCTCGCACACCCCACTCATGCCGCCATGCGGATCTCCCCGACAGCGGAGGGGGACGTGTTGTTAGTTCCCTATTACTCAGCGATCGAGGGAGACGTCACGCTCATCACAATCAATAACCCTACCGACTATGTAAAAGCGGTTGGGATTTCTGTCAGAGAGGGACTGGCCGGCCGAGAAGGGCTTGGATGGGCGACATATATCGCCCCAGGATCGGCATTTACTTTTGGCATTAAACGCGACGGCTCCGGCGCCGCAATAAAGCCCACGACCGATACCTGTACCGTGCCGCAGTTTCATTCCACGTGGATATCAATGTCCTCCATGCTTTGGGACGGATCTTATGAAGCGTACTACGAAGGCACAAGCGACAGCTTCGCGGGTGAAGAACGCGAGCAGGCTGGCAGCGTTGAAGTGATCGAGATGGGGCAATGGCACCCATCAGAGAGCGTGAAGGGCCGTGCCGCCGTTGAGCGTGACTGCGAGAGCCTGGTGCGGGCTTGGAGTGTTTATGGCGGTACAGATGGCGACTGGCGGGTCGACCCCACGGACGAGGCCCTCCCCTGGCGTGGAGGTGGCCTGAGTGGCACTGTGGTCATTGAGAGCGGCGGCGGCACCGTGTCATATCAAGCCATCGCCATAGACGGCTTCGCCCGCAACCGAACCCGAGCCGAATACCACAGAGATAACTCAACAACCAGAACGGACAGCACATGGACTCCCGGTCTCGCTAGAGGATCCCTCAGTTTTCAACAAACCATTGATGGTACCGTGATCACACAAACTGCAGCGTCGGGTTTAGAGGCGCTGTCTGCGGTGCTGGATAGCACCCTGATCACCGCACAACTCCCCACCATAGCGAGCACCTCGGCGCCGCAATCCTGGATTGTGACCATGCCGACCAAGCATCTGCATACCGACAACGCGTCGCTACTCGGGCCATTCTCCGAGCCCTGGGATTCCGATCGCTCAGAGTCCTGTGATGTTACACAGGTCGGCGAGAACACCACGCTGGGCGGTTTTAAAAATGCCGGAAGCGTTACGCTGTGTGCGAGCACCAATGTGCTGATTACTTCGAACAAGCGCTCACCTGCGTTTGCCTCCCCTTCATGGCTTACCCAAACCTTCGCGGGGTCTTTAACCGAGCCCATTAACGCACTGAGGATGGCCTCCAAACGCGAAGGGAGTGCGGCGCGAGATCGGCGCATTACTGTAAGCACCAATTACTCGCAAGACACCGACATCGTGGGCCTACCGGTCATTGCCATCCCGCTCTATGCCGATCGGTATGGCGATATTGAGTCGGGCAGCTTTGGCAGCACGACCACGCGGCTGCTAAAGCGGCTATCGGTTTCTGAGAGCGTCACCACCTATGGAGAATCCAAAGCCACGGTGCAGCTGGCTGAGGTGAACGAGTCGGGGGTGCGAGTTGATGCCTATTCGATAAGTTGTTCCGCACCTTCTGCAAGTGATTTAACTGCATCCAGTGTGTTCCAGTCTGTGTCCATTGGGCCGCTGGAGCCCGGCATCAGCTACACCTGCAGCGCCGTTGCGCACACAGCTATTGGCGAAAGCGAACCCTCAGCGAATTTTTACATCCGGCTGGAAACCGTTAATACCGAGCGCGCACTCGCGTTTATTGAGCGTTTTTATCAGAACATTTTGGGTCGTGCGAGTGACACCGCGGGATTGAATAATTGGTTCAACGTTATCCAAACGCAATCCGCAACAACGGTTGCAATCGGCTTTTTGCAGTCGCGCGAATTCTTGAATAAGAACCTGAATGACGCCGAGTTTGTAGACACACTGTATCGCACGCTTTTCGATCGCGCGGGTGACCCCGCAGGTACCGAGGCCTGGTTGGCGCAATTGGCTTCTGGCCGACTGCGCGAGATGGTGATGTACGGGTTCCTGAGAAGCAGCGAGTTCTTGGCGCTCGCCGACAGCTTTGGTGTCAGGGCCATCAACGCTAACGACGAAGCGAACTACGGAAAGCGCGCTTTTGTAGAGCGTTTTTACACGCTGGTTCTGGGCAGACAGCCCGATCAGATAGGCTTCGAGCATTGGGTCGGCACGCTCACCTCAGGCTCTACCTCGGGTGGCGATATCGCTCGGGCGTTCTTTTTATCGAGTGAGTACCAGAGGCAAAATACCTCAGACGTCACCTTCGTGGAGACGTGCTATCAGGCCTTTTTCGGCAGAACGGCGGATGATCAGGGCATGCTGGGGTGGCTTGGGAAGCTCGCTGAGGGTCAAGCTCGCTCAGAAGTCCTGTCAGGGTTCGCGAATTCAGACGAGTTTGTGGCGCTGGCAAGGAGCTACGGCATCAGACCCTGAGGCCAGCCTTTTGCGCCCATCGCCGGCGCGAATGGCTTTGCGACTGGCTACCACTGTGTGGCCTCACTCAACCCCCGGATTACGAGGCGAGGGCAGTTTCAAGCAACGATCACGGGCTTTGTAAGTCGGTTACACTGGCGCCACAACCAAAAAAACGGGCCTTAAGGCACCGGGGGGATTCATGCATTCAGATCGCTTACGCGACATCTTGCTCGCGATGGAACAGCAATTGCTCAAAGATCAGATCATTCGCCAATTATGCGCCTGGGAACGATGCCGAGACGACCGAGACCTGTTGGCGGCGCTGTCTATCGTGCATGAGCTGGTGGCGATAGAGGATGCCCCGCTCATCATTTGATTTTCTGTCCGGCAGCGCGGGCTGATCCGATTGTCCTTGAACACAGTAAATTGAGT
>JAYNNB010000083.1:4359-7918 GCA_038112515.1 Luminiphilus sp.
CCATTATGTTTGGATTTAGCCACTTCGGTGGCCACCCCACAGTCTCTACGCAGTTCTTAGAACGAAAACTGAGGCAATTAAGGTCTGGCGCGCCGGTTGTAAATGAGCAAGCCGAGATGACTACTGCGCAAATCTACGATTTGGAGCACCACAGGAGGCTCAAAGCATTGCACGCACTGATTGAGGGTGGCGCGACGCTGAGTGAGGCAGCGCGGTTGGTGGGTATTTCCCAGCTTACGGCCTATCGCTGGAATGACAACGGTCGGCGCTGAAACTTCTATTTAGCGATTAAAAACACTCGATGGCATGCCCTGATGACCATATCGAGGCTTCAAAAAATCACAGTCGCCAGGATCTCTCTGACCAACATGGTCCCCAGCGCAACCCAGCTCATCATGAAAAGACTAAAGCGCACCCACACATGATTAAAGGTGATTTGCACTAAGGAGTGCGCCAACCTCAGGCCGCAATAGGCCCAGGCGGCAAAAAGGTGAGTGGAGTCGGTATGGCCCAGAGCCCAAATCACCAGCACGATGGCGTAAAAAAGAGTGGGCTGCTCCCATAGGTGGTTGTAGTTATCGGCCACACGCTCGACCTTGCTGGGAAAAACCCCACCCAACAACGCAGGGTGTGACAGTTTTTGCAGGTCTATGCCCTCCGCCTCAAGCACTTTAGCGGCAGGAATGCGTGTGATGTACATCAAAAGCATCACCACCAGGCTCAGCGCTCCCATGAACAGAACCGGCTGAAGAATCAAATCATTCATCGGAAAACTACCTCGGTAATCAATTATGGAGCAGTGAGGCTACGCCTCATCAATGGTGAGCCGGCCGCAGCACAGCGCCACAGGCCAAAACGCAATTAACGGTTAACGAACGTAATCCTCTGAGGGCAATGCAAATTCCTTCGCCTCGGATAGACGTCTGGCGCAGCGCACCACCTCCTTGCGAGCAACCTCAATATCGCTTCTGCGCGTGGCGCCAATATTATTCATATCGTCAACAAAGCGCTCGCGTGCTCGGCTGGACATGCTACTCAAAAAAGCATCGCGAACTGGTTTGTGGCAGCCCATTAACGCAACCATCAATACGCCGGCCTCGACCTCACGAACCAGTCTTTGGAGGCTACGGGTATCAGCAGCGGCCAGTTCCTCAAAACGGGTCATTTCATCAATGACCTGCAGCGCCAGGCCTGCGTCCAAGTCCGCCATATCGCTCAGCAGCTGATCAGACGCAGTGACCTTGACCCGATTCAGGATGCGGGCCGCGGTGGCCACGCCGCCAAGCTTGATTCCCTGCTTCATCGAGAAGTCGCTTACTCAGACGGCACCCGCATTGCCGCCACATATACCTGCTGGACCTTACCCGATGCCAGTTTGACATCGATGCTGTGGTATTCGGCGGTCTGGTTACCTTCGGCATCGGTTGAGGTAATCATCTGCCCCGTCGAAAGCCATTCCTCCATTTCTCCCTCGGTGTTCTCACCATCGTTGGCGACCACGTACATGACTTTCCAAACAGGATTGGACTCGGCAATCCATGCCTTCAAGAATTCGGCCTGGCCCTCAGAGCCCGTTACACGCTCCCCCGTTGGCACAATTGCTGAAAAATCGTCTGCATTCATCGCCGCAATCTTTGCAAAGTCGCGGTCGTTATGCGCCTGAATATATTCTTGCCAAAGCGCCACGTTCGACTGTGCACCCGCCACTAACGGTACAGACCGCCCGTCGTCAAAAATCTGGACGCCAATAGCGGCTTGATCCCCTTCGTGATGCCCCGCCCGGGCAATCGGGTTGGCCAGTACGGCCGTCACTAATACCATTAGCAGTAATTTCATGAGCGTCTCCTTAATGTGGCGATGGGTCGTCTCTCTTTACCCTAAGGCAGTTTCTCCAAAAAAGATATGATGCGTGGCATCCTTGTCGATACCTAAACGATTGCCAGGCGCAACTTTGTTAATGGGAACGCGCAATGAAGAAAGCCGTCATCGAAGAGAGCATCCTCAAACACCTCAAACGTGGGCACAAAACAAATATTGAGGAGGAATTGATGAAGGCTCGCGCCTACGTCACAGCCCTGGCAGCCTATCAAGACTCAGAATTGGCACAGTCTGACCCAGAAGCGGCGAGCCTCAGGGGGGGGCGAGAAAGTCGGCACCATTTGGCGAACGCGTTCTGGCCGACTTCAAATTCAGCTCGAAGCAGATTGAGACAGCTGTGACAGCCCAAACCCAAATTGACCATGTGATTATTGTTGTTCAAGACCTTGAGCGTGCAACAAGCGACTACTCCCTTTTGCTTGGTCGTCGTCCGAGTTGGCAGGGGTCGCACCCAGATCATGGAACGGCAAATACCTTATTTAAACTCGATAACATCTACATCGAGTTACTTGCGGCAGCGGGTCAGGGAATGGCCGCAGATATCGTGACGGAAATACTAGAGAACAAGGGCGAGTGCCTGGGAGGCCTGGTTTTTGGCACACCAAATATCGAGGCTTTTGTTGCGCATGCCGGAGCCAGCGGTTTGGCGGTGTCGGATCCTGTGGCGGGCTCCGGTATCGACAAGTTTTCAGGGGCTGCGCGTCACTGGCATAACGTCTTCTGGGACCCGACAGCCGCTCGGGGCATTTTTTCGTTCTGCGTCCAACACGACCCGGCCTCCGAGTTGCCGGAGGCCGCTATTACTCAAGGCGGCGCAATTTGTGGTGTAGATCATGTTGTCGTGAAGACGAGTAGCGCGAGCGCAGCAAAGCGATTTTATGGCGATCAGCTGGGGATTCGGCTCGCGTTAGAGCAGCATGTGCCCGAATGGGGTGGAACGCAGCTCTTTTTTCGCGCGAGTTCGATGAGTATTGAAGTCATCGCATCAGAAACTGCGCATGAGCAAGACGAGTTGTGGGGACTGGCATTGAGCACAGAGGATATTGAAAGCACTCATCAAAGATTGATCGACGCGGGTGTGAACACTTCTGAGATCCGAGCAGGCCGGAAGCCGGGCACTCGAGTCTGTACCGTGAAGTCGCATACATGTGGGGTGCCAACGCTAATCATCACTGATCGGTCCTAGCCGGCCTGCCCTCCTGCTCCGTTCGCAACACCTCGGGCTAGCCGGCTACAGGTTAGCAGGCGAGGACGCTAACAGGCCAGCGCCACTCCCTTGGGACTCGTAAGCCAACCAGCACAGTTTGGTGCCGGCCCATTGGTCACCAATTGGAAGTCGGTGCGCCTGAATATGCGTCAACCTAACTGGTTTCATTCCGTATTATCTTCCTTGCGAAAAACTGATAAGGACGACGCGACTTTTGTTTTAGCTGGTCACTACATTCTCCCGGATATAGAGCCGGATAGCCTCGTATCTCAAAGTTCAAATGCAAGGTCCGCTTGGCTTATCAGAGATAAGTCATTTCCTCTTTGTAATCCCCCGACTGCGTCCAATGAAAGTTCCCACGCGCCCCGCTGCGGTATGCCTCACATTCCGGCTCAGACAGAGAAGGACCATTGGGCGCCTCTGAGAACCAAATATGAAAAACGTCCTCATCGCTTTGCCTGGGTAGCTCCGAGG
>JAYNNB010000084.1:0-7908 GCA_038112515.1 Luminiphilus sp.
AATCTCTCAAAACAGTGTCGTCGTCTTACTCTGTAATGGTATGGGTCACGACGCAGTGTTGGCACCCTACCTCGGTGACGCGATGCTGGTGCTGGGTTCCACCACAGCGGGCTGTCGGCTGACCAGCGCTGGCGAGCGGCGGGTTTCGGGTAATGGTGCTACCTATCTCGGTACACCGCACCCCCCCCATCATTCACCCGACTGGATTCTCGCTTGGCAAAGGGGCGTCCCAGGATTTCACTGGACCGAGGACATTCGTTCAGTGCTCTTGGCCAAAGTAGCGCTGAACGCTGTCATTAATCCCCTTACGGCCGTACTTCGCGTGACCAATGGCGATCTGCTGAGTGCTGACTATCTCCACCAGACACAGCAAGCGATTGCGGAAGTTCAGGGCCTTCTGATTGCCGGGGGAGCGCCCGAATTGGCGGAAGCACTTCCCGATCAGGTAAAGGCAGTCTGTCTCTCGACTGCAGAAAATCATTCGTCAATGCGAGTCGATCTGGATCGCGCGCAACGGACAGAGATCGAATCCATCGTCGGCTGGTTACTGCAGCATTTATGCCAGCGGCCACCGCCAACACCGCTGCTCAGCGCGCTTTACAAGACTATCTCCAGCGCGGACAAACAGGGCAGAGCAATCTCTCGGTAGCAATGAGGAAAGCTCAGAGCAGCGCGATCAGAGAAATCAAAATGATCCAAACCGCGCAGCTGCGATCAATGGCTTTGTCAGCCGTTTCAACCGCGTCGACGGTTTTATCGACGCCCTCAGACTCGCGCTCGTCCAAGTGCCAGGCCCGTTCGATGCCCTCAGCCAGAAGATCCTTGACCGACGCTGCACCCTCTGCCGTATTTGCCGTCACTAGGCGACGGGTATTTTCAAAATCGCCCAACACAGCAAAGGTCAGTATCAATAAGCGCGAAGGGAGCCAGTCGAGCCACTGCTCGGCCTGATCATAACGTCCATCGGCTCGCGCATTCGCGAGCGAAACCAGTCGATAGGCCGCCGCCGCAAAAGGCCCCAATAAACAAAAGTAGAGGACAGGCGGGAACCAGCGGGAATAGCCCCGATAAGCAAAAAAGGCCAGCACCGCTCTCCCCCGAGCCTCGATGGTGTCGGAGCCGGTATCGCCCAGTTCAACTAGCATGTCTGCACCTGCCGCGTCCCCCGCGCGGGCTCGAGCGAGGAACCGCTGTAACTCGGTGGGGTAATCGCCGCGGCCCCACGCAAAGTACAACAACAAAACCCCCACGAGCGCTTGCGCAAAATCTCCAAGAATCACGCTTGCGACAGCGAGCGTAATCCCGGCCATCGCAAGCGGCGCGGCAACGCGCAGAAGCAGGGAGGGCATATGATCCAGCTCTATTGCGTCGATACGACGATCCAATGCCTCAAGCCACATGTCCCTATGCAGCGGGCCACCCGCACCGAGTAGCGCTAACAATCCTACGGAGACAATAAAAACCAGATATGACACTACTCAGCGTTCCCGTCACGAATCGAGGATGATCCCGTTACCCGAGACCAATCAAAGGCCGGACCGGGGTCAGTTTTTCGCCCCGGCGCAATCTCGCAGTGACCAACAATAGCATCGCGCTGAATAAGGGGGTATTGGTTTTGTAAGGCTTGGATCAGCTGATTCAGTACCGAGTACTGAAAATCCGCGTAGGGCTCGTCGTCACAACCTTCCAATTCAATCCCGATGCTGAAGTCATTGCAGTTCTCACGGCCCCGCCATTCAGAAACACCCGCATGCCAGGCGCGACTTTCCGTATCCACAAACTGTACAAGCTCACCAGTGCGATAAATTAAAAAATGAGCCGATACCTGAAGACCACTGATCTCGGCGAAGTAGGGATGGTCCTCGGCGTTGAGCGCGTTACAAAAGAACGACTCTATCTCGCCACCACCATAACAGCCGGGGGGCAGGGAGATACCATGCACCACAATCAGCTTGGGACGGATACCCGCGGGTCGTTCATTGTAGTTGGGGGACTCTACCCGCCTCGCGGCATCGAGCCATCCAGATGAAAAAGTCCAATTGTCTGTCGTTGCGCTCACCGCAGTATCCTACCTTACGGCGCGTCGTTTTCGTCGTCGTGAGAGACGGCATATCAATTTCTTTTCCCTATAAGGTCGGCTAACCTCCGCCCCATGATTACAGTCGCACAGATCAAGGAGCAGGTAAGCCAGGCACTCGCTGAGGATATTGGCGGAGGTGATATTACTGCCGCACTGATCAGCGCTGAAACTCAGGGCAAAGCCACAATTATTACCCGCGAAGCCGGTGTTTTATGTGGTACCGCTTTCGCCACCGAGGCTTTCAAGCAAGTGGATGAGCGTTGCGAGCTGAACTGGCTTGTTGACGAGGGCCAGTGGGTCGACCCCGATGCCCTATTGGTCCAGATCGAAGGGCCTGCGCGAGCGCTTCTTACCGCAGAGCGCACCGCGCTGAATTTCCTGCAATTGCTCTCGGGCACCGCGACACTCGCGCATCACTATGCACAGCGCGTCTCGCACACAGGGGTTCGCCTGCTGGACACTCGCAAAACGCTCCCGGGGCTACGTCTGGCGCAAAAATATGCCGTTAAGTGCGGCGGCTGCCACAACCACCGAATCGGCTTATATGATGCGTTCCTGATCAAAGAGAATCACATCTTGGCAGCAGGAAGTATCGGCAGAGCGGTGTCTGCGGCTCGACAAATCGCGCCAGAAAAACTCGTCGAAGTTGAGGTTGAAAATCAGGCGGAGCTGGATCAGGCGCTGGCGGCGGGCGCTGATCGCATTATGCTCGACAACTTCAGCCTGGAGGACTTGCGCGCAGCGGTGATCCAAGTAGCTGGGCGCGCTGAGCTAGAGGCCTCGGGGAATGTGACTGAGGAAACATTGGTGACTATTGCCGAGACCGGCGTGGATATCATCTCCATTGGTGCACTTACCAAGCACGTGAAGGCTCTGGATCTGTCCTTGAGAATGGCGTAGGGCGCACAGGCCTGAGTTCTTGAAGCGCTGTCCACCCCCATTCGACGGCCGCGGGTGAGGCCCTCAATAGGATCTATGCGTCGGTGATCAGGGCACGGGGACTGATCAACACCCCGTTGCGGTCGGCGTAGAGCCAATCTCCCGGACTCACGGTGATAGTGGGAAACACAATGGGAATATCGCGCTCACCCTGCCCCTGCTTCTGCGTTTTGACCGGGCACACCCCCAGCGCCTGGACCCCCAGATCGATCTGATCGATAACTTCGACATCGCGTATCGCGCCGATCACGACCACACCCGCCCATCCGTTATCAGAGGCGAGCTGGGCAAGGCGGTCACCCAACAGCGATCGGTGAAGTAGCCCCTGGCCGTCGACCAACAGCACGCGCCCCTCCCCGGATTCCGTCACTGCCTCGGCGACACGGGAGTTATCAAGTTCGCAGGAAACGGTGGATACCCTGCCGCAAAACCGAGATCGTTGTCCAAACTGTCGAAACTGAAAAGGCAGGTGAAGCGCCTCGGGGTGGGCGTCGGAAAGATCCGGCGTGGTAAATCCACTCACGGGATTAGAACCAGTCATAAGCGAAGCGAGACAGTCCCTCGGCAGGGGCCAAAATCACACCAGCGTGGGCGCGGGCACGGGGCAACAGCCGCTCCATATAAAACCGCGCCGTCGCCACTTTACGCTGGCAAAATTCGACGCGTTCTCCGCGCTCCGCAACCGATGCAGCCACCCGCGCGCCCCGCGCTAGCTGCCATCCGCCAAAGAGATATCCAGTCTGCATCATGTAGTCGAAAGAGCCCCCTAAGGCGGCGAAGCGATCCTCCGGCAAGGTCGCGAGCAACTGCTTCGTGGTCACAACATGATCAGCCAAAGCCGACCGAAGACATTGCGCAATCGCGACAAGGTCCGGTTGCGCTTGTGTTTGCAGCGCGTCGATGAGTTCAGCAATTTCGGCCTGCATCGCCTCCATGGTGGCACCCCCATCTCGGCCTAACTTCCGATTAAGGAGATCCGCTGCCTGAATACCGTTGGTGCCCTCGTAAATCGGTGTGATGCGCACATCGCGCAGATACTGGGCAGCGCCGGTTTCTTCAACATAACCCATGCCACCGTGCACCTGCACTCCCAATGAGGTGACCTCAATACCCAGCTCGGTCAACCAACCTTTAATAACCGGAATCATCAGGTCGATACGGCGTTGATGCGCATCTCGCACCTCGACTGGCCCCGCATGGGCGAGATCCATGGTTACCGCCTCGGCATATGCCAACGCGCGCATCGCCTCGTTCAGCGCCCGCATGGTGAGTAGCATCCGTTTTACATCGGCGTGCTCAATTATTGGCACACCACCCTGCACGCGCTCCCGGGCATAGGCTACCGCCTTTTGATAAGCGCCCTCTGAGGCACCCAAGCCCTGAAGACCCACCTTCAGACGGGCCTCATTCATCATAGTGAACATGCAGGCAAGGCCTTGGTTTTCCTCACCGACTAAATAGCCAATGGCACCGCCATTGTCGCCATAGGCCATGACACAGGTCGGGCTGCCATGGATCCCCAATTTATGCTCTACCGAAACAGGGTAAGCATCGTTTCGCTCCCCGAGCGAACCGTCGGCATTGACCAGAAACTTGGGCACTAAAAATAGAGAAATACCGCGGCTGCCCGCGGGCGCATCGGGCAGACGCGCCAAAACCAGATGAATGATGTTCTCGGTTGCGTCGTGGTCTCCCCAGGTAATGTAGATTTTCTGACCAAAGATACGGTAGTGGTCACCCTCGCGCTCAGCGCGGGTTTTCATCGGACCCAGATCAGAACCGGCGCCCGACTCTGTCAGGTTCATGGTGCCTGACCACTCACCGGAATGAATCTTTTCGAGATAGGTCGCCTGTAACGATTCACTCGCGTGTGCCGCAATCGCCAAAGCAGCCCCCGCGCTCAGAAAAGGCTCCAGTGCAAAAGCCATGTCTGCACTGTTCCACATCTCGCAGGCGGCAGTTCCAAAAAGCTCTGGTAGCCCCTGACCTCCCTGTTCCTGCGGCGCAGAAATACCTACCCAACCGCCGGCACCCAGCTGTTGGATCGCGTCACCATAGCCCGGCGGAATCGTCACCGCGCCATCACTGCAGCGAGCGGGATTCGCGTCACCCACCCGTCTCAATGGTGAAACCACGTCCGCCGCAAACTTGGCGGCCTCATCCAAAAGCGCCGTGGTCAGCTCGGGCCCAAGTCCCAACTCTGCGTACTGCGGCAATCCACCCAGCACCGCACCCACATCGAGCACGTCATCAATCAAAAACTGCATGTCTTCTGTGGGTGCCATATACATCAGCGGATCCTCATTTCTAGCGATTACTTCCAATTGGTGTCAGATCAACTCGCCATTGTGACGCCATACGGCAGAAATATGGCTAAGTAGTTATAATTCACCACGTGAATGAAGGCGAAGCACCTGTGCGCGCATTATATGAAAAACCTGAACCAAATTGATCTGAACCTGCTGGTCTATCTCGAAGTGTTACTGCGTGAGCGCAACGTGACGCAGGCCGCCAATCAATTGGGGCTGTCGCAGCCCGCCATGAGCAACGGACTCAGACGACTCCGCGCATTGTTTGACGACCCTTTGCTGGTCAGGACGTCCGAAGGCATGACGCCCACTGAGCGAGCGCTTGAACTCGAACCCTTGGTCAAGGAGATCCTGCTGGGGGTGGATCGCGCCATGCAGCCGGCCACCGAGTTTGCCCCCGCAGACGCACAGATGGTGGTTCGCATCATGGCCAGCGACTACGCCGAATCGACCCTGTTCCCTGCCGTACTCAATCAGCTGCGTGAGCAAGCGCCGGGCATTACGCTGGATATTATGAACCCCTCCGATGTCAGCTTTCTGGATGTGGAGCGCGGCAAGGTGGATCTGGTCATCAATCGCTTCGATCAAATGCCCCAGTCCTTTCACCAAATTACCCTTTGGCAGGACACCTTCTCGTGCTTGCTGAGCCCGGATAACCCGATACTGGCTGACTTCTCGCTGCACAGTTATCTGGGCGCTGACCACATCTGGGTTAGTAAAACCGGCATGGGCATTGGTGTTGGTGTGGATCCCGGCGATGTGCAGCGCCTCGGCTGGGTGGACGCCGCATTAGCTGAACTGGGTGAAAAAAGACGTATTCGCGTGTTTACTCGTCATTACCAAGCCGCGATGACACTCGCAGAGCAAAACGATCTGATTGTCACGCTCCCGACCCGAGCGACATGGCTGAAACGGGATAACCCGCGCGTTGTAGTGCGCCCCGCGCCTTTTGCCATTGCGCCAATGGAATTAAAAATGGCGTGGAGTCCGCTATTGCACAATAACGCCCCGCACCGTTGGGTAAGGCAGACAATTACGGCCATCGCCCGGTCCCTCGACCCTCCGCCCAACCCAACGGCATAAATCCTGCGAATACCCTTTATCCTTGCGATCATTATGATCAATAGTGGTGAGCCAGTAGAGTGTCGTCCTCGCTAGCCGCTGAAATCCGGAGTTTGCCCCATGTCCCAACGCATTGAATGCGCCGGCCTCATGATCGACGCCGCGCTTCACGCCCTCCTCGTCGACGAAATCGCACCGGGCACCGGCATTGACCCTGACACTTTCTGGCAGGGATTGGCGCAAATCTGGAAGACGCTGGGTCCGGAAAATCGACGTTTACTGCAGGAGCGGGATTCCCTGCAGGCGCAGATCGACCAATGGCACCGAACCCACAAGGGGCCAGCCTGGGATGCCGCCGCCTACCAAGCCTTTTTAAGAGACATTGGCTACCTCCACCCGGAGCCGGCACCGTTTGAAATCACAACGGCCGGGGTTGACCCGGAAATTGCCCACGTCGCAGGACCCCAACTGGTCGTGCCGGTGATGAACGCCCGCTATGCGCTAAACGCTGCCAACGCACGCTGGGGCAGTCTTTACGATGCACTCTATGGCACCGACGCCATTCCAGAGGACGGAGGCGCAATGCGGGGTGGCGCTTACAACCCGGTCCGGGGAGATCGCGTCATTGCCTGGGGCAGGGATTTCTTGGACGCCCACTTTCCGCTGGCCGAGGGTCAGCACCAAGACGCCATTGCCTATGCCGTTGATGCTGGGGCGCTACAGGTCAGCCTTTCTTCGGGTGCCAGCACCACACTGGCCGATGCGGCTCAGTGGGTGGGCTACACCGGCCCCGGTGATGCGCCTGCGAGCGTGCTGTTAAAACATCATGGCCTTCATGTCGAGATACAGATTGATCGGGAGCATCCGGTGGGCGCCACCGATCGCGCAGGCGTGAAAGATATCTGTTTAGAATCCGCGCTCACCACGATTCAGGACTGCGAGGACTCTGTCGCTGCAGTCGATGCCGAAGACAAGGTCGTGGTCTACCGCAACTGGTTGGGCCTGATGAAAGGCGATTTAACCGACACCTTTCATAAAGGGGATAAAGCCCTCACCCGACGCCTGAACCCCGACCGGCAATTCACCGCGCCCGACGGCGGCACCCTGACACTGCCTGGCCGCAGCCTGCTCTTTGTGCGCAATGTGGGTCACCTCATGACCAATCCCGCCATTCTCGACGCTGAGGGCAACGAGATCCCCGAAGGCTTTATGGACGGACTTTTCACCACCTTCTGCGCGCTGCACGACCTAAAAGGCGCCGGCGATCTTAAAAACTCGCGAACGGGGTCCATGTACATCGTTAAGCCCAAGATGCATGGCCCGGATGAGGTCAGCCTCACCGTCGAACTGTTCTCGCAAATCGAGGACCTCTTCCAGTTGCCACGCAACACCCTCAAAGTCGGCATCATGGACGAGGAGCGGCGCACCACCGTCAACCTCGCCGAATGTATCCGTCGCGCCAGTGAGCGTGTGGTGTTCATCAACACAGGCTTTCTCGATCGTACCGGTGACGAAATT
>JAYNNB010000085.1:0-4057 GCA_038112515.1 Luminiphilus sp.
TTTGCTCGATCGAGAGATCGTAAATGCTGATGCCAGACTATTCGAGGTTCTGGAAAGTCACTTGGAAAAAGTACTGGAGTCTTTTATTGAAGAAGAGGATTTAGTGGCCAGAGTGGGCAGTGCTGTTGCGCGATCTCTGAGTAGCGGCGTGCCAAATATCGGAGACATAGCAGCGTCCCTATTCATGACCAAGCGAACGCTTCAGAGGCGGTTAGCTGAAGAAGGCGTGCTCTACAATGAGTTTGCAGATGAGATACGCAGAAAGCTGGCGGTGCGTTACATCGAAAACACTAACATGCCTTTAACCGAGGTTGCCTTTTTGCTCGGCTATTCCCACATCAGTGCGTTTTCTCGCGCTTTCCGCCGTTGGACTGGGCGCAGTCCCAACAGCTTTCGAAATCCCCGCACCGACTAACTGCAAAGGCGCGGCGAAAGTCACCATTTATAACGCACGCTACCACCGACCCAACGCTCCAGTCCCGGGACATCCTCTATCGATCCAAAGTAGCCCGAGCTATCAAAGGCGTACGATCGATACTCTTCGTCTGTGAGATTTCTCACAAACAACCGAGCCGACCACCGTTCATCCGCGCTGGTCAGGCTGATGCTGGCATTCGCCACTCCGTAAGCCTTCTCTTCAATCACTGGCGTATAGGATAAGTTGAATTTGTGATCGTCCTTCCAGTTACCGTCTAACTGAATCGCGACCGCGCCCATAGACGTTTCCCAGCGGTAGCGAATCAAAGCGTTAAAAGACAGATCGGGCGCGAGGACTGCATCCTCTTTGCCAGCGGCCGATATAGAGAGCGGCACGTTGGTAACTTCAGCATCTAAAAAAGATGCTCCTATGAGGATGTCCAGCCCGTCAACTGGGCTGGAGACCAGCTCAATTTCCGCTCCTGTCATCTCTGCTTCGGCATTGAAGAGGAATGTGGCGAATCCATCGAATGAATAGGCCTGATAATCTTCATAATCGTAACGATAAACAGAGGCATTCAAACGGGTTGTCGGCGTGAGATTGCCTTTCACTCCAACCTCAAAAGAGGTCAACGTCTCCCCATCGAACTTAAAGTCATTTGCGGCAATTGGAAACAGAGGCAAATTGTAGCCGCCGGACTTAATACCTCGGTTGATGCCAGCATAGATTAGCCAGTCTTCGCTCGGTCGATAGTCAAGCTGCACCTTCCCGGACCAATCGCCGTCTGAAAAACTGTCGGCGTAATCGAAGTTACCCCCCTGACTGTAATAGATATCAGACGAGGAAAACTCATACTCCTTGTCATCATAGTTGTACCGAAGGCCAAGGGTCAGCATCAGCGCATCAGAGAGGTCTATCTCTGTCTGCCCAAATATTGCGTATGTAACCGTTTCCTGGTCCGCTAGAACAACTTCCGACGTGCCGGCCGGATATCCGACTCCAGTTCCAAAGTAGGCGTCGCCGGATTGCTCAGTGCCATACTCACCATCGATATTTAGGTAAAACAAGCCGACCACCGAACGAGATCGCTCCCCATCCCAACTTAAGCGAAATTCTTGGGAGAACTGCTTCACATCAGTGGTTCCCATGTAGTTGTAGATGTCGTAGGGGGATGCGTCTGCATCCTCTCCGTACACATGATCAATATCTTGATAATTGGTAATCGAGGTAAATGTAGCAGCACCAGTATCCCAATTGACTGTTAATGAAAGATTGGTGGCTTCAGCTTGAAATACTCCCGCAAAATCATTTGACTGGTTCCAGGTGCCGCCCTCACTTCGATAGCCAAAGAAGTCTGTGGCACTCGGATCCGTGACGTAAGCGCCGTTGTAGGACAGCGTGTGCGCATACCCGCCTCTTATCGAGTCCTCGTCACTGTATTGCGCTTTCAATAGCACACTGAGATCGTCAGACGGATTAAACAGTAATTGGCCGCGAATCGAAAAATCGTCCCGGCTCATCATATCTGGGCCAATATCGTTTTCTATTAACCCATCCCTCTTGTTATAAACGCCGGACAGGCGGCCAGCCACCGTATCGCTCAGGGGACCGCTCACAGCCACCTCAACTCTTCTACGCGAATCTTCACCCAGCTCCACATCAATAAACCCTTCCGATTCTTGAGTGGGGCCTTGGGAAATGTAGTGGATCAATCCACCGGTGGCATTTCGACCAAAAAGAGTTCCCTGTGGTCCCCGCAACACCTCTACTCGCGCAAGATCAAATAGACTGAAACCCGTCACAACATTGGTACTGATGTAGGCATCATCAACGTAGACAGCTACCGGGCCTTCTTGCGAAGCCGCAAAATCATTTTGAGTCACACCGCGAATAGTGAAGGAATTAATCGAGCCGCCGCCCGCACCTGACACTTCAAGTCCGGGAGTTTGAGCGATGATGTCAATTGAATTAGTAAAGCCCAAACTTGTCAGCTGATCGCCGGTGAATGCAGTAACAGATACACCGACATCCTGAATACTTTGCTCCCGCTTCTGCGCTGTGACCAAAACCTCTTCCAACATTTGCGACAGCGCCGGAGACGGGCTGAACCCCACAATGACACCGCAAAAAGTCAGCGCGGACATCACATTTAGGGATATGAGATTTTGAAAGTATTTCTTGGGCTGGCTTTTTTGCATTTTATCCCCCTGACCATTTGCCTAAGCAAATGCCTTCGTTTAGTCAGTTATAAAAAATTCCTTGAGCTGAAACGGTATCACCCCATCACACAACCTACTTCACAACCGGTGACATTGAATTGACTTCACGTGCCACAGACTGGGAGACTTTCCCTACAAGCTTGCTGCGGGCACAACGAACTGCTCTGCCAACCGATCGATCGTTGATACAAGTTCATTCAGGTTGCTGACGAATCTCATGATGATTATTCGATCTGCACCTGCATCTTGGTAACGCCTGACTTTTTCGAGATCGAGGTCGTGAGAAGGAGGAATTACCGAAACGGTGATCTCATCTCTTTTGCGACTGCGCTCAGCCAAGAGACCGTCAAGCTTTGTCAATTTGGCTTCGAGATCAGCGGGCTCTATCTCCAACGGTAAGAACCCGTCACCAAAATCAGCAACGCGGAGAAGAGCGGCGTTAGAGTCACCGAGAATATGAATTGGCACTCGAGGTGCTTGGACTGGCTTCGGATACAGAAGGCTCGGGCGTAACGAATAAAACTCGTCCTCATATTCCGCCACTCCGCTGGCCCAGAGTCGCTGCATCACCTGAAGGTGCGAGCGGGCGCGGCTACCGCGATTTTCAAATGGAATACCGCAGGCTTGAAATTCTTCTGCCGCCCAACCCACTCCAGCTCCGAACTCGAGTCGTCCACCCGACAACCAATCGACGTTGGCCGCCTCTTTAGCGGTATACACTGGGTTACGTTGCGCTACGTTACAGCAAGCGCCCAATCTCAAGTTTTTGGTTATCGCGGAGAGGTAAGAGAGTGTGGTGAGGGGATCTAACTCCCCCTTACGAATCGCATCAGGAATGTTTCCATCCTGGCTCGCGGGGTATAGCGACTCCCACTCATCTGGAACGACGACATGCTCGCCCACCCACAAAGTAGTAAACCCGCAACTCTCGGCATTGCGGCCTAGCAGTTCCACAAACTCTCGAGAGGCAAAAGGCGCTGCCAGCGGGATGAGTAACCCTACGTCCACGCGAATTACCCGACTACTAACATGCTAAAACCATGGGTACCGCGGCAGTATTAATAAGTTTTGAGTACCTTCCCGTAAGGAAGGTCAGCGGTCATTCTCATGTACTTAGCATCAACAATTTGCAATACAGGGAGATTCAGGTCAGACATTGGACTCACCTCCATCTGCGCCGATCCACTGTAGAGTTCGTCTTTCCCGTCGGGGCCCTTGTGCGGCACTCCAGTAAAACTGACTGAATTGAGCTGGGCGATCGCAGGCTTGGCGCCCCCCGCCACATCAGGGATGACCTTCAGTACCGCTAAGGGGAGCTCCTCTAAAATCGACGCCGACTCGTTTCTCTCCGGACGCATAATGGTCCGAGCTGCAACAAACCCATCGTGAACTTCCACGACCCCTTCCACCTCTCCAGTAC
>JAYNNB010000085.1:4067-7896 GCA_038112515.1 Luminiphilus sp.
GAGCCATCTTCTTTCCAAAGCCCCAGATCTCGCGTCCCTGAGTCAGCGCATTCTCGGTAGTGACATAGACCGCATTGGTATAACCGTAAACCTGGCCCTCAAACATCGCCAGGATTCCAGTGTAGACCTCGCCATAGGGGCCGCCACTGTTGGTGATATTGTTGATCTCGAGCACCATAAAAGCCGTCGCCGGCTGCACCAACTCCAAATCAGACGGCAATATATCGAGCGCTGCATCCTCGTCGGTCAGATACGTCAGCATAATGGCTTCGGTGTCGCGGTAATACCAGGGTCCCCGGGTATACGAAGCGCTGTGCGCTGGCATGGTCTCACCCCATTTATCAGGCGAAAGGCGACCGAACTTGGATTGGGTGTCGTTCATTTCTCTCTCCAAACAACTGTCAAAGGGTTTTCGGCATACCATCACTGCCATGACGGTACGCTCCCCCCTTTCGCCCCGCTTGTCATTGAGCGACAAATGATTTCCATTGGGTGCCACGGCGCCTTTGAGGTAGCGATACACCTAAGCGAGAAAACGGTAAGGGGTATCAGCTCTCTGAGGCATGACCGTGTTTAGGGTGTTAACCGAAGCGCATCAGATCGATGACGCTCTGAGTCAGCCATGTAATTTGTGCAAAATACTGGTCTCTTTTGGACCTCGTTCTACGACCTCTATCGTCAATCCACAACTCACCGCGGATGGGAAATAAGCGATCTTGTCTCCATGAGGCTGGATCACAATGCATTTTTCATCTTCGTCCAACGGTTGCCCATCGAGCCCCGCCAGGTGAATGCCTTTTGCCTTGACCTGATCAAAGTAAAGCGCAATGTCATCGACCTCAGCGATCAGCTCTGCAATGTATCCATCTCCTTTGGTCTCCAGAAGATCGTTAAGCGGACCCTCACCCGTCGGCTGGAATAGCTCCAGATACACGCCGTTGGTGTCGATGAAACAAGCCTTCATTCCACCGACCCCCTCGTTAGCGCTGGCGTCTATCTCGAACTCTGCCGAATGGCGCCTCAACCCCATGACATCGGTATAAAAACTCGCACTCTTCTCGAGGTCCGCTACAACTATCGAAACGTGACTAATCCTGGGGCCAGCTGGATTCTTATATTCCTCCGACCATTGCTGATCGCGAATGTAAAGCAGGTTTGTCTCATCCCCCTTGAGGACCTCATAAATTTCCACCGTTGTACCCCGAGAAATATCAGTGGGCCAATACGCTATTCTCTGGCCTGTCTCGTGCGTACCTTCAACGCCAGCAACTCCCTCATCGATTCGTCCACCATCCTCGCCTATCGGCGAGCCATCCATAGCGAGCATGGTAATACCGCGGGCTCGCATACTTTCAAGCGTGGCCTCATAGTCTTCGGCCTCAAAATTGATCTCTACAATAGCGCCGTCACCCACCTGTCTGAGAATGTCCATTCCAGGGCCCTCGGAGGTTGGCAAAATCATTTCCAACCACAATCCGTTGGCGTCTACAAATACAGCATGCATGCCGCCGACGGTTGGATCATCGGCACTAACTTCGACCACCATCGGATGACGGCGCCAGCCCACAATATCCGTAAGAAAACTGACGGTTTTCTCCATGTCCTCCACCCAGATGGCGGCGTGGTCAAACGTTAGTTTGTGTCTGCTCGGAGAGTTCATAGATGCTTCCCTCAAATAATTGGAAATTCTTATGTTTGAGCCGGAAATACTGTGCAATAACCGCAGAAGTCTAGGTGGTGACAATACATCTTTCTTGACGCACGATGACAATAGATTGACTCTCGGCGACACCCTAAACTCGGAACACACATGCCCCTTCCGTCAACTTCATCGGCTTCCATCAATCGCTTCGTTAATACCACTTCGTGCATGCCGAGAGAGACTCCTGTCTCCTTTTTTTCACACGAGCATATTAAATACAGTCGCGCACAGCGCAGGTGTTTGGCACTGTTATTGAGCGTACTTTTAACCGCCTGCGCCTCGGCGCCGCAGGTTGCGGAGAAATCCACCAGCCAATTTGACGACCGCATACCAACGGCCTCGCTGCTGGTCACGCTGGCCACCTCACAGCCGGACTCGGGCGTTCACCTGTTGGCCGACCCAAGCGAGGCGTTGCAGAGCCGGTTGCACCTCGCCGCCCTTGCCACCGCCACCCTCGATATTCAGTATTACCTCTGGCAGGGAGACAGCAGCGGCCTGGCGCTCACCCACGAGGTATTGCAGGCGGCTGACCGCGGCGTGCGGGTGCGCATACTGCTCGACGATATCTATCACTCCGGCCGTGATACCGCCTACCAAACGCTTGATGCCCACCCCAATGTCGAGGTGAGGCTGTTCAATCCCATGGGTAATCGCGGGGCCGCCAAACAGGTGAACTACGCGCTCAGAAAATCCACTTTCAACTACCGCATGCACAACAAGATCTTTTTGGTCGACGGCGTAGCGGCAGTGCTCGGTGGCCGCAATATTGGCGATGAGTACTTTGGTCGAGACGCGAGCTTCAACTTTCAGGACATGGATGCCATTGCCGTGGGCGACGTAGCCGCCGATGCCGGTGGGGCTTTTGATCTTTTTTGGAATGCGGAGCTCGCGATCCCCGTTGCTGCACTGAACAGCAACCCGGAACAGATGCCAACCATCGCACAAACGTCAGAGTTGGCGGCAGCGCGGGCGCAGATACGCCCCGCGGATGAGCGCGAACAAGATCCCGCTGAGGCTGCGCAGGTCTGGCTGGACGCCTTGTCCGATGAGTTACTCTGGACCGACGCGCGGGTAATTGTGGATCGACCCGACCGCAGCAGCGAGCAACCCGACTCGGCCTTTATGGCGCTGGCACAGGATCCCTCGGTAAAACCGAGCGAGTCCGCAGTGATTCAAACGGCTTACCTGATCCCCAACGGGCCGACCATGGGTAATCTGGAGGCATTCCACGCCGACGGGGTGAACATAAAGATACTCACCAACTCGGCACAGTCGAACAACCACAACTCGGTGCACGCGTTTTATGTGCCCTACCGCAAGCGGCTCATCGAAGCCGGGGTTGAGCTTTACGAAGTCCAGAGTAATGGCAGCCTCGCGGCTTACCTCGACCGGGTCGGCGAGGATGCGCGGGCCGGCCTGCACACCAAGGCCATGGTCGTGGACGAACGGATTGCGGTGATCGGCTCTTACAACATGGATCCGCGCTCACGGGTATGGAACTCGGAGATTGCGCTGATTGTGGACCACCCGGGCTTTGCTGCCGAAGTACTCGAGGAAATGGCGCGGGACTTCGCGCCCGATGCCGCTTGGCGCTTATCACTGGATTCGGAGGACAAGCTGATCTGGTCCGGAGAGGTGGGCGGCGAGATGGTAGAGCTCAACAAAGATCCGGGCACCACCTGGTGGAACCGCTTTGTGTGGGGGTTGATGCGGATCTTCCCGCTTGAAAACGAGCTCTAGCAGATCACCACTGGGCGATGATCGGCGCCATCACTTTGCGCCAATGCTCGTAGCCCGCAGCGTTCAGATGAAGCCCGTCAAAGATATAAAAAGGCCCCGGCTCACCCTCCACCAGGAGCGGGGACGCGAGATCCACATAGCCCAATTGCGGATCGGTTGCCGCGTGCTCTGCCACCCGGCGATTCACCTCGACCATTACTGGCCAATAGTCCCAGCGTGCCTTGCTGGGCTTCACCGAAATAAAGTGTAGCTCGGCCTCGGGTAGATCTCGCCGAATCATGGCTACGAGTTTGAGATAATCAGCGAACACCGCGTCGGCCGACTTGCCGCGTGCGACGTCGTTATCGCCCACGTAGAGCACAATCTTTTTTGGCGCATAGCGGGTAA
>JAYNNB010000086.1:0-5317 GCA_038112515.1 Luminiphilus sp.
GTCAACTACACACACATCGATGGCGACTTTGATCGTTATCCTGGCGTAACAACTTCCAATAACTATCTCGCCCTCGATGATATTGCGAAGCGAGGCATGAGTCCGGATGACCAGGTGTCATTCAGCGTGGATTGGCAGTTCCTGCAGATGGGCGCCAGCTCGGTCACGTTGTCTGTGAACGGTGCCTGGCAGTCTGAGACCAACTCGGTGCCGGTCGCGACGGGTGTTTACAAGCAAGGCGGCGTGCCAGATCTGCCGGTTGCTTTTGAGATTCTGGAAAACCAAGACCGCGTTGTGATGAATGCGCGACTGTCCTGGGATCTTGAACTGCAATCCGGCGGCACGATCAGCGTCGCTGCCTGGGGCATGAACATCACAGATGAGGAGTACCGGGCATTCGGCTTTAACTACGGTCCGGCTTTGGGTCTGAATGCCCATCAGTACGGCGCGCCCGCAACCTACGGTGTGGACTTCACGTATCGACACTAATGTGACGAGTGAATGAAAAAGCCCGCTCTGATAAAGCGGGCTTTTTTGTGTCTGCACATTAAGTGGATGCCGCCCGTCAGTCAGGCGTAACCGGGCGGCGCTGTTAGGGCGCTAAATCTGGCCGGAATACCGCATCATGGGCCCCGTCGGCATAGATCAGTGACCCGGCAATAAAAGCAGCGCTTGGCGACAAAAGAAAGGTGATCAGCGCGGCAATGTCTTCGGGTTGGCCCGCGCGCCCCAGCGGAATGGATTCCACAAAAGCTTTGATGGCGTCCCCATACTGCTCACTTTCCGCTACGGCCTGCGTCATCGGCGTTTCGATGTATCCGGGCGCTATTGCATTGATACCCACACCTCGGCGCGCATAGCTGGGGGCTTGTTGTCTGACCCAGCGCGCAACGGCCTGTTTGCTACCGGCGTAACAATCGTGTCCTGTCAGATCCGTTGCTAGGTCGTGGGCGCGGGCGCGATCAAGTTCGAGCATGGCCTCGATGAGGTCGGGACGCCGGCACTGTGGCGCCGAATTGGAACTAATCGCCACAATGCGCGCACCGTCGCAAAGATTTTGCTGCAGGGCGGTAATGACATTCACTGTGCCCCAGAAATTGATGTCCAGGATTTTTTCTTTATCGGGAAAGTGCGACGCTACGCCGGCACACGTCACAATGCCGTCAATGGCACCAATTGCAGCACTAATCTGCGCCAGGGTGGCGATTGAGTCTTCGATGTTACTGAAGTCGATAAGGTAGTCGCCCTCGCGGATATCGAGATTAATCACCTCGTGTCCGAGTTGCACCAATTGATCACGCGTTGCGGCGCCGATACCGGTTGTCCCTCCCGTCAAGACGTATTTGCTCATGGCCTCGGCGTCCTGTCCCGAGCGGTGTCTGCTAACCCAAGCGTGTTGCTACCGGAGATCACAGATTAGCCTCGATCGCACTGCCCGGGAGCGCCGCCATACCTCCATCGACCTCCAGGACTTTACCGCTGACAAAGCTGCTTGCCGGAGACGCGAGATAGAGTGCTGCCAAGGCGATGTCAGCGGGTTGCCCCAGTCGCCCCTGGGGTATCCAGCGCACGGTCTTCTCGAGTAATTCGGGATTTTGAGTGATGAACGCCGTGCTGGGCGTTTCAATGGCGCCCGGGGACACCGCATTGACCCTGATTTCAGGTGCCAGCTCATAAGCGAGGATGCGCGTCATCTGCTCCATGCCCGCTTTGGCCGCCCCGTAGGCGGCAAAATGCCGGTCAACCATCCACGCCAACGCAGAGGAAATATTGACGATAGCGGCTCCGGGCGCAGCGCGAAGCAGTGGCAAAGCCTGATGAGTCAATGCGTAAGCCGAGCTGAGATTCATGCTTATGGTGTGGTCAAAGCGAGCACGGTCAACTTGTTCTAGCGAACCGTAGCCCTTGCCGGGTCCGCCGGCATTGTTAACCAGAATATCGAGTTTGCCGTAATGATTTTCCACCGCCTCGATGGCGTTTTTAATCGCCCCGTCGTCGGTGATATCACAGGACACGACCAGCGCCTCGCGGCCTGATTGACGAACCTGCTCAGCGACTTCCGTAAGGGCCTCCTCAGAACGTGCCAGCAGCACGATGTCGGCGCCTACCTCCGCAAACGCCGTGGCGATTCCTGCGCCAATGCCTTTGCTGGAACCCGTGATCAGGGCGACTTTTCCATCGAGTCGAAATGCATCTGTGATCATTCAAATCCTCGCTCAGTGTCTTCCGAGGGTGTAGTGGGCTGATTGAAGAGGACACGATAGCTTTATGCCCTAACGTTCTCTCGCTGTTGCGTCATAGTCCTATTGTGCGTCGCTGCGGCCAACGCGGTAGGGTATAAAACGCCACGCCTACAGTACGGTATTGTGTCATTTTATGATTCGTCCGTATCGGTGATGCAGAGTAGATTCCAGGATTTGCTTTGTGGGTGCTGGCCTCAGGTCAGCCAACGGTCGTGCTGAATTTGCCAATTCATGAAAGTGAGAGAGTCGGGTGACCGAGTTACAAAACAAAGTGGGAATTGTCACGGGTGCCGGGGTTGGAATCGGACGCGCAATAGCGCTGGCGATGGCTGCCAGAGGCGCTCGGGTGCTGGTGGCGGATCTGAATAAAGATACCGCGGCAGAGACAGTCAGCCTGATTGAGTCGGCTGGGGGCGAGGCGATCGCCTCCCAAACCGACGTCAGCGATGAGTCGGCAGTCAAAGCGATGGTGCAATCAGCCGTGACGCATTTTGGTACGCTCGATATCGCATGTAACAGCGCGGCGGTCAGTCGCGGCTCTGGACTCATCCATACCTATGAGCAATCCGTTTTCGACGAAACCCTCGCTTTGTGCCTGACCAATACGTTTTTGTGTATGAAATATCAAATAGAAGCCATGTTGGCACGGGGCGCAGGTAGCATCGTCAATATTTCGTCCAACGCCTCGTTGCGGGGTCAGCCTTACAATACCGCCTATGCGGCGGCAAAGAGCGGCGTCAACACTTTAACCATGAGCGCTGCCTCTGAGTATGGCCACAAGGGGATTCGCATTAACGCGGTCAGCCCAGGGGTTGTTCGGACGCCGGGTGTCGAGAAATATATGGCGGAGCAGCCGAAAATTGCTGAGGGACTCCTGCGCGCCGCGGTGATGCGTCGCCTGGGTGAGCCCGAAGAGATCGCCGAGGCGGTTTGCTTTTTACTGTCTGATCGGGCCTCGTTTATCACGGGGCAAATTCTCGGCGTTGATGGCGGCGCCGCCGTACGCGCCTAGTCGAGGAGCGAGAAACGATGTTAATAGCCAGTGATGCAGCGCCACGATGTCCCTTGCCGATGCCGTGGGGTTGGTTTCAGGTGTTGTATTCCCGCGACCTCGGGGTGGGGGAGTCAAAGCCGCTACGGTATTTCGATCAGGATTTGGTGATCTTTCGCACGGAATCGGGTGCCGTCAAGGTGCTGGATGCCTACTGTCCGCATATGGGCGCCCACCTCGGGTACGGCATTCGTGATCAGGCGGGAGGTGGCTCCCGGGTGGTGGGGGAGTCCATAGAATGCCCTTTTCACGGTTGGCGTTATGATGGCGATGGCAAATGCACACATGTGCCATACGCCAAAAACATGCCGCCCCGTGTTGCCAAGGGTGAGCAGGTCATTGCTTGTTGGCCGGTGCGCGAGATTAATCAGACAATTCTCGTCTGGTATCACCCTGAAAAAATTGCCCCGACCTTTGAGCCCGAAGTCATTGTGGAAGCGCAGCCCGATCAGGCCGATTGGTCTGACCTTGATATCTACCAGTGGGACATTGATGTCCACATGCAGGAAATGGCGGAGAATGCGGTGGACCCCGCGCATTTTCATTTTGTGCACGGCACGAATGACGTGCCAGATGCTGAGGTGCTGGAGTTTGACGGGGTGACGCGAAGGGGATTTCTCAAAACCCGCAACCCCACTCCCAAAGGCGTTATCGAGGGCGCGATTGAAAATGCCAATCGGGGTCCCGGCCTATCGGTGGTGCGCTTCTCCGGTATTTACGACACGGTATTGATGGCCAACGTGACACCGATCGGCCCTGAAAAAACCCGTGCGCATTACGCTTTTATCCAGCCCAAAGCGACTCTTGATACCTTGGGCAAAACGGTGGGCAAAGCGATTATCCAGAATATCTGTCAGCAGATGGAAGAGGACATGATTATTTGGGCTCACAAGCGCTATTTGGAGAAGCCCATGCTGTGCGACGGTGACGGCCCCTTTGCCAAGCTGCGCCGCTGGTATGGGCAGTTTTTGGTGAACCCTGAATAAGGGTTTGATGATTGAGAAGCTCTCCTGCAGGCCGAACGGTCAATAACGGGTTTAGAAATTGCCCCTAACCGTTTACCCGAGATTTGCCTGCCCGCCATCTAACGCGATGCTTTGGCCGTTGACGTAGCTCGCCTCGGGCGAGCAGAGCAGCGCCACAAATTCCCCGATGTCCTGCTCACAGTCGCCGATGCGGCCCAGTGGTATCGATGCTTCAAACGCTGCGGCTTCTTCGGGATTGGCTTTTGCCCAGCCCGCAAGCGCGGGGGACTTGGCGTGGGGCAGGATCACATTGGTGCGGATACCGAGTGGGCCCCACTCGCAGGCTGCGCCGCGGGAAAGGGCGCGAATGGCTTCTTTTTCCGCCGCATAGGCCCCGTAGCGCGCGTTGTCCCAACGCATCGCCGCAGTACTGGCGAGATTAATAATATGACCCTCTCCGTGCTCCAACATCAGTGGCTGGACCAGTTGCATCAGCCTTAGGGTCGCGATCGGCCCGACACGCAGACTCTGTTGAAACGCGTCGAGATTTTGCTTCATCAGTGGACGGGGTTGGGTCGAAACCGCGTTATTCACGAGGATATCGAGACGACCAAAGGTGCTGTGGGCTTCTGCGACGAGGGCGTCCAACGTTTCCAGATTGCCGATATCGCACTCCAGCGCCCGGCACTCTGTGCCAAAGCGTTCTGTGATCTGTGCGCAGGTCTCGTCACACTTCTCGAGAGTCCGACCCACGGCGATCACCCGCACGCCGCGTTTGGCCAGTGAAAGGGCAATACCTTGTCCCACCCCCTGACCCGCGCCGGTAATGAGCGCCACTTTTTTGTTGAGTGGAACCGTCATGGAAGCTCTCCTTCAGTGCAGTCGCTGCTCGGTGAAATGCGCGACGCTTAACGTATCAAAGTCGATAAACCGGCGACTGCTTTCGAGTAGCCTGGCCACATTGGTTTTTAACAGGGCGGAGTCGTTTTTTGCGGCAAAAAACGCTGCCGCGGACTCTGCCGCCTCTATCGGAAATGTCTCCTCGGCAATGCCGTCGA
>JAYNNB010000086.1:5417-7822 GCA_038112515.1 Luminiphilus sp.
GGCAATCCGACCTTGTGGGTTGAGATTTAGCGGGTCGCGTCGCCATTGGTCGGCACGGGCACTATGGTGGTCGTAACGAGCAAGCATCACCCCGCGTGGCGCCTCGAACTGGGCGGCCAGTCGCACGGCTTCTGCCGCAGAAGGCGCCGGGCTACCAAAGTACACCAGATGCACGCGGTGGGATGCGGTCATCAGAATCCACGCAGCGTGGCGAATCGGTTGCGGTGAAAAGCGCTGTTACCGAAGAGTTGATTACAGGTTCTCGAGCGCTTGAGAAACAACCCGATATCCATCTCGTCGGTCACGCCCATGCCGCCATGCATTTGCACCGCTTCGTTGGAGAGGAGCTGCAAAATGTCGCCGACGAGGGCTTTGGCCTTGCTGGCGTGCTCAGACAGTATCGGTTCACCCTTGTCCATTGCCAGTAAGGCATTGAAGACGGATGCTGCCGCCAACTCCAGCTCGCAGTAGGCGGTGGCTAAGCGATGTTGCAGCGCTTGAAACGTCCCGATTTTGACGTCGAACTGTTCGCGTTCCTGGAGATAGGCAACGGTGCGTTCCAGCAGCTCCCGGCTGGCGCCCAGCATCTCACAGCAGAGCATGATTGTGGCCTCATCGAGCGCCCGCGTGAAACCCTGATCCAATGCGTCACCCTCAAGCCATTCCTCGACCTCGACGTTTCGTAGCGCCACGGACCCGTATTGGCGCCCGTCCATGAGTCTTTGCGATTGGATGGTCATGCCTGGTGCGCTAGTTGGTACCACCGCGATGCAGAGTTGATCCGACTGGTCTAGTGCCGAAATCAGCAGGTAGTCAGCCGCGCCTGCATCCATGACCAGTGATTTGTCCCCGTTGAGGTTGTTGCCATCCCGGCGTGTACTGCGGGGAGCAGGGTGAAACTGACTGCCTTCTTGCATCGCGACACTGGCGACGATGTCGCCGCTCAATAAGCCGGGTAAGCGCCGCTCGATTTGGTCCGAGCTTGCGCAATGCCGGATGACGGCTTGTGCATGGATGGCGCTCGACAGCAGTGGACTCGCGCACAGGGTGCGCCCCGTCTCCAGCATCAGGGCTCCCATGCCAACTTGGCCGAATCCGAGGCCGCCCTCCGCCTCGGGGAAGGCCACGGCAGGCGCACCTAGTTCGCGCAGACCTGACCACAGCGATGGCTCCCAGGCGAGGTCGGGCTCGGCGTCGCGCAACGCTCTCAGCGCTTCGATAGGCGATTCTTTGGACAGGAAGTCCGCGATGGTATCGCGAAGCATGCGTTGCTCATCGTTGAGAATCATGATCTTCGCCTTCCTATTCCGGCAACCCGAGACCGCGCCGAGCGATGATGTTGAGCTGTATTTCCGAAGTACCACCGGCAATCGTATGCGCTTTGTTGTAGGCCCAATTGCGCACCATACGTTCCTGCTCTACCGAGTCGGTGCCTGTCATGGCGAGGCCGTCTGAGCCCAGTATTTCCAGCATGAGCTCGTCTTTTCGTTGTTGTTCTGTCGTGCCGATGTACTTCAGCGTGAGGGGTAGGGCAGGGTCGAGTTGTCCCGCCTTCATGCCGCGATAAATGGTTTCATTGAGATGATGGAGCGCGTCAGCGTGCATCAAATGTGTTGCGATTCGTGAGCGGAGATCGCCATCGACAATCTCGCCCGCCTCGGAGAGTTCGAGGCGCGATTTGGCCAGATCGACCAACCCCACATCGACCTTTTCGGTGATGGCTTCCATGGTCGCCATCAACTTTCGCTCGTGCTTGAGGAGCTCCTTGGCCACTTCCCAACCACCATTGAGTTCGCCGACCAGATTTTCCCGTGGCACCTTCACCTCATCAAAAAACGTCTGACAGAACTCAGACTCGCCGCTTATCAGAGGGATGGGCCGGGTCGAGACGCCCTCGCTTGCCATGTCGATGAGCAGAAAGGTGATGCCCTCGCGCTTCGAAGCGTCGGGGTCGGTACGGACCAGGCAAAATATCCAGTCGGCGACGTCAGCGCGGGTTGTCCAGATCTTGGTGCCGGACACTACAAAGTGATCGCCCTTGTCGATAGCACGGGTAGATAGGCTGGCGAGATCAGAACCTGCGCCGGGCTCCGAATAGCCCTGCGCCCATCGCACCTCACCCCGCACGATCCGGGGGATGTGAAGTGCTTTTTGGTCGGGTGTGCCGTAAGTCAGCAGAGCGGGACCCAACATCCACAGTCCCATATCGTAGAGTGGCGGTCGGCACTGAAGCCGCGCCATTTCCTGCTCCAGTATCCGGGCCTCGTCTGAGCTCAGTCCGCCGCCACCGTACTCGGTTGGCCAGGTCGGTGCGGTCCAGCCTTTATCGCGCATGGCTTCGAACCATTGCCTGGCATCCTCTGAGGGGAAGGTCGACCGGGAGCCCGCCCAGATCTGCTCTTCAC
>JAYNNB010000087.1:0-7661 GCA_038112515.1 Luminiphilus sp.
TAAAGGCGCTCTGGATACCGCCGCTTCGTCGAGCACAAATGACCTCGGTCGCGCCGATGCGGCAGCGGGTCATTTACCCACTCGCAAACGCTTAATCGACTGCCCGCCGAGAGATCAGGCAGCTGCTCTGGTGAAGTCGGTCTCGGTAAATTCCAGCGGTGCGTCGAGTTCGTCATCGATGGGCGCGACCGGCTCGTACTCGACCTCCTCGTCAGAGCGAGGGTCTTGATCGAAAGCAGCCGGAGCCATCGCCGATGTTGCAGCGATAAAGGCGCCTTGCTCTTCGATGGTGACTGCAGTGCGTCCCGGGGGCTGCAAGATAATGAAGACGCCGGTGACGACACTCGCGATCCCTACCAAGGCAAATAGCGCGCCGTCGCCCATGCTGCGCATGGCCCAGCCAATCACCAGCGAGCTGCTGGCAGAGCCCAATGCGTTCAGCAGCAACACTGAAGAGCCGATGGTGACAAATTCCTCACGCTTTGAATTATCCGCGGCCTTGGCGAGTGAGACGGCATATAAAGAGTTGGCGAAAGCACCGAAGGCAAAAGCGCCGAACAATAGGGCTTGCTGCGAGCTGGCGAGCATCAAGCCGAAGGCAGAAATACCGCTCAAGGCGCAGAGCGCTGCGAGGACATAACGACGATCAATGCGGTCCGACGCCATGCCGATCGGATACTGCGCCAAAGCACCACCAATAATGTTGGCGGCGATAAAGGTGGGCACAAACCCCGGGTCGTTGGTGACGCCTAAGGCATAGATGGCTCCCAAGCTCCAGAATCCGCCCATCACGACGCCGGATCCGAGAGCGCCCGCAAACGCGGTGTGCGAACGACGGTAGAGCTTGAAGAAATCGAAGCGTGTTGCCGGTACGGGGGCCGGCGCGAGCGAGCGTGTAAGACTGACGGGTACGATTGCCAGCCCCACGAGTAATGAGACCAGAATGAAGGGGTAGAGCGGGTTAGCATCGGTGAGGCCGAGCAGGTATTGCCCCACTGCCATCGAGCCCAGAACAATCGCGGTATAAACCGACAACACGCGACCGTGATTTGAGCGGTCACTCTGCTCGGCGAGCCAACTCTCGATCACCGTGTAGGAACCGCACATGACGGCACCCAGTACGAAGCGCACCAGCACCCAAAAGATGCCGTCATCGACAAGGCTTAAGAACAGGAAGCTGGATAAAAATATGGCGAGCAATGCAGTGAAACTGCGGATATGACCGACACGGGCAATAATGGGGGGGATGACCAGCGCGCCAGTCAGAAATCCGAAAAAGTAGGCTGACCCACTCAAGCCAATTAACGTTTGGGACAACCCCAGCTCGCTGGCCCGCAGGGGCAAAAACGTCATGTGCAGGCCGTGTCCGGCCAGCAGAAAGGCTGTTGTTAACAGCAATGACGAGACGGGCCGCAGGGTGCTCATAATGCGCGCTCAGCTACAGTTTCAGGTTATCCAGAGAGGCGCGCATTTTGCCCTGAAACTGCTGGCCCGCAAGCAACAACTTTGTGAATTTTTGGCGGCCCAAACGGCCTTTTTAAGCCTGCTTGTCTGCGACGGTTCCGGCAGTCAGCGGGCAGTGAGATCTGACCACCGCATACGTCGCAAACCGCGCTGCTCAATCAGTCCCTTCAGGACTTGGATATGCGCCGGACCCACCTCACAGCATCCGCCGATCACCGTAGCGCCGGCGTCGAGCCAGTTGGCGGCGTGTGTGGCATAGGCCTCCGGACCGAGGTCCTCGCGCGCCTGCAATACATCCACAACGCCACCGGGCTTCAGGTCATCAACGGCGGTGAAGCCGTTGGCAAAACCACCAAAAGGAACGCCAGATTTTTGCAGCAGAGGCATTGCCTGCGAGACCGCCTCGGGTTTTGAGCAATTAATCACGATGGCCAAGGGCTCAAATGCTGCGGCGGCATCGAGCGCGTCTTTCAAGGGCTCTCCCGAGCGCAACCGACAGCCATCATCGTCCATCACGGTCAGGCCCAACATAATCCGTGACCCGGACTGTTGGGCAGCACTCAGCACTGCCTTGGCTTCATTGACCGAGGCGATGGTTTCGGCGAGGAAACCGTCTACGTGGGGCCGCTGTAAATCGATGAGTTCTCGGTACTCGGCGACCATTTGCTCCGTAGGCAGCTCCGTGTCCGGGCTGTAGCTGGCAACGAGAGGGGGCAAGCTGCTCACGAGTGCCACATCAGTTTTTTTACTCTCCACAATACCCGCTTGTGCGAGTTCGCGGGCACGCGTTAATAGTGTGTCGAGAGGCGCGGCAACCCCACCGCGGGTGAGTCGCGCGCGGGTGATCGCATAGGTGTTAAGACAGGCTATTGCCGCGCCCGCGTGGCAGAAATCGCGGTGAATATCGGAGACCAATTGCGGCTCGTCCAACATGACCTGGAGTGACCAGAGGTGGTGTGCGGCGGCGGTACTCCGATGGATGAGCTCCTGACCCAGGCCGCCGTCCAATAGTAGAACAGACTCGCTTATCATCACGTCCCCGGTAAGATCTCAGCAGTCCAAAGGATAGTGAGTATAAGGCCTACCAGGGTTTAGCGAACAGATCGATGGGCCGGTGATAGCAAAAGTGGCAGCGCGCTAGCCTGTTTGTTTCTCGCGCAAAGGGGTTTCGTTTTGAATCCGAAAAAATATCGCGTAAAAAACGGGCACTGCCATTAGTGCTAGCACTGATCCGAATGCCAGCCCGCCCATAATCGATACCGCCATTTCTCTGAAAAAATCGTCCCTGAGCAGGGGCGCCATCCCAACAATGGTCGTTCCCGCGGCCAATAAAACGGGGCGCATACGACTGATAGACGCGGCCATCAAGATCTCTTGGCTCGGCGTTAAATCCCGGGAGCGAAAATTGATTTCCTCGACCATGATCACGCAGTTCTTGATCAGAATTCCGATCAGGCTCAGCAAACCGAGCAGGGCGGGGAAGGTGAATGAGAGATCTGTGATCTTCAGGCTCAGGAAAACGCCGATCATAATCAGCGGTACTGTTAGCCATGTCACCAACGTTTGCCGGACGTTTCCAAACAAAACCAGTGTGGCAATCACCATTACCAACAAGGCGATCGGGAATCGGCCGATAACGGATTCGTTGGCCACTTCCATTGCTTCATATTCTCCACCCCATTCCAGCTCATAGCCCGGGGGAAGTGATATGGATTCAATGTCAGTGCGAATGGCGTTGAAGGCCTGATTTGCTGATTGACCGAGCGGAGCGTTCGCTTGAACGGAAATTGCCCGCACGCGGTCACGGCGGATAATAAAGCTATCCTCTGCTTGCAGCGCGGCACTCGCTACCACTTGGCCTGCGGGAATAAAGTTTTGCTGTTGATCGCTCCACAGATCTCGCTCAAGCAGTTGGTTGACGCTCTCGGCCAGTGGCGTGATTCTGGCGACAACGGGTACCGGCTTATCTGCATCCCGCAATATCGCGATGGGAATTCCTACGGTACTCGCTGTAAGCGCTCTCGATACGTCCTCCATATCAACACCCGCGCGTCTTGCTCTGGCCTCATCCGGGCTGACACTGAGTGAAGCGCGCTGCTCACGCCAGTCAATTTTCCGATCGCTCAGGTCGCTATCGACATAGTGCTCCATGGCCCTGCCGGCCAACTCTCTGAGCACAACACGATCGGCCCCATAAAATCGCGCCTCAATTTTTGTCGCAGTGCCCGGGCTGAATTCCAGTCGCCTCACCATGGAGTGGATTTCAGGGAAGCTCTCATGAATCATCTGGATTGTTTGGGTCATGATGGTATTCATCTGTTCAACATCGTCGACCTGAACAACTAATTGGGCGTAGGCAGGGTCTGGTCGCTCGGGTAGGAGAATCATGGTAAATCTCATGGGCCCGCGACCTGCCCAGCTTGTCACTTCAGTCACACCGTCAAGGTCCTTTACGCGTTGCCGCACCTGTTCCGCCATCCGGTCGCTAGATTTGATGTCTGTTCCCTGGGGGTAATAGAGGTCTAGCAGGTAAAGGGGTGTACTGGTGGCTGGAAAAAACCCCTGTTTGAGTTGAGTAAATCCGGCGATGCTTAGCGCGATCATGCCCAGCAGTATCATTGTCGTCAGCGCTCTCGACCCCATCGACAGCATCAGCAGAGCGCGATAACTGCTGAATACCGGACCGCTGTATAACCGGTCTTCAGTGAGCGCTTCTCTACCGGGTCGCAGCAGCATCACGCCCAGCGAGGGCACAACGGTGATCGCCAGTACCCAGCTGAGCAACAGTGAGATACCACAGACCGCGAACAGTGAGCCCAGAAACTGGCCAGTGGAGTCTGCGGAGAGTCCAATCGGTGCAAAGGCAGCGACACCAATAATAGTGGCGGCGAGTAATGGAAATTGTGTGGTGGCGACCGCGTCTGAGGCTGATGCCCTTGCGCTATTGCCTTGCTGTATGCGTGTCAGCATCCCCTCGGTCACAACAATCGCATTGTCCACCAGCATACCCATGGCGATCATCATCGCTCCAAGCGATATCCGCTGAAGTTCAATGCCGGCAGCAGCCATCAGCCCGATCGTGCCCATGACGGTCAGCAGCAACACGCTACCCACCATCATGCCGGCTCGCCAGCCCATAAACAGACAAAGTGCGCCGATAACGGTAATCACCGAAGCGGCGAGGTTGATAAGAAATTGGTTGATCGCGTTGTCGACCAGTCGGTGTTGCTCAAACAGCGGAATCTTCTCGATCCCCAGCGGTAGCAGCGCCTGAAGGCTGTTGAGTCGTTGCTCAACGACTTGTCCTACCTCAACGACGTTTTGCGTCTCGTCAATGGCGATACCGAGGGCGAAAATACGCTTCCCCTCGTGTCTCAGTACGAGAGGGGGAAGGTCGGTCTCTACTCGATTGATCGTTGCCAAATCTCCCAGACGAATCATTGATGCCGTGCCCGGCAACGTAATCAGCAGATCCGATAGCAGTGTTTCATCACGCTCTATGGGAACGTCGACCCGCAGCCGGTTTTGCCCGGATTGCATCAGAGGGGCCGGGAACAACGCGGAATGGCTCTCTATCGTCTCCACGATATGTTGGAAGGGTATGCCCAGACGACGCAATCGGGCGTAATCGAAATCAATATTGACCTGCTCTTCAGGGACTCCCTCGATTCTCACTTTGGCGACATGGGGCACACGCTTCAGTTCGGTTTCAAGGAGCCGGGCGGTGTCGCGAATCGTCGCAATGTCGTATCCGTCTGGAATATAGAACCCGTAGAGCAATCCATAGACATCGCCAAAATCGTCCTCTACCCACGGCGGTGATGCGCCTTTGGGCAATTGCATCGCTGCTTCGGCAACCCGGCGTCTGAGCTCGTCCCATATCTGAGGGGTGTCCTCCGCCGCTACCGCATGCTTCAGTTCGATTTCGATCTCAGAGCGTCCCGGCAGCGATCGGGATATCAGTTTGTCGACTGTGGGCAGTTCCTGAATGGATCGCTCGAGCACTTCTGTGACCTCGCGCTCTACGTCCAAGGCTGACGCGCCGGGATACTCGGTGAAGACGAAGGCAATCTTGATGGGGTAAGGAGGGTCCTCCAATCTGGCGATGTTCTGACTACCGGCCAGGCCGCCAAGCAGGCAGGTCAGAACGATAACCCAGACGTAGAGGGGGTTTGCCAGCGTAAATTCAGTGAGATCGGTTCTCGACACGGTTTAGTCTCGCGCCAGCGGTCGCACGAGCATGCCTTCAACTAACCAGGCACCACCTGCGGCAACGATTTGGTCGCCCGGGGCCAACCCCACGGGAATAGGCACCCTGTTTTTGTCCGGCATACCTGCTTCGACAGTACGCTGGTAGACCCTTGAAGTGTCTTCGTCTACGACCCACACAAAGAACTGACCCGTCGCATCAGCTTGCAACGCGCTCACGGGAATGTACGGAAGCGGTGAGTGAGCCTCTGCGAGGGAAACCAGCATGGTTGCCGTCATTCCGGGCAACACGGGCCATGGCGGCGCTTCGGTTAAGGAGAAGCGAATACCGAAAGTTTGGGTGTCGCGATTGACCTGAGCCTCGTAATCAAGCCAGCGCGCCGGAAAGAGTCGCTCGGGATCAGCGCTGAATCGAACCTGTGCCTCGCTGATCTGCGAGGGGTTGAAAGTTGCCATCAGCTGTTCGGGGACGCCAATGACAATTTCGATCTCGTTTAAGGGGGCTAACCTGATAACGGGCTCGAGGCGACCAATGCTGGCGTAGTTTTCTACCAACCGTGCAATGATTCGGCTGGCAAATGGCGCGTGGAGCACGGTATCTTCCAGATCGGTTCTGGCGGTCTCCACCGCGAGGCGCGCTTGCGTCTCGCCTGCGATTGCCTCATCGAGATCAGCTTGCGAAACCGTCTCTGATTGCTTCAGTGCGGTCACTCGTTCGAGCGTTTTGCGGGCGAGTTCGTGATCCGCGAATGCGCTTTCCAAAGCAAGCTCGAAGCGACGAGGGTCCAGCTGAGCGACAACGTCCCCCGCCTGAAGGACTTCCCCTTCGCGTATCGGCAGCGCTTTAAGCGTGCCGTCAACCTCAAATCCCAGATCGACCGTGCGCGCAGGGGCAACTTCGCCCACGAATTGCATGGGTGGGTGACTTTGGCTGGCTGTAACGCTCCACAAACGCACGGGTCTGGCGGAAGTTTGTTTATCCGACACAATTTCCTGCTCGCAGCCGACAAGCCACAAAAAGGTGACGGCCAGCACCACTCTATTCCCGGTTGAAGTCCCTCTATCAATTTTTTCAGGTGTCGACGTATTTGTTTCTGCTCGGGCTGGGTTAGGGATAGCAGTCCCAAGAGTTGTAGAAACTGTAATCCCTGAGAAGCCAGGAAAATCGTCTGCGCTTGGGCAGCAGCGTGTTTAGATTCGCTCAGTGCCGAAAAGACCGCTACCACATGCTCTCGCGCTGGGGTCAGCAAGTCAGGATTCTCGGCAGAGGCAGCGATCAGGCCCTGCGCCATGATGCGTTCGTCCTTGGGAAGGTCGAAGTCGGCATCGATCAAGCGGTTGAGCAGTGCGGCGTTGCTTTTTTCGTTTTCTGCGCGGGGGTCTTCGATGAATCCGGCGCGATTCTCCAGTAGATGCTCCAGCAGTCCCTGCAGTAGCGCATCCTTGGAGGGGTAGTGATATAAGAGCCCACCCTTCGATATGCCCGCCTCTGAGGCGACCTTCTCTAGCGTCAGATGCCCCGCACCGTCGCGCTCAATCACTTTGGCCGCGGCAACGCGAATGCGCGCGCGGGTTCGTTCCGACTTCATGAGGCCCCATTGTTAAACCGTCCAGACGGTATAGTAATTGAATGTGAGTGAGTTGTCACAGGGCGGTACGGCGCGTGAACGTTGCCCGCTAACAGGTCTCTGCGTACCCTGCAGTCTGGTCACCGCTCCTTAATTTCAGATGACAACTCCCCACCCCAGATGATCACTGATTTGCTGCTAACCGTGGTAACTGCAATCGGCTTTATGGGCCTGGTGGCATTCGTGTCCTGGCGGCAGACCCGCGGCCGGGTCGACACGGGCGCTGGTTACTTCCTCGCCGGGCGAGGTTTAGGCGCGACGTTTATTGCTGGCTCGCTGTTACTGACGAACCTTTCGGCAGAACAAATCATTGGTCTCAATGGGTCTGCCTATGGCTACAACCTGAGCAGCATGGGCTGG
>JAYNNB010000088.1:0-7623 GCA_038112515.1 Luminiphilus sp.
GTACTCACGTGGGAGGGCAATCATGAACTAGACGCCTCCATCATGCACGGTGGCAATCTGGATGCCGGCGCAGTGGCAGGCGTTACCACCGTTCGATCCCCCATCGCGCTGGCACGGAGCGTAATGGAGTCTTCTCCCCACGTGATGCTCTCCAGAGAGGGCGCTGAGGCGTTTGCGGCAGAGCAAGGGTTTGAGGTCGTCGAGCCCGGCTATTTCGAGACTGACACCAGCCTTGAGGCGCTTAAGGACTTTAGGAAGGATAGTCAGGCCAACATGCCACCTGATTCAGCCCATAAGTTTGGGACGGTCGGCGTGGTCGTACTCGACGCGCAAGGTCATCTCTCCGCCGGCACTTCCACAGGCGGAATGACGGGAAAGCGCTGGGGACGGATCGGGGATTCGCCTGTGATAGGTGCGGGCACCTACGCCGACGACAGGAGCTGTGCCGTGTCAGCCACAGGTCATGGCGAATTTTTTATTCGATATGCCGTGGCGCACGATATCTGTGCGCGCGTTCGTTACGGAGGCGCCTCGCTGGCAGAGGCGGCGAACGCGGTTGTGCTGGACGAATTAGTGCAAGCGGGCGCGCTGGGAGGCGTAATCGCGATGAATCCAGCGGGTGAGATTGTGTTTAGCTTCAACACGCCAAACATGATCAGAGCGGGTATCGATACCCAGGGCAATAAGCAGGTGGCTCTATTTGGAGACGAGTAGTGCTACCACGCCACTACCGTTCCATCCTTGCGCATCTCGGTAGCACCTACATAAACGCCACTATCAGGCAAGCGCATGATCGCCTGGTAACCGCCAAACGGCGCACCGCTGCCGTCCACCTCAACACGATGTCCCATCGCTCTTAATCGTTCTATCGTTTCAGCTGGCACCCCGGGCTCCACATACAATGTTCCCAGCAGATTCTCGTGAACGCCGTTAGGTTGCCGCCCGCCCTCGTGATTGAAGCGCGCAGCATCGCCGGCTGTTTGCACGTCCATACCAAAATCAATGATATTCACCAGCACCTGCACATGCCCCTGGGGCTGCATTGCGCCGCCCATCAGGCCAAAGCTCATGAAAGGTTGGCCGTCTTTCATGACAAACGCCGGGATGATGGTATGAAAGGGCCGCTTACCCGGCGCATACACATTGGGGTGGCCCTCCTCCAGCGAAAAGAGCTCTCCCCGATTCTGCAGCATGAACCCCAGGCCATCCGGCACAAGCCCGGTCCCCATGCCCCGGTAATTCGACTGAATCAGCGACACCATCATGCCATCGGCGTCGGCAACCGTAAGGTAGGTGGTATCGCCCTCCCCCTCCAACTTGGGTTCTCCCGGCCCAAATTGTGGGGTCGCCCGCGCTGGATCTATCAGCGCAAACCGCTCTTGTGCGTAGGCTTCTGAAAGAAGCGATTCCAGCGGGATATCTGCAAAGGCCGGGTCGGCGTAGTAGCGCGCGACGTCCTCAAAGGCCAGGCGCTTGGCCTCCACCAAGTAATGAAATACTTCCGCCGAACCCCGGGGATACTCGCGCAGATCGGTCTGCTTGAGGATATTGAGCATCTGCAGCGCCGCGAAGCCCTGCCCATTGGGCGGTAATTCATAAACGTCGTAGCCGTGGTAATGGACACTACCCGGTGTCACCCATTCACCCTGATGCGCCGCGAGATCCTCAAGTCGCATGTCGGCGCCAATGCGCCTGAAGTAGGCATCCATGCGCTGCGCCAGACTGCCCTCATAAAATGCGGCACGACCTTCCGCTCCCAGCGTCTCGAGGGTGTTGGCAAGATCCGGGTTGCGCAAGATCTCTCCGGCTTGTGGTGTTTCGCCCTCGGGGAACCAGATCGCCGCGGCATTATCGAGTTCTTCAATCAACGCTTCCTGCGCCTTGAAGGCCGCGAGGTTGCGATCAAAGTAATGGGCAATCACCGGCGTAACAGGAAACCCTTCTCTGGCGTAGCGCACCGTGGGCGCCAAAATCTCAGACATGGGCAACTTGCCGAATCGGTCGTGAGCAGCGAACCAGCCGTCGACCGTACCGGGAACTGTCACGGGCAGGGATCCACGGTGAGGCATTCCCAGCATGTCATCGGGCATCACACCCTGCTCGCGCAACGCAGCAATCTGATTTTTTAGATCCGCCAGCGATCGTCTCCCCGGTGCACGGCCAGAACCGTTGTAACCATAGAGCTGCTCAGTCTCGGGATCCCAGATGATGAAAAAAATGTCGCCACCGATACCATTCCCGGTGGGCTCCATGAGTCCCAGCGCCGCATTGGCCGCAATCGCACCGTCGAGGGCTGATCCACCTTGCTTGAGGATGTCGATGGCGATGTGCGAGGCGAGCGGATGCGCCGTAGCCGCCATGCCATTGCGGCCGTAAACCGCACTGCGACTCCAGGCAACAGCATCCGGGCGCCCGCCGCCGCCGAGCTCCAGACTGGGCTCAGCGTCTCGACTGAATGTATTCATTGAGGGATCCGCGCACGCCAACAGCAGGAAACTCAGCACCGCGCCGAACCATAGTTTTACCAGCGTCATAAAAGGGCATGCCTATGCAACTGTTCTGCCGCACATCATAGGTGAAGTCGGGCGGCATATCCTCCGGTAACAGAAACCAAGACATTACTTGTCCAAACCCGCCGCGGTAAACACAGACTGCTCAGGCATCGTCGAGCTGCCGCTCGAAGAGCGGTTTGAGTTTGCCGTAGAGGGGGCGGTATGTATTTTGGTAAACCGCCTCGTAACGCAGGGCGTTTTGAGCATCAGGCGTCGTGCGACTGACATCACCTGACATGGCCTCCACAGCCATCTCAATCGACGCGTACCAACCGATTGCCGCGGCGCCCACCATGGCCGCTCCGCGACCACTGGCCTCGCAGTCATCAAAGCGCTCTACAGGCAGGTTCAGCACGTCCGCCATAATCTGTGTGACACGGTCACTTTGCGCCCCCCCGCCAGAAAGTCGAATACAGGTGATGGCCGTTTTAGTCCGCCGCTCGGTGCGCTCCTTTCCCGCGCGTAGGGCGAGGGCCAAACCCTCGATCAGTGCTCTGTAGACGTGAGCGCGAGTGTGAAAATCCCTAAACCCGATGATGCTACCGCGTCCCTCGGGACCGGTTTCGCCAAGCACCGGGTTCCAAAAGGGCTGAAGCACTAACCCCCCCGCACCGGGCTCTGTCTGCGCCAACAGCTCATCCAATAGCGCTTCGGCTGCTAACCCACGCTCTGTCGCTTCTCGTCGCTCCCGCTCAGCGAACTGCTCCAGAAACCAACTGACCATCCAGAAACCGCGGAATACCTGAATTTCGGTATTAAAGTGGGCGGGGAGCGCGGCCGGATACGCGGGCATGAAAGGCACGACCTCAATATATTTTGAACGCGTGGTGTTAATGGTCGCAGTCGTTCCGCAGGAGACGCTTGCCACACCAGTCTCCAGTGCACCCACACCCAAAACCTCACAGGCTTTGTCCGCCGCCCCCGCAATTACGGGCAGTCCCGGCGTTAGCCCCGTGGCTACCGCAGCATCGGGCGTTATGGAACCCAAAGCACTCCCCACGGGCACCAACGTTGGCAGCATATAGCGCTTGATCGCCATGCTGTGCCACTTCCAGTCAGCACTTGCGCACCAGTCCTGCTTTTTGAAGTCAAAAGGAACGTAGCCCACCTGACTTCCGACGCTGTCTTTAAATTCTCCCGTGAGTCGATAATTCAGGTACCCGGATAGCAGTAAATAGTGCGCGGTCCGCGCCAAGACTTCGGGCTGGTATCGCTCGAGCCAATTCGCCTCGGTCTCGGCCTCGAGGTTATCGACAATGGGCTTTATGCGGAGCAGCGCAAACAAGGCCCGCCAAAACCAAGGCAGTCGGTTGCGTAGCGGCGCCCGTCGTTGGTCGGTCCAGATAATGGCTGGTCGGAGCGGTTGGCCCAACTCATCAAGATTGATGACCGTCGCTCGCTGGGTGGTGACCACTACCGCAGCGATATCGTCCGCACGGATCCCTTGCTCCCAGAGTCCCCGGCAGCTTTTTGTGAGAGTCGTCCAGAATCCCTCGACATCGTGCTCTGTCCAACCGGGCTCGGGATGCTGATAATCGGTGACGGGCACCTGATACTTTGCGAGACACGACCCTTCAGCGTCATATGCGAGGGCGCGACAACTCTGGGTGCCAAAATCGATCGCCAGAATAAGCGAAGGTTGAATGTCTGGCGAGGTCTGCAATTTCAGGTTTCCCTCACGGCCTCTCTGAAGGTGGCAATAAGTTGCCCGGGTTCAAAATGCCTTGCGGATCTATCGCTTGCTTGAGCCTGCGCAACAGATCAATGCCACTTGATCCCAAATCATGGTGGAGATAGTCGCGCCGCAGCCGACCCGACCCGTGATGATGTGCAATACCGCCCCCGGCATCGGCGGTGGCCTTTAGGGCGCGATCCCAGCTTTCCAAATAACGTTCACCCATTACAGCTGAGTCTTCTGGCATACAGGCGAAGGTAAAATAGAGATTAATGCCCGAGCGATACACGTGGGAGCTGTGTGCAGAGGCATTTACACAATCGGGCACCGCTTTCAGCGCCGCAACAACACCCTCGTAAATGGCGTCTATCTGACTCCAGCTACCCGACACTTCAATCGTATCGGCAATCAAACCCTGCTCCAGTAAATCACGCCACTCGGGCACGTTGTTGCGGTGACTCATCCAACCCTCAGCCGCTGAAGCATCGGCCGCTGTCAATCCCAGCATGGTCATGATCGACTCGATTGCGGTCATTTCCGCATCGACGCGAGAGCGGGGACCCTCGTGAACAAGCAGGATCAGGCAACGCTCATCTCTCACATAATCGGGGAACAAACGCGCCACTTCCGAGGCGTCGTATTGGCGCATAACGGGTGGGCGCCAGTCTTGCTGCACGATCTCCCGTTGCGCAGCGAACCCGGATGCCATGTCGGCGCAGTACCAGGCGCTGAAACAGCGTGTTTCGGGTTGCCGGCGCAACGACAGCGTGACCGAGGTAACAATCCCGTGGGTCCCTTCAGCCCCGAGTGCCAGATGACGGAGATCGGGGCCTGCAGCAGCACGGGGTGCCTTACCAAGGGTCACCAGCTCACCGTTCGGCAGTACCATCTCCAACGAGTAAACAATGTCTTCGATGTTGCCATAGGCGGTCGAGAACTGACCGGAAGCACGAGTGGAGATCCACCCGCCGACGGAACTGATGGCGATCGATTGGGGCCAGTGGCCGATTGTCATGCCCCGTTCTGCAACTGCCTCCTCAGCGACAAGTCCATTGACGCCCGCTTCAACCGTCAGTAGCAGGTTTTCCTCGTCGATCGATACGATACGGTTCATGGCGCTCATATCGATGAGGATCTGATCCTGCTCGGGCTCAATACCGCCACAGACCCCACTCCCCAAACCCCAGGGCACGATGGCGATCTGGTGATCGCTGGCATAACGGACCACCCCTTGAATATCAGCCGCGTCGCGCGGTCGCACCACGCAGGCCGGCGCCTGAAGCGCCTCACCTCGCCAATCCTGCCAATGTTTCAGACACCAGCGGTCAAAGCGATAAGCGGCCAGCGCCTCGGCATCGGCTAAAACCTGCTCTGCGCCAATAATTTCAGCCAGCTGCTCTGCAATCATCTGATAATGCTGTCCCTATGTCCGACTCAAAAAATCCCGAGCGACTCGCCCGATCGATCTCGCGACAGTTCTCGATCTCCGCGCTGACGCGCGCAGCATCCCAACCCAACAAGTCTGCCATAACGTTGGCAGCTCGCTCCAAAACGGGTAACCCAGCGGCGCTATCAAACCAGGCACGGCTGCTGCGCCGCGCCCAATAATCCTCCAGACGAAGCGCACCCTCTATCAAAACGGCTTGCTGCACTTCTGCCGAAACTAAATCGGTCGCCGCCGCAGCGCGCACCACATGGGACGCTTCGGCCCCATAAAGTCTCGCCAGCCGCTCTGCTTGTACTTCGCCTATTTCCATCAGGCTGGCGGCACTGACCACTGCCTCCCCCCCGGGTAGCGGGGTCTCAGCTGTCGCACAGGGTTTTGCCGCAAAACCATACTGCTCGATAACGGTATCGACGATCCGCTCGGCCATGGCCCGATACGCAGATAGCTTGCCGCCCCCTACCGAAAGGAGACCACTCGGGGAGGTCCAAACCTCATCTTTGCGCGATAGCTCCTTAGACGCCCTACCCGAGCCATCCCCGACCAGCGGACGAATACCCGACCATACAGACACAATGTTCTCGGCCGATGCGGTTGTCTCGGGCATCACTCGCCGGGTTCCAGCCAGAAGGTAGCTCACATCTTGCTCGGTCACAGGTGGCCAGTATTCAAATGTGGGATGGTAATCGTCGGTGGTACCAATGTAAGTATATTGACCGAGTGGCACGGCAAAGATACGGCGCGCGTCGTGGGTTCGCATGACAACCGTATTGCGCACGGGTAGATCCGCACGATCAAACACGAGGTGAACACCCCGACTGAGCGCTAATCGCGCTGGCTGGTCCCCCTCAAGACCACAGACTTGATCAACCCACGGCCCCGCCGCATTGATAACGGCGCGCGCTTTTATCGTCACCTCGCTGTGATCACCGGGTAGCGTCGAAGTTGCGCTGACGACAAAGTCGCCCCCCTCTCGGCGAATCTCTGTCGCCCTGAGATAGGTCGATACCCCTGCCCCATGATCGATCGCGGACCGGACCGTTGCGACGGTCAATCGCGCGTCGTCGGTCAGGAATTCGGGATAAACCACCGCCCCATTCAGCTGTGATCGATTAACCAGAGGTTCTTTCTCAGCGAGCTCCTCCGTGGACCACACCTGATGAAGATCCTCCCGCTGCACACCACCGAGTCGCTCATAGGCCCACAGCGCGGCGCGCAGCAGTAATTTGCTGCGCAGGCTATTCGTGGGAATCACGTAAGGTGTTTTTTGAGCTAAATGTGGTGCAATGCGATGCAGCGTGGCGCGTTCCGATGCGGACTCCTTCACCACCGCGACATCGCCCGACACCAGATATCGCAGCCCCCCATGGATCATTTTTGAACTGCGGCTGGAGGTGCCGCTGGCGAGATCTTGCGCTTCGATCAGTGCCACCGAGAGGCCGCGCATCGCCGCATCTCTCGCCACACCGGCCCCGGTAATGCCTCCACCTATCACCAAAACATCAAAACGCTCGCCTGCGAGGGCGCTGATACGCGCGCGCCGGTTGGTTTGATCAAAAGATACCGATGTCATGCTCGCCCCCTGGTTGCTCCCAATTTACCAGCACCCCAAGGGAATAAATGTCTAGAATATGACAATTGTGTGTATGGGATGTTGGGGAGATGGCACAGGACTTACCGACAGGCAAACTTGTCCAATTTTTGGGGCAAATCCCCGTGTTCGAATGCCTGAGCACAACCGAGCGTCAACACTTATTAGGACAATGCCGCTTGCACGCCATCGACCAACGGCAGGTGATGCAGGCAGCCGGTGACCCGCATCACCACCTCTGGGTCATCGTCACAGGCGAGATCGCGATGGTCGCAAGCTCGGCGGACGGCGAGGAAATGACGCTGGCGATCTTTGGACCGGGCAGCACATCGAGCTGGATCGCGCTGTTTCATGACACCCC
>JAYNNB010000089.1:0-6271 GCA_038112515.1 Luminiphilus sp.
CCTCCGCACAGGTCGGCTTTGTGGAACTGCCGGACCGCTTCTGTACCGGCTCCTCGATCATGCCCCAGAAAAAAAATCCGGATGTTCCCGAATTGGTGAGGGGTAAGTCAGGACGGGCTACTGGCAATCTGGTGACCTTGCTGACGCTGATGAAATCGCAGCCTTTGGCTTACAACAAAGATAATCAGGAAGACAAAGAGGCGCTTTTCGACAGCGTCGACACACTCAACGATTGCCTCAAAGCCTTCGCGGACATGATTCCCGCCATCGAAGCCGTTCCCTCGAGAATGCGCGAGGCGGCACTGCAAGGTTTTTCTACTGCAACCGATCTTGCGGATTACCTAGTCCGTATTGGCGTCCCGTTCAGAGATGCGCACGAGATTGTGGGACAGGCGGTCGCCCACTGCATCAAAAACGAGTGCGATCTTGCGACCCTTCCCTTAGCAACGCTGCAAGGTTTTCATCAGGGGATTGCAGAGGACGTGTTTGATGTACTGACCTTGGAGGGCTCGGTCGCTGCGCGAAATCATACCGGCGGTACTGCGCCCGCTCAGGTGCGCGAGGCCATCAGAGTCGCCAGGGAGGCTCTGGCGCTACGCTAGGTATCGAGCGCCATTCGAAAATTGACGAAAAAATTGATATCGGGTGCCGTGTCTACGACAACGTCTTCGCTAAAACCAAAATCGACGAACCACCTCTCTGAGCCGCGCCATCTCAATGCCATACTCAGCAGACCGGCTGTGTCATTCAGCGGTTCCAGAAGTCCGCTTGAGGGGCCACTGTGCGCATCATACTGAAGGAGCGCGGACCACTTTGGTGTAAAAGCCCAGTCGACCGATAGACCCGTGAACCATAGGTTTCTGCGTTGCCCCTCGCCCAATAGCGGGCTTTCGCCAGCCCACGTCGTGCCGATCTGACCATGCCACAACAGTGAGCTATCCTCTGGATAGCGACCGCTGAAGCGCACCAACGCAAAAACATCGGTGGTGCCACTCCCTAGCCAATGCTGAGTGCTACCCGTTGCACTTTTGATACCGATACTTGCCGCCCAGTGGGTAGACGCCGACCGCGACAATTCGCGGCTGAGCGCCACTTCTACATCGCCCAACCCCTGGGTCGAGCGATTCAGGCCCGATACGATTCCTTGCGCTGCCAATTCATAGCTGAGGACGTTTCTGGGATAAAGGTCACGATCACCATTGGGCAACCCAAATGATTTGTGCCAACCCTCAATAGCGCTGTCTGTGAACCCCCCCGAGTGATGTAGCCAAGGCAGCGTTAACTCGACGTCCCAGAATCTCGCGAAACCGTAGCGAAGGGATAGTGCCAGTCTGTCGGTCTGACCATCCAGGTGGAGTGCGTCATCTAACGTAGACTCGATGATGAAGTGATTCGCAATCATCCCCGACAGCGCCCATTGAGCCCCTGGGGTCACCTGCGCCGCTCGCTGCGCAGGCAGGGCTCGCAGCATGGCGAAGGGCGATAGATTGGCTACCGCCAAGGGTTCCTCGAAAGCGTATGCCCTGGCAGGCCCGATAAAAAGCCAGATAAAAACAGCAAAAAATTTAGCGGAGCGAGTCACCTGCAAGACTCCCGTCAAATGCCAAACCGGTATGCTCAACCAGCTCTCGCGCCAAAACAGTCTCAAAGACTTCACCTGTTTTGGTATCAACCCAACTCCCTTCCTGCCATTGATAATGAAAACCACCGCCGGGAGTCGCGAGCCACAATTGTTCCGTCGGCGGCTGTCGACTTAAGACGAAAACCACGCCGTTTTCAAACGTCACATTGATGACACCCTCGGCGCCGCGAATATCTATATCGTCGGGAAGCGTCTCCAACGCATTTTCCACCTGTTCGAAAGTGGCTTCTATGCGTTCGTAATAGTCGTTCGTTGCCATATCCACCTTCCCAATCCTTTTTAATTTCGGGCTTATGCCCGCCGCGATCACAGACCGCAGCCATGAGTCTCTCGCACCGCGCTGTTATACTGCCAGTTTTTCTGAGGTCAAACCGTGAAGGCCATATTTTTTGTCCTAATGTGCTGGTGCATTTGTAGCTGTGGTCAACAAGGACCACTGCGCCCTGCTGACACAGAAGAAACAGCCGCCCTAACTCGCTAATGTCTCAATTTATACTCAACAATGGATCACTCTATTGCGAAGATGTCTCGCTGGAGGAAATTGCTGCTGCCCACGGCACGCCCACTTATGTCTACTCGGCGGCGGGTATTGATGCGGCATTTAAGGAGTATCAAGCGGCATTGGGGCGTCGAGCACATCTCATCTGCTACGCAGTCAAGGCCAACTCCAATCTCGCCATACTGAATCGGCTAGCCCGGCTCGGCGCGGGGTTCGATGTGGTATCGGCGGGCGAATTGGAGCGCGTCATTCAGGCCGGTGGCGACCCTGAAAAAGTCGTCTTTTCCGGGGTCGGGAAAACACGCTCGGAGCTAGCACTCGCCTTGGAGAGAGGTATTCGCTGCTTCAATATTGAATCCGAGTCTGAGCTCAATCGATTGGCAGAGGTCGCGACGGCACTGGAGAAGGTCGCGCCCGTATCCATTCGCATCAACCCCGATGTTGATGCCGGCACGCACCCCTACATTTCGACCGGGTTGCGCGAGAACAAGTTTGGCGTGGACGCGCCTACGGCTCGCCGTCTCTATCAAGTGGCGCGTGACTCAGCCGCCCTCAATCCCGTCGGCTTGGACTGCCACATTGGCAGCCAGATAACAGATATCAGCCCTTTTTTGGAATCCATGGATTTCCTGACCTCCATGATCCACGACCTGTCGGAAGACGGGATTCAGTTGTCGCATCTGGATGTTGGCGGTGGTTTGGGCGTGAGCTACGAGGCCGATGCCCCCGCCGTGGCAGACTACATCGCCGCATTACTCGATCGGCTCGCAGGCCTGGATCTGGAGCTGGTTCTCGAGCCCGGCAGATCGATTGTCGCCATGGCAGGAGTGCTACTGACAAAAGTTGAATACTTGAAATCCACCTCACTTCGTCACTTTGCTATTGTCGATGCCGCGATGAACGATCTGTTAAGACCCGCTCTCTACGGCGCGTGGCAGGAAATCCGCCCGGTGACACCACGAGAGGGTGAAGTGCTCGAGTGGGATATTGTCGGCCCAATCTGCGAGACAGCCGACTTTTTGGGCAAAGCACGCCCTTTGTCTCTGGACGAGGGTGAATTGCTTGCGATTATGGGGGCCGGCGCCTACGGCTACTCCATGACCTCAAACTACAACAGCCGCCCCAGAGCTGCCGAGGTAATGGTCGATGGAGCGGCAACGCATGTTATCGGCAGGCGGGAGTCGCTCGAGGCATTATGGCAGAGGGAATCCATCCCGCCGGAGTCGTGCGCATGAAGCTCTCCTTTACCAAGATGCACGGCGCGGGTAACGATTTCGTCGTGATCGACGGTGTTTCTCAATCGGTTGAAATCACAGCGCCGGTGATAAAACGTCTGGCTGACAGGCACAGGGGCATTGGTTGCGACCAGGTATTGCTGCTTACGCCGCCCGATGATCCCGATGCGGATTTTCGCTACACCGTCTTCAATGCGGATGGCTCCCGAGCGGGGCAATGCGGCAATGGCGCCCGCTGCGCTGGCCGGTTTCTCAGGGAAAAGCGGCTCACCCGTAAACGCACACTGACACTCCTCACCGATGGAGAGCCCTTGCAACTATCGCTTAGCAACGATGGGCGAATCTTCGCCGGACTCGCGCCCCCGCAATTTACTCCCGAAGCTATTCCCTTTAAGGCAGAGGAGACCCGTCACCAGTACAACATAGACGTACAGGGGCAGGTGCTCTCGATTGGAGCAGTCTCTATGGGCAATCCACATGCGGTGCTCATTGTGGATGATGCTCACGGCGCCCCGGTGCCGGTTCTGGGGCCTCTCATCGAGTCGCATGATCGTTTTCCCGCGCGTACTAACGTCGGCTTTATGCAAATACTCTCTCGCTCGGAAATAAAGCTCCGTGTCTATGAGCGCGGTGTGGGGGAGACCGAAGCTTGCGGTTCGGGTGCCTGTGCCGCTGTGGTTCACGGTATACAAGGTGATTTGTTGGACTCAGAAGTGGCCGTTCACCTACCGGGAGGAAAACTCTCAGTGAGCTGGGCAGGCGGACAGGAGCGAGTTTGGCTGGGAGGTCCCACAACCACGGTCTTTGAGGGTACCATCAGCATCAACCAATGAGTGATTCACCCGGCTCAACATGCCGCCGCATTGCTCCCTGCCAATCGTAGCGGACCAGCGGATGCGTCACCCGATATACACCACACCGACATGGCGATGATTTTATGAACCCAGCACTTAATCCCGAGGACGTGGAGCAGTTTCTTCGGGAGAACCCTGATTTTCTGCAGCAGCGGCCTGCGCTGTTGGCCGCTCTGAACCTGCCGCATGGGGGGGAAGGTGCCGTCTCGCTGGTCGAGAGGCAGGTAGCTATTTTGCGTGAGCGCAACATTTCCTCCAGACAAAAACTGGTCGAACTGTCTGAGATTGGTCGAGAAAATGACCGCCTGCTTGAAGCCACCCGCCAGACAATTCTGGCCCTGCTGAACGCTGTAGATAGAGGCCATGCCACGCTTATTTGGAGCGAGCAGGCATGTGGGACTTTTGGCGCGGAGATGGGAACGCTGGTGTGGTTTGGCAGCGCGCCTCAGCAAGAAGACGCAGAATCGGTGGCACGCAAGCTCACCGAAGCTAGCGGTACTTTTTCGGGGACGGTATCGGCACAGGACATGGAACACCTGTTTGGACGCGGCGCTATCGAGGGCTCGGTCGCCGTCTCCTGCGTTCGCAAAGGAGAGGAAGTCGTGGGGGCACTTACTGTCGGTGCTTCTGATGCCGAGCGCTACCGACGCGAGGATGGCACCTTGTTTTTGGACTACATTGCCGAGGTGATCGGGCAACTTCCCGCCTGCCAATGATCAGCGGCGACGGCTGACTGAACAGAGACCATAGGTGCCTGCCAACACGCCGAAGTCGATCAGACTGATCAGTTTTGATCTTGACGACACACTGTGGGATGTCACACCTGCCCTCGAGGCGGCTGAAGCCGCGCAATGGCGGTATCTCGAACGACGCTATCCCGATCTCACGTTGCGCCATGTATCGCGCGACGAGTTGTCGCAGATCAGAAGCCAACTGCTAGCCGAGCAACCGGCGCTTGCACACCAAATCAGCCTGTTCAGAGAAACCTTTATCGGTCGCTTGCTAGAAGCGAAGGGTATTGCCCCGAAGGAGGCAACAGAAGCAGCAGAACAGGCATTCGCCGCATTTTTTGCCGAGCGACACGAGGTCGCCGTCTACGAAGATGCGCCCGCCGTACTCGAAAGCCTTGGTAAAAGCTTCCTGCTCGGTGCGCTGACCAACGGCAACGCAGATGTGAAGAAAACGTCGATTGGCGACTATTTCGATTTTGCCTGGCGTGCGGAGCACTTCGGTGTCAGCAAGCCCGACCCTGAGCTATTTCGACAGGCCTTTAAAACGGCGGGCTTGACGGCGGAACAGGTCATTCATGTAGGGGACTGCCATGACAACGACGTTTCCGGCGCAATCAAAGCGGGCGCTCGAGCGATTTGGTATAGCCCCACTGGCGAAAGCAGTGATACTGCAAGCGCCGTAATCAGGCAGCTGAGCGAATTACCTGATGCTATTGACGAGCTCGTCGACTCGTTGAACTGAAGCTTTGGCTAAATCGCCTCTTCCCCTGTCTCGCCCGTTCGGATTCTCACAACCTGCTCAAGCGGGGCAACAAAGATCTTGCCATCACCGATTTTTCCCGTGCTGGCAGAAGAAATGATCGCCTCTACGATCGCCTCAACCTGATCTTCCGAGGCAGCGATTTCCAATTTGAGCTTGGGCAGAAAATCCACCACATACTCGGCGCCACGATAGAGCTCGGTATGCCCGCGCTGTCGCCCAAACCCCTTTACCTCAGTCACGGTCACACCCTGAACACCGATATCGGAGAGCGATGCACGCACGTCGTCCATTTTGAAGGGTTTGATAATGGCTGTGACGAGTTTCATAACGCAGTCCCGGAAAGCTGAACCCGTATTATGATCCTCCGAAACTTTTTCGCAATGCTTGAGACTCAGTTTGTCACTCGCGCTTGCTCGACGGCGGGATCCAGCGAGGTATTTCGAGCAAAACCCGGGTGGCGCGCGCACCAGCGTCGCTGATATTCGTGCCTACAGGCGTCGAATCGAGGGTCGACTGATCTTGGGGAAGACCCAGAGGCACGGAGAAA
>JAYNNB010000089.1:6281-7596 GCA_038112515.1 Luminiphilus sp.
ACACACCCGCCCCGCGCCCCCCCAAGACTGCCATGCATGAGAGGACAGGATAATTAACGCGTCGCAGCGAACTCTGGGTAGGCTTCCATACCGCATTCGCTGAGGTCCGACCCTTCGTACTCTTCTTCCTCAGATACACGCAGACCGATCACCATCTTGATGACGAAGAATGCAATCAGGGAAGTGATGAAGACCCAGCCAAAGATGGTCAACGCACCGATGATTTGTCCGGAAAAACTCGCCCCGTCATTTGTCACAGGCACCAGTAGAAGACCCAGGAGACCCACTACACCGTGCACTGAAATTGCACCCACGGGATCGTCGATATTCATCTTGTCGAGGGTCGTGATGGAGAAAACCACCAGCAACCCGCCCAGTGCACCGAAAATTGTGGCTTGTAGCGCTGACGGGGTATCTGGGCCCGCTGTGATTGCCACTAATCCCGCAAGACAGCCATTGAGCGCCATGGTCAAGTCGGCCTTGCCGAACATCAATTTGGCCAAAATCAACGCACCGATACACCCACCTGCCGCTGCAAGATTGGTGTTCATGAAGACCACGGCGACAGCATTAGCTGAATCCACTGACGCAGTCGCCAGTACCGAGCCACCGTTAAAACCGAACCATCCCAGCCACAGAATAAATGTGCCCAGCGTCGCCAACGGCAGGTTGGCACCGGGGATCGCGTTGACTTCGCCATTGGGGCCGTACTTGCCCTTGCGAGCACCCACTAATATGACACCCGCCAAAGCCGCTGCTGCGCCCGCCATGTGAACAATGCCGCTACCCGCGAAATCAAGGAAGCCAAGGTCACCCAGCGTGTACATGCCAAATACCGGATTGCCGCCCCAGGTCCAGCTACCCTCCATGGGGTAAATGAAACCGGTCATGACGACCGCAAACGCCAGAAACGCGAACAGCTTCATCCGCTCCGCGACTGCACCGGAGACAATGGACATTGCCGTGGCGACAAACACCACTTGGAAGAAGAAATCAGCTGAAGGCGCATAGGTGGCGTTTTCTTCACCGCCTTCGACCACGCCGGATCCTGTGATGGTGCTGAGAAAGATATCCCCGCCGTACATAATGCTGTAGCCCACCACCATGTACATGATGCACGCCACTGCGAACAGCGTAACGTTTTTGGTCAGTATCTCGACCGTATTTTTACTGCGCACCAAACCTGCCTCGAGCATGGCAAATCCCGCGGCCATCCACATGACCAGCGCGCCGCACACGAGGAAGTAAAAAGTGTCCAGTGCGTACTGCAACTGAAAAATATCGTTTTCCATGAGAGTGATCTCCAAGTCTCAGG
>JAYNNB010000090.1:0-7419 GCA_038112515.1 Luminiphilus sp.
GACCAGATGCCCTGGGTGTGGGTTTTCTGGGTCACGGCGGCCTTTATGCTGGTCGGGGTAGCGCTTTCTCTCTCGATTTCAGAACCCCCTCGGGTAGCGCCAGCGCACCGAGGCTTAAAAGCGACAGTGCTCGAGCCTTTTCAGGAGTATGTGGCCCGGCGCGGCTGGCGTGACCTCAGCCTGATTCTGTTTTTTATGGTGGCTTACAAGCTCGGCGATAATATGGCGACTGCGCTGGCAATGCCCTTTTATCTGGATCTCGGGTTTACCAAGACCCAGATTGGCTGGGTGGCGAAAAACGCGGCCCTGTGGCCCTCGATTTTGGGCGGTCTTTTGGGTGGGCTGTGGATGCTCAAGCTGGGTATCAATCGCTCGCTATGGATCTTTGGCGTGATTCAAATGATCAGCATCCCGGGCTTTGCGGTATTGGCGGCAGTGGGACCCGAGCTGTGGCTGTTAGCGGTGGTGATTGCGTTTGAGTATCTCGGAGTCGGGCTGGGTACCGCCGCCCTCACAGCATTTATTGCCAGAGAATCCAGCAAAACCTTTGCCGCCACGCAGTTCGCTCTCTTTACGGCATTGACTGCCATCCCTCGCAGTGTGGCCAACGCCTCGACGGGGTGGATGGTGGAAGAGCTCGGTTGGGTTGTATTTTTTGGGCTGTGCACTGTGCTGGCACTGCCCGGTTTGCTGCTCTTGCGATGGATCGCACCCTGGCGCGTGCCTCACGCTGCGGAGGCTGAGAGTGCTTGAATGCCGATTGGGTGCTAGCAGTGAGCGAGTAATGTCATCAGGTGTTATCGCAGCGTGGTCTGTGTGGCCGTTTGCCTATTTGCCCGGTGAGGGTGTAGATCAACCCTGGGGGAGGCTATAGGCGATGAGGTGGGTACTGTTTTTGTATCCCTGGTTGGAGCTCTGGAGCCTGATTGAACTGGGCGGCCAAACCACCCCCCTCATATCCCTTGGATGGGTACTGGCCATGCTGATGCTGGGTGGTGCCATGGTGCGCTGGGCGGGGCGTAATAGCTTGCAGCGACTCGCCCACGCGCGCTCGGGCGGGATGCTTGTTCAGCAATTGGTCCTTACGGATTTTGCGTTGATTCTGTCAGGGCTTTTGCTGGCTATCCCCGGGCTCATTTCTGACTGCCTGGCCTTACTCATATGGATCAAGCCCTTACGGTTACTCTTGGTATCGCGGTGGAGACCGCAAGCCAGCGTCTTTCAAACCGTGTCTCCGGGCCGCGGCGGTCCGGGAGATATCATCGAGGGAGACTACGAGGTAACGGACTCAAGCTCCCCGGGGCCCAGTTCGACTCGTGATGACGCGGGAACACGCCTGAATCCACCCAATTAGGGCCTATTTGGTCCCGAAACCCACTTTTTTTCGACGATATCCATTTTTTTTAGCACTCTGGCTTGCAGAGTGCTAAAAAATCCCTTGAAATGCGCATCCCTGCCCCCATACAGGGGTTAAGCCCGAAAGGGCGAGCTAGCGAAATCGACAACTTTGGAGAGTTAAACCCATGAAGATTCGTCCGCTGTACGACCGTGTGGTCGTTCGTCGCAATGAAGAAGAGGAGACCTCGGCTGGAGGCATCGTCCTGCCCGGTTCCGCCAAAGAGAAGCCCAATCAGGGTGAGATCGTCGCGGTCGGTGATGGCAAGGTGCTGGATAACGGCGAGCAACGTGCACTAGCAGTAAAGGTCGGTGACAAAGTCGTGTTTGGCCAGTACGCCGGTAGCAACACGATTGAGGTGGATGGCGAAGAGCTGATCCTGATGAGCGAAAGCGAAATTTACGCGGTCGTTGAGTAAGCACCGCTCTGACTTGAAAGGAAGGAATAGGAAAAATGGCAGCTAAAGACGTATTTTTTGGCGACAAGGCACGCGCTGACATGCTCGAGGGCGTAAATGTTCTCGCCGACGCCGTTAAGGCAACGCTGGGCCCCAAAGGTCGCAATGTAATTCTCGAGAAGTCATTCGGTGCCCCCACGGTCACCAAGGATGGTGTCTCGGTCGCGAAAGAGATTGAACTCAAAGACCGCTTCCAGAACATGGGCGCACAGATGCTGAAAGAGGTCGCCTCTCAAGCATCCGACGCGGCGGGTGACGGTACGACTACCGCAACCGTTCTGGCTCAGTCTATTGTCAACGAGGGCCTCAAGGCCGTCGCCGCGGGTATGAACCCGATGGATCTCAAGCGCGGCATCGACAAGGCAGTTGCTGCGGCGGTTGAAGCCGTATCCGGTATGAGCACGCCCTGTGAAGACAGCAAGGCTATCGCTCAGGTCGGCACGATCTCAGCCAACAGCGACACCAGCGTCGGTGAAATCATCGCCGAGGCCATGGACAAGGTGGGCAAAGAGGGCGTGATCACCGTCGAGGAGGGCTCGGGCCTTGAGAACGAACTCGACGTGGTAGAGGGCATGCAGTTTGATCGCGGCTACCTTTCGCCTTACTTCATCAACAATCAGGACAATATGTCTGCCGAGGTCGAAGACCCCTACGTGTTGTTGGTCGACAAAAAGATCTCCAACATTCGTGAGCTGTTGCCCGTGCTTGAGCAGGTTGCCAAGGCCTCACGTCCGCTGGTGATCGTTGCTGAAGACGTTGAAGGTGAGGCGCTTGCGACGTTGGTCGTCAACAACATGCGCGGTATCGTCAAAGTTGCAGCCTGTAAGGCGCCCGGCTTTGGTGACCGGCGCAACGCCCTGCTCCAGGATATTGCCAACCTGACAGGCGGCACGGTCATCTCCGAGGAAGTCGGTCTTGATCTTGAGAGCACGACCCTTGAGCACCTGGGTAATGCCAAGCGCATCACCATGGACAAGGACAACACCACCATCGTTGACGGTTCCGGTGACCCGGAGGCTATCAAAGGTCGCGTGAGTGAGATCCGCGTGCAGATCGAAAACACGTCCTCTGACTACGATCGCGAAAAGCTCCAGGAGCGAGTCGCCAAGCTTGCCGGCGGTGTCGCGGTGATCAAGGTTGGCGCAGCCACCGAGATCGAGATGAAAGAGAAGAAGGCTCGCGTAGAAGACGCGCTGCATGCAACCCGTGCCGCCGTTGAAGAAGGCGTGGTTGCCGGTGGTGGCGTTGCCTTGGTTCGCGCTATTGCTCAGGTAACTGGCCTCACGGGAGACAACGAAGACCAGAACATCGGTATCGCTGCTGCGTTGCGCGCTATGGAAGGCCCGCTGCGTCAGATCGTCTCTAACGCTGGCGACGAAGCGTCTGTGGTACTCGACAAAGTCCGTCAGGGCGAGGGTAACTTCGGCTACAACGCAGCAACGGGCGAGTACGGCGACATGATCGAAATGGGTATTCTTGACCCGGCGAAAGTAACCCGCACTGCGCTACAGGCGGCAGGTTCGGTAGCCGGTTTGATGATTACCACTGAGGTAATGATTGCCGAAGCACCCAAGGATGAGGCTGCGGCGCCTGCGATGCCCGATATGGGCGGCATGGGCGGCATGATGTAAGCAGTCCGGCTAGCAGAGAGAACCCGGCCATTGGCCGGGTTTTTTTTGCTTTTTTGAATTCCCCATCGAGCCATGGGCGAAAACGCAGATTAGCAAGAGACCTTTGCTCAAAGCCTGCCTGTTAGCAATAATGTTGAGCGCCGCTGAGCGAGAGCGGATCCAAGGGTCTCGCTGATTGTCCGATTGATGAGCCCTGGATGAGAACCGTTGCCCGACGATGGCCCTCAACGTCTGCGGTCGAGGTTGTGAATGCAATGCAGTAGCGCGCCCATGATGGAACCTCGCGTGGTGTAGCGTTGTGCCGGCTATAGATGATGAAGTGTTGCGGAGATGCGATGAGTTCTGACGAAATATTGGCTACGACACATGAGCAGACCAGCGACGGCTCGGTCGAGTTCCGCGTCAGATCCAATCGACAGCCCGATCTGGATTTCGCGTTAGGCAGTCGAGATTTTTCTGCGTCAATATCTGCGCGCTACGCCGATTTCTCACTGGTATCTCCCTTTGTTCAACTGCTGCTGCAGAGAAGACCCGCGGAGTTAACACTGGACTACTTGTGCGCCGAAACCGCTGACCTCGCGCGTTTCGCCCTATCCCTGGATATCAACGTGGTCGTTACGGCGGGTTTGGAGGCCGTTAAGCTTGGGGATTCTGACGTGGATCGCCGTTGGGGCTCGGCACTACTGGGTTTGCTGCAACGACCAACCGCGTCTGATCAGCAAAAATCCGGTGAGGCCCCTGAGTTTGGTTACGAACACTACGCGTTGAGCGCTCGTAATCACAATCTTTTGATCAACTGGGTAGATAGGGTAGCCCACTGGTTTGAAGACCGACACAACATTCTCGACCTAGGGTGTGGCACTGGTGTGTTCCTCGATCAAATGACGCGCCGGGGGTTGCACGCACAGGGGATCGACAACAACCGGGCTTCGATTCGCTATGCTGAGGCATTGGGCCTCAATGTGCGTTGTGTTGATGCGCGCGCGGGGTTGAGTTCCGCAGACAGCGAATATGATGCGATTCACTGTGCGCACTTTGTGGAGCATATGACGCCGAGTGAGTTAACGGAGCACATGGCTGCCATCTATCGTGCCCTCATGCCCGGCGGCCGCGTGGTGTTTGTTTTTCCCGACCCGGAGTCGATACGTAGTCAGTTACTGGGATTCTGGCGGGATCCGACGCATGTCAGGTTTTATCATCCGGAAATTGTCGAGTCGATGGCTCGAGCGGCAGGGCTGTTGTGCGAATACAACAGTCAGCAGCAAGATGGCCGGTCTGTGGTGCCGTTCAGTATGGAACCACCAGAATTCGAACCGGTAGCAGCCGCTCCTGAAGAAGACGTCTCACAAAACGCTGAATCGGCGCTAATTCAGAGGCTACGAGCTTTAGAGCATCAGGTGAAGGCTCAGGAGCATTGGATCAGGCAGTTGTGGGCGGTAAACCAAACCTGGGCATGGGCCGACGATGCCGTACTGTGTTTTCTGAAGCCGCATTAACGGTGCCGGCCCTAGTTAGCTTGGCGGGCCCTAGTTGAATTCTGCGCCGCTAAGCGCTTATTCCACATGCGAGACGCTGATGCCTTAGCTGAGGCGTGGCCCCGGTATCTGGGTCAGTGACCCCTAAAACTGCGAGTGCTTAGGTGGGGCTTACCCGCCAATAAACGCCGGTCCAGTCTACGGTTTCCATCGTCTCCCCAATGCCATGAGTAGATCTAAAATCATCCACGGCCGCCCGGCAGTTGGCTAAGGCATTGTAATCGTCGATGAGGACAAACCCGCCTGGCGAGACTTTTTCGTAAAGGCTTTCGAGAATTTGAATGGTGGAGCTGTACATGTCGCCGTCCAATCGCAGCACTGACACTGCGCTGATGGGCGCGTTGGGCAGCGTGTCCTCAAAGAAACCTTCAAGGAAGATCACTTGCTCGTCCAATAAATCGTAGGCACTGAAGTTTTGTTTAACTTCCTCCAGAGAGACCCGGAGAAAGTCGATATCCCAATGCTGATCTCCGTCATCGGCCGGATAGCGCGGATCGGGCTTGGGGAGGCCCTGAAATGAATCGGCAACATAAACTTTGCGATCAGTCACATGCAGGGCTTTGAGCACGCCTCGCGCATAAATTGATGCGCCGCCCCGCCACACACCTGCCTCCAGAATATCTCCCGGCACGCCCTCCTTGATGACCGTCTCGATAGCGGTTCGAAAATTTCTGAGGCGGCGCCGACCAATCATGGTATGTGCCCTGGCTGGCCAGTATTGGCCCTCGTCTATTTCCCGATCGGTAGCCGTTTGGCCCGCGCGGTTGCGGTTCCAATGTTGACTGTGAGAGACATCCGAAGCGTAGATGCTGTCTAAAAGTACAGCCTCCAAAAGATCCAGATAAAGCGAGGGGTCATATGGCGCTGAAGTCGAATCCATTTTTCCTGCTGCCACCTCGCCAGCTCAAACAACGTAGGAGGGGTCTTAAGCCGCAGCCCACTCGCTAGAATCTCTGTGTATTCTCAGGGGGTGTTGATGATGCCACAAACTAACACCCGCGCAGCTGCCGTTGCCAGATTAATGTCCTCAAATTGTGTCGGGTGGGTGAGCGAAGACGGCGGTGGACAGGGCGATGGGTCTGGCCTAGCCTCTCTCTTCCCACCACAGGAGCTTCCTTCAGTTGAGCTTTAACCCGACACTTCATGCGTTGCGCGGTGTGGCAGCAATGGCGGTCCTGATGTTTCATTGGTATCAGTTTTTCCCCATCACCATCGAAGCACTTAGCCCGGACGCGACAGCGCGAACCTTGTTGGATCCCACGATTTATCTGGCCTTTGGCTGGTTGGGGGTGCCGCTGTTCTTTGTGTTGTCGGGGTATTTGCTGGGTGCTCAGGTCATCGAAAGTCGGTTGAGTGCTGAATTTTTGAGGAAATTCTGGTTGCGTCGACTGGTGAGAATTTATCCTGCCGTGTGGGCAGAACTGATTATTCTACTTTTGCTGAGCACCGTCATCGCTGGCCTTATCAGCGACAAGGGTATGGAGACGCTCCCGCTGCAGTTCATGTTGTGGGTCAACCTTCCTCCTGTCATGGCAACACCGATTAATCTGGTTTGGTGGACTCTGCCGGTCGAACTCAGCTTTTATGCGCTGCTTCCCTTGTTGGGTTTGCTGGTTCGTTATATGGGTTGGCGCCTGTTGCTGTGTGTTGCCATAGCAGTCACCCTAGGTTGGCGAGTGTGGCTGTTTGCGACCACGGAAACCAATAATTACCTGTCCATCCTCCCGGTGCTGGATTCCTTGCCGGGTGTGTTACTGACCTTCATGCTTGGCTTCTCCATCAATTTTTTACCGGCAGATCTCCCTATGCGTCAGCGCAGGGTCGGGCTTGCAGCGGCGCTGGTACTGCTACTCACGCTGATGCAATGGCAGTTAATCATGGGTGATGTCTACTGGACCGGACACTGGATTCTCGTGGTTTGGCCGCCTTGCGCGGCGTGCTGTATAGCAGCACTCGTCTATTTTTTTCGCGATCCCAGCCCGGAGTGGCAATGGTTGAATCACGGGATTCTCGTATGGCTGGGGCATGTCAGTTTCGGGATTTACCTGTGGCATTTTCAGGTGTTCCGGGTATTAACCCTGGTTTACCCCGACGCCTGGACGACACCTTTGTCGGGGTTTGGCGCTTTGTTGATCGCCGTTCCCGCAACCTTAGGGCTGGCCGCACTCAGTTTTTATGTTGTTGAGCGCCCGCTAATGACCTGGGCAAGGCGCGTAACTTAGTCAGTTGCTGCTGAGCCGCAAATCTCTACTGCCCCTGATCACGGAGTTTTAAGCGGGGTTGTTCCTAAAAACATGACTAAGTTTTTTGCCCGTGTGTTTTGGGCTTGGGATATACTCAGACCTGGGCAGGGCCTTTGCGCCGTCATGACAAAAATCGGGAGACGCACCCATGTATTAC
>JAYNNB010000091.1:0-7257 GCA_038112515.1 Luminiphilus sp.
CGGGATACGGCGTCACACCTCATGGCCCCAGTAACCTCTTTGAGCTGATTACCAAAGAACTCTCAGTCGAAGGCTTTATGACGCACTTTCGGCACGACCGCTATGAAGAGGCCCGGGAGCAACTCGCTACCTGGCTTCGCGAGGGTGTCATTCAATCTCCGGAGCATCGCCTTGTGGGTATCGAGAATGTAGGCAAGGCATTTGCAGATCTGTTTGCCGGAGAAAACTTCGGTAAAACTATCGTCGCGTTATGATTCAGCAGGGCGACAGCTTTCACTCCCACACAGGACAGATTACGCGGGAGCCCGGGATAACGGACTAGTTATTCGCTGCGCCCGCGGTAACCCAAGTTTCAAAATCTGCCAAAGTCGCCACGGTGAGAGAAGGTTGGTGTAAAGGCATTCTCGATCCGTTACCCCCCACATCGCGGTGGGTACCCCACAGTTTATGCATGAGATAGCTATTCTGAGGATTACCCGGACTCACGCGCTGCATGGACGGCAAACCTACGGCCTGTCTTCCGACTAGATCAGACCAGGCACGTTCGGGTGTTAACGACATGCCGCCGGGTTCTGCGCCCGTCATATGACATACCGCACACCGCGCCTTGAGTGTCGGTAGCAAATCCCCAGAAAACGATACGACGTTATCTGCAAACGCCCGCATCGCCAGCAAAAAAAACACTGCGGCGCACACACCCATGCGAAGTGGGCTGCACATCAAGAGCGCCCGGACTGGCCAAGCGCATGTTGCGCGGCGATATACCCATAAGTCAGCGCCGGCCCGATTGTGCCGCCTGCACCGGCGTATGCATTGCGTGTCGGAGCACAAATACAGTTGCCCGCACCATAAAGGCCGGGGATAGGCCGCAGTTGCTCATCGACAACGCGCGCGCTGGCATCGGTCATAGGCCCGCCATTGGTATCCAGCACACCGGGCGCCAGAATGATGGCGTAGTAGGGTCCCTCATCGTTGATCGGATGTAACGTTGGATTCGGGAAAGGATTTTCGGGATGCTCATCTGTGTGCCTGAACAGGCCCCACAGACGATGCCAAGCAACGTCGTAGGGCTGCTCCCCTCTACTAAAGTCGTCATCCTTGCCTTGAATCGCATACTGATTGAACTGCAATACGGTTTGTTCAAGACGCGACGCAAAACCTGCATCAAGCTCATAACCGCCAATGCGGTCAGAGAGAAGCGCTACCCGTTTTCGAATATTCTCTGCCAACTCGGCCAAGCTGTCCCCCGAGATCACGTAGGGTTCATTGGGCGTGATCGGGGGTTGACCGGTTTCCTCACCGACAATGGCAGCGGTTCGACGATCGTAGATCATGAACTGGAACTCGTTGGGGAAGTCGCCGCGAGTGGGGTCAAATGTATTGTGGCTGCGGCTTCGGTCATTGTAATTGCGATGCTCGTTGACGAATCGCCGGCCGTAGCGATTTACCAGCAACATGGCATCCCCCGGCGGAACAAACATACCCGTCCCTACCGAGCGATTCTCCAGCGCCTGCTCCAAAACGACTGCGCACCGCCAAGCGCCATGCAAATTGCCTAATTGCGCGCCCGCTTTTTGGGCAAGCGGAATGAAGTCCCCTTGGGCGGAGAGCTGTGCACAGGAACCGTAGGCGAAAACCTCCTGATACCGCTGCAACATATCCGTATTGTGTGCGTAGCCGCCGGTACCAAAAATCACCGCCTTGTTAGCCCGGACCCGCACTGTACCCTTGCCGGTGTCAGCAACAACTCCGATAACGCTACCTGAATCGTCGAGCACCAATTCGGTGACCGCATGCTCGGTCAGAATCGGTACGTTGCGGGCCGTGAGAAAAGCGGCCATTTGTTCGATCATGCCCCATCCCCAGCAAAAAACACCATCGGCATCCACAGCAGCCAGCGGCCGACCCGTGGGCGTTTTGTTCTCAGGAATATGCTCTAGGTAATCGACCGCGGGCTCATCAAGCCCCCACATTCGCCACTCTTTCAAGCCGAAAATCTGATGCTTCCGAATAAAATCGACCGTCTCCGAGCCCTTGTCATAAAACGCAGCAATGCGCTCATAATCGAAGCTAGACAGGCCAAAGTGAGCTGCTTCGGGCGCATAAAGCGTCGGAAAGGCATAGCGACACAGAAAGCGAATGCAGTCCTCGCGCTCGTCTTTCACGCCCCGTGCCTTAAGGCCGTAGTGATTGGGAATCCAGAACACCGCGCCAGATTTGGCCGTGGTGCCACCCAGCACGGGAGCCTTCTCCAAGACAATCACCGAGGCCTGCTCGGCCGCGGCGGTCGTAGCAGCGGACAGTGCCGCCGCGCCTGACCCGACGCACACGATATCTGCTGCAAGGTCCCAGGAGTCTTGGTGAGCTTCGCCTGCTACCGTGGAATTACCGCCCAGCGAAAGCGCGGCGCTCCCTGCCAGTGCACCCCCCAAGGCCTGTCGGCGTGAAATTTTCTTTTGATTTGTCATGTTCTCCCCCATCCCTCGGCGAAATTCGCTCTCTTATCCGGGCTAGCTTGGGTCCCGATTCAGACTATCTCCGGGATCGCGGGCCTCTCGCCAAAACAACCCTCAGTCCAGAGTGACTTTGATCGGGATCGTATCGAGCCCCATGGTGGTTCCCCCATGCCCCGTCACTGCCTGCTCAGAAACGAGCTCGAGTGAAGCGACCCGATCAAAAAACGCTTCGAGCACGACCTTAACCTCCATCTTGGCGACATGAAGGCCGATGCATTTGTGGGCCCCGGCACCGAATGCATGGTGCTGATTGCGCTCTTTTTTACTGCGATCAGCGTTAAACGTATCCGGATCTGCAAAAGTGCGCTCGTCACGATCTGTAACAAAACTGGGAATAACAATATTGTCACCGGCTCGAAACTGCACGCCGTGAAAATCCGTATCCCGCTCGCAGATCCGATTCAAGTTGATAAACGCGTGCATGCGCATGAACTCATCGACTGAGGCCGCGATTTTGTCGCGGTCGCTTTTAAGACGGTCAAACAGAGCACGATCTCGTGCTAAGTGGCGGATGATGAAACTCAACATGGTCGCAACGGTGTCGATGCTTGCGAGAAACAGCAGGTAACAGATCGCGTGGACCTCCTCCACCGTGAGTCTCTCGCCCTCAACATCGACACTGAGCAGCATACTGACGATGTCGTCTTTTGGCTCGGCTACATGCTGCTGCACCACGTCAAACAGGTACCCGCCGATCTTCTCTCCGCAAACGATGCGCTCCTCCATGGTGGGCGCACGATAGAAACCGGTCTCCCAGGCGTAAAACTCATCCAGTCGCTCTGGTTCCAAGCCAAGCTGACGTACAAATAGGCCCATCGAAATAGGCTTCGCGACCTTCCACAGAAAGTCGAATTCCCCCTGCGGCAGCACCTCATCCAATACCGTTGCCGCCAGTAACTCGGCACCCGTTTGCAACCGCTGCACAGCTTCGGGCTCAAAAATTGGCAATAACAGTCGACGGTACCGTCGATGCTCTGATGCTGAACTCTCAAGGGGAATCAAACGGGGACGTTGTTCCATGTTGGCGGGAATCCCAATAGGGAAGGAGCCAAAGAGTTCCGCGTTGCTCAAAACCTCTCGAGCCAGCTCATGAGAGGTCACTAACCAGTGCCCGCCGTTGCGGGGCGTGTAGACGATCTCTCTGGGATCTTTAACCAACGAGTCTAGAAAGTATTGCTGAGGGTCAACAAAAAATCCTTTGTCCTCAACGATGTCGAAGTCGCTTAGTAGCGCTTCTGGTACCTCATGTATTTGCGTCGGCATTTTCTAGTCCAAAACCACCAGGCACTTCCCTCGCGAAACGCCATGCATCATGTCGCAGAAAGCGCGGGGGGTTTGTTCGATCCCCTGGTACAGCGCATCAAAACTCTTTATCTGTCCCTCTTGGAGGCGACGATGAAGATCGGCCGCGATCTCTGGGAAAGACTCAAAGTAATCGGAGAACATAAAGCCTTCCATGCGCGCCCGCTTGGTAATGAGCTCCCAACTGTTGGTCAACGGTTGGACGGCACTTTCATATTGAGAAATCGCACCACAAAGCACCAGGCGCGCCCGTTCACGCAACTGCCCCATCACCGTATCGAGCGCTTCGCCCCCGACATTGTCAAAAAAGATATCCACGCCACCGGGGGCTACTACTTGCAAAGCCTCGGCCAAATCCGGTTGCGTCTCCCGATCGATAACAGCGTCATAGCCCACCGTTTGCTTCAACCAATCTGCTTTGGCCCGGCTACTGGTTAGCCCGATAACACGGCAACCCGCTGCTTTTGCCAGCTGCCCTACAACCGTTCCCACCGCTCCTCCCGCAGCACTAACGACAACGGTGTCGCCAGCTGCCGGCAGACCAATTTTGAAAAAACCGATCCAGGCGGTCATCCCCGTGGGGCCAAGAATCCCCATATATTGGTGAAGCGGCACATCGGTCGACACCGAGAGCGGAGAGCAGAGATCGCTACCATCGAGAAGACTGCTTTCCTCCCACGCTGTTCGCGCGCTCACCAGTGTTCCGACCGGGTACTGGGGGTGTTCGGATTCAACGACCTCTCCGAGAACAATACTTTGTACCGGATCACCAACCTGCATGCCGGTCAGGTAATTATCACCCGCACCCGCCGTCATCCACTGACGAAAACCAGCATCCAGAGAGATCACACGGTTGCGCGTACGAAAATAACCAGAAGGGCAGGCAACCGCAGGGATGTCGACGACTGCAAAGTCAGCTTCCGAAACGGGCCCCTCGGGATGCTTCGCCAGCACAACCGCACGAGACATCAGACAGCCACCTCGATAACCCCATCAACAACGCGCACCTCAAAAGTAGGCAATGGCACACGGGTCAACTGCCCCATGGGACTACCGTCCCGCAGATCAAAACGCACGCCGTGCAGCGGGCAGGAAATAAAACATCCTCTAATGCGACCGCCCTCCAGCTCCGCTTCCTGATGGGTGCATCGATTTTCCACCGCGTATAAGGTGCCGCCCGCCCGACAAATCAGGATACGCCGCCCACCAAGGGTGGTCGCTTGACTTTGGTTATCCCCGAGTTCGCTATCAGGAAAGGCGGGCTGAAAAGTGGTCACAGGCAAGTCCTTCTGTCGGGCAACAGCAACGGCCCGAGATACGTCGAGAAGTTCGATGGTAGCATCGGCACACTGCAGAAAAAAACCGTCTTGCTTGCTTATTTTGCAAGCCGTCGCTAGGCTCTCCTCTCAATAATTTCTCGCTGCGAGGGTAAGTATGAGCCACGGAACCAAGAAGCAATGGATTTTGGCAAAACGCCCTGTCGGAATGCCCGACAACACCGAAGTGCTTTTTCAGGAAGCACCCATTCCAGAGACAGGACCCGGTCTGTTGCTGGTCAAGAATCACTACATTTCTCTCGATCCCGCGATTCGCGGCTGGATGTCTGATATCCCCAATTATTTGCCCCCGATCCCCATCGGTGACCCGGTCCGGGCGACGGTAGTGGGCGAGGTCCTCGAAAGTGGTGCCGATCACATCAAACCCGGTGATTATGTGTTTGGCCTGGGCGGTTGGGAGACGCACAGCACGATCCCTGTCGATTTTTGCACCAAAGTGCCGGAGAACAATACGTTTCCGCTGCACTACTACGTCAATATTCTGGGAGCTGTAGGTCTGACCCCTTATTTCGCCATCGCCGATGTGGGTGGCGCGCAAGCCGGGCAAACCATGCTAATGAGCGCCGCTGCCGGCGCCGTCGGCTCGGTGGGCGGCCAAATTGCCAAACTCATGGGGCTGAAAGTCGTTGGCATCGCGGGCACTGACGAAAAATGCCGTTGGGTCGTCGACGAACTCGGTTTCGATGACTGCATTAACTACCGAACCGCAGGTGACATGGAAGCCGCTATCCGCACGACCTGTCCGGAGGGCGTGGATTTTTACTTTGACAACGTCGGCGGAGAGATCCTCGACGCTGCGCTGATGAATATGAACAAGGATGCCACCCTGCTCTTCTGCGGCACGATCAGTACTTACAATGCCACTGAGCCGGTACCAGGCCCCTACAACTACTGGCAAATCCTCGCGCGCACGATCACGGTGAAAGGCTATCTGGTCAGCGATCACTATCACCGTATCGAGGAGGGGCAGGCGGCGCTTAGCAAGTGGGTGAAGGATGACAAGATCAAGTTCAGAGAGCATATCAACGAGGGGATTGAAAACTGCCTCGACACTTACAACCTGCTCTTCACGGGTGGCAACGAAGGCAAGCTGATGTTGAAGCTTTGATCATGGTGCTTCTCGGAAACGGGAAGCGCATCATAAAAAAGGGCCGTGAAGGCCCTTTTTTTGTGTCTGTCTTTTTGATCTGCTATCTGCACAGACCTCTATGACCCGCGGCCTGGTAACTTGGGGCGGCGCTAGAGCTCGGGCTTGGGAGCGGCGGCGTCGCCCGCTGCATACCACTGAACCCAGCGATGAAAGTACTGATTGCCGCGCTCGTTACGTCCAAAGATCACGTTCTTCATCAAGCCCGTTTCAAGACCACGCTGAATCTTCAACCCAACGCCGTAATCCTCGTCCTGCACCACATCTCTAAGCCAGTCCGCCATTTCCTCGCGCGCCGCAACGTCTTCATCATTTGCCGCAGGCTCAGGATGCAGGAAATGCAAAATAGTCGTGTTCTGCATGGGCCCGGGACCGGGAATCATCTGCGCAATCTGGGTAATTTCAGGCGCAATAAAGATCGACACATTGGGGAAAAACAGTCGAATAAAATCAAAACCGTTAGTTTCGTGTTGCCACAACTCTTCCCGATTCACTTCACCAAGTCGCTCTACCGTCCTCGCAGCGAAGCCAATGAGGATGTGGGGCCCATGCGCGTCATACTCCATGACATTGTTATAGGTGCGGGGATGAATCGTCTCCGGATGCGCGGCCTTGAAATGGTACCCCTCTAAATAACCGTCGTAGGCCACCTTCCAGTTGGGCCCATGAATCGGACGGTTACCCACGTAGGTCCACTGGTCCATGCCTTTCGCCGCTACGTCGTCCATCATGTCGCCGAGATACTCGCGAATATTGATGTCGCTCTGGGCGTCCAGCACCGCGAAGATGAGCCCGCCTTCTTCGTGGCACGGAAACTGCACGAGATTGCGACTGCCCTCACACACCTCGCCAAATTTAGGCGCATCGGCAATCGCCCGCAAAGAGCCGTCAGACTTGAATGTCCATCCATGATACGGGCAGCTGAACATCTTTTGATTACCGCAGGGCTGTGACG
>JAYNNB010000092.1:0-7223 GCA_038112515.1 Luminiphilus sp.
GAGAAATACGGGCACTTCCTGACCAGCTAGTCCGGCGGCTGATACCGCGGGGCCAGAATATGCGTCGACCTCCCCGGGGTCGGCGCCTACAACAATTTTGGGGGAACCTCATGGGCATGCGTCAGCCACTCACACCCTTTCTTTTTGCCGGTCTTGTTGCGTCTGGCTCACCCCTTACGTTGGCAAATTCTGGCGAGGCGCTTTACGCGGCGCATTGCGCGACCTGCCATTCGGCGTCGCTCAGGGGCTCAGCCCATGGCGCAGCCCTGACGGGAACCGCCTTCGGTGAAAAGTGGTCTGAGCAGTCAGCCTCAGATCTTTTGGCTTATCAGATGCAGGAAATGCCGCCCGGTTCGGCTGGTTCGTTATCGGTTACGCAACACAGTGCCATTACCCAGTACGTTATCAGCCAGTCCTCTCTCACGGACAGCGCCCGGCTTAAGACAACGGCTGCTGAGCTTCAGAGTATCGTGTCCGATACGCCGGACGCCGTTGAATTCTCAGGCGCCGGCAGCGTCATGGATATGGCCCGTAATGCCGGCGCCTACACTATGCGCACAGCAGATCAGTTTCGTCCCGTCACAACAGAGGAACTCAACGCACCTGCGCCAAAAGACTGGCTGAACTGGCGTCGGACGCCTGATGGACACAGCCACAGCCCGCTGGCACAAATCACCGACGAGAATGTGGGCCAACTCAGCCTGAGCTGGTCCATGGCCATGCACAGCGGCAGCAATCAGCCCACGCCGCTGGTCAGGGATGGTGTCATGTTTCTGACCCACCCCCACAACAAGATTCAAGCGATTGATGCCGCTTCAGGAGACCTGATTTGGGAGTATCAGTACGCGTTCCCGCCAGCGTCAAAAATGCTGGGCGGGCCGACGCGGAATATCGCGATCTGGCAGGACCGATTGTTCCTCGCCACCTATGATGCCGCGCTAGTCGCCATTGATGCGCGCACCGGCCAACAGCTGTGGCGCACGCAAAAAGCCGACTATCGAGAGGCGTTCACCCACAGTGCGGGACCCATCGTAGCCGATGGCGTGGTTGTCAGCGGCATCAACGGCTGCGAATTGTTCACTGAGGACGGATGCTTCATCACGGGCCATGACCCCGATACCGGAGAAGAGCTCTGGCGAACCTCTACGCTCGCGGCGCCGGGCACGCCAGAGTACGAAACTTGGGGCGATGTCGAGCCCGACCGACGGGGTGGTGGCGACGTGTGGATTGCGGGTTCCTATGACCCCGAACTGGATCTCGTCTACTTTGGCACCTCACAGCCCAAGCCCTGGGCAGCCCCGAGCCGCGGCATGTCGGTAAACGACGGGGCTTTGTATACCAACTCCACCCTCGCACTGCGCCCCAAGACGGGTGAGCTCGTATGGCATTTCCAGCATATTCCCGGCGAAACCATCGACATGGAAGTGGGATTCGAGCGCATTCTGGCAGACATCGATGGACAGGAAATACTGCTCACCGTGGGTAAGGATGGCATTTTGTGGAAGCTAGATCGCGCGACGGGATCCTATATTGATCTGCTCGACACCATGAATCAGACGATATTCGAAGTAGATCGCAGCAACGGCACACTTGCTTATCGCGCCGACATCGCATCAGCCGGCATTGGCGATACCTACACTGCCTGCCCGGGCATCTACGGCGGACACAACTGGCAGTCGGCAACCTACGACGCCGAGCGCCATCTGCTGCTACTGCCCGTGCATCAACTGTGCTCCGACATGACGCCGCGGGAGGTGGACTTGGGCCCCGGAGGCGGTGGCTATGGCGCAGATGTCGCGACTTACCCGATGCCCGGCAAAGAGGGCAAAGCCGGCGCGCTTCTGGCCATCGATGTCCGTACCATGGAGGTCAAATGGCGCATTGAGCAACCGGCGCTTTTCATGAGCGGCGCCCTCTCCACCGACGGCAACCTGTTATTTATTGGTGACCTAGACCGCTACTTGCAGGCCTTCGATATCGAAACAGGAGAGAAACTGTGGTCGACACGCCTACCGGCGCCGGCACATGGCTACCCTATTACCTATGAGGCTAATGGACGACAGTTTGTCGCAATACCGACAGGTATCGGCGTGTTCCGAGCGCTGACCGCCGTGATATTCCCCGATATCTACCAGCCCCCGGATGGCCAGGGACTGTTTGTTTTCGGCCTGCCTGTCACGTCCCCTTAGTCGAGTCCGGAGCGCCCAGCTTCGCGTTGCATCGGCTTATACTCGCTGAATGCAGGCTCTCCAGGGGTCGATCCGGTTGTCAGGCCTGCATCCACGGTCAGCGTCAGACCACTGGTATAACCAGACTCATCACTCGCCAACCAGAGCACAGCATTCGCGACGTCTTCAGGCAAGCCAGGACGACCCTTCAAAGGGGAAATATCTACAAGCGCGGTCACCGTGTCGTCCAACTTCGTGTGATCACCCAAAAAAGCCTCTGCCACCATGGGGGTGGCGACGGCCGCGGGGGCGATACAGTTAACGCGAACTCCGAAGGCGCCAACCTCCGCCGCCAAACTCTTGGTCATACCCACTACGGCATGTTTTGCGGCGCAGTAGGCATGAGGGCCCAGTCCTCCCATTATTCCCGCCGTGCTCGACATGCTGATAATCGATCCCGATCCGGATCGCTTCATATGCTTGCTGGCATGTTTCATTCCATAAAAGACGCCGTTTATCATGATATCGGTCGTCAGCTTCCACTCCGCCGAAGGTGTCGTCTCCATGGGACCCATCGCGCCAACAATACCCGCGCAATTGAACATAATGTTGATAGCACCAAACTGAGACACCGCGGTTTCCACTAAGTGTTCAACGTTCTCTTCTATGGTCACATCGCACACGCGAAAAACGGCAACCTCGTCCCCTCCGAGGGACTCGGCAAGAGCCCTACCCGGTGCCTCCTGAATATCGCCCAAGACGACCATTGCACCGTGCGCAACCAAAGTCTTAGCAGTCGCAGCGCCAATACCGCTGGCCGCCCCAGTAATAACGGCAACCTTGCCCTCAAGACGTTTATCCATCTCTTACACCTCTTAAATAATCGTTTTAGCCTTCAGGCGCACTCAATGTCGTGCCTGCAAATTGATTGAAATAGTGAATAGCCACTTCACGCTCTGCAATTTTCCAAACACCGTCGCGTCGCTGAAATTGGTCACGATAAGTTGCCCCCACAAATGTGGCCTCAACACTATCAGCTAGCAACCCCATACAGTCGACATCGCAAATACCGGTAGCGTCATCAGGTCCTGTGAACTGAACAACCAAATTGGAAGTCACATGTTGCGATTGGGCCCAGGCAGGCCAAAGCACATCGTGAATAGCCGAGTGTATGCCGTCATGACCGCTAAAATCGCCGAACGGCGGACCGATCTTCCAGACACAGTCACTCCACCAAATCGACAGAAAAAGTGAATAGTCGCGTTTATCGAAGCCGTGACAATAATTGCTCACCAAATCCTCGATGTCCTGCCTACTCTGGAGCTGATCAATGCTCGCTAACAAATCGCTACTCATCTGCGCACTCCGATTAAAACGTCAATAAGCGCCCACACCGCTCGACGCTTGATAGGGTAAAAGCCGTATCTCAGGGCTACCTCTAACATAGCGCCGACGGAGAACCTCCACCTGAATGCGTTGCTCTAATCCAATTTGAGATGTTGGGCCAAAAAAAAGTGCCTAGGAAGGACCTAGACACTTTTCATCCACAGCATCGCAGAAGTCAGTTCTTACTGCCCGAAGTTATACGTCACCTCTACACCGTACGTTCGGGGCGCCCTCACTGCCGCGTAAGACCAAAGTCCCGCTACGTCATAGCCGTGCGAGTAGCCGTCTTCGTCAGTCAAGTTTCTGCCGAATACACTAATTTGCAATCCGTTATTCATCGCATAGTTGATCGATGCGTCAACGAGATTTTGCCCGTCGTTCTCGAGCTCAGGAGAGTTGGTGACGTTAGTGAAATGTCCGCCTATGTAATGGTAGGACCCGCGAATCCAAGCGTTCCCGTTTGCAACATCCCACTCATAGGTCGCATCCAGAGTGGCCGTCGTGTCGGGCGCTCGGCGGAACTCCAGCGCAGACAGATCAACCACGCTTCCATCCAATGCAGTGTACTGAAAATCGTCATAATCCGTGTCGAGATACCCAAGATTGGCGCGCAGACTCAGCCTATCTGATACATAGGCTTGTATATCAAATTCGATACCCTGAATCGTAGCGTTTGACGCGTTTGTTACGACCGTTTTTTGCCCGGTTCCGGTAGAGTCGGGCAACTGTAACTCCTCCTGCTTATCCTCGTATTCCATGTAGAAAATATTGGCGTTAATGCGCAGCCGGTTATCCAGCCACTCCGACTTAATACCCAATTCGTAGTTATCCACCGTCTCTGGGTCAAATGCCTCTCGGGCCTCGATAACCGAATTCACGCGACCGTTAAAACCACCGCTTCGATAGCCTTTGGAGTAGGTAAAAAATGCCATCAAATCATCACTAAATGCGTATCGCCCGCCCACTCTCGGCGTGAATTCACTCCACTCCTCCTCGGGGTTGGAGGTGAAGTCACCCGAAATGGTCTCGACATTACCTTCTTGCCGGGTCTTCTTCTCGTCCTCAGTATAGCGCCCGCCCAAAGTCAGCGTCAGCGCGTCCGTCACCGCGTAGTCACCCTCAAAAAAGACGGCTCTGGACTCTGTATCCTGCTCGGTGAACTGATAAATATCGATGATTAGACCGGGGGCGGGGAAGCCTACCCAGCTGTTAGATTCTGCAATGTAACTGCTTTCCCAAAAATAAACCCCACCCACAAAGCTTAAGCTGCCGCCAGCGTCATACGTCAACCTAAGTTCATGACTGTCCTGCTCATAGCTACCGGGTCTTGAGGTGCTGTAGAGAAGCTCGGGAACACCGTCCCAGTTGGTAAAGGCCGTTTCATCGGACTCCCAATGACCAAACATGTAGTCGATTCGATAGCTGTCTGAAGGGCTCCAGCGCGCCTCAAGGGAGTACATTTCGGTGTCAAACGTCGATTGCAATGGCAACGGAACAGCGTCTGACTCGAGCGAGAATAGGAGCGGGTTGTCTCTATTGGCTGTGGGCCCACCAGACCTCAGACCTTGGTTTAGGGTGGTGTAGCGGTCCCCGGATATAGGGCTATTAAGAGACGGTGAACAATAACCGTAGTCCACCGTATTCCCCGGAGATTGCCCCGTGTTATTGCAAAATAGATGCCGGTCCTGACCCGTATTGATTAGCTCCGGCGTGTCCTGATCCGTCTCTTCTTCCTGATAGGTGAACTCTAACTCGAGCGCTTCAGTGGCAGCCCACAAGAAGTTGATGTTGTAGCTTTGATAATCGACCTTACCGCGATCACTTTCACCCGTAGTGGCGTTACTAAAATAGCCCTCGCCTTGGTCACGCGCGGCAAGCACTACCTTACCGGCGAGGTTGTCGGTGACGCCAAAGTTCAGAACGCCATCTACATAGAAAGTGTCGTAATTTTCAATACCGGCTCGGAGCTTCCCGCCTAGCTCGCCAGTCGGCTGTGTGCGGGTAACGTTTATCAGTCCGCCAATCGTGTTACGGCCGAAAAGTGTTCCCTGTGGCCCGCGAAGTACCTCTGCACTTGCCAGATCTATACTGCGCAACAATGATCCTGCGTTCGCTCCAATAAACATACCGTCGACGACAACACCCACCGCCGGATCGAAATTCTTCTCCACGTCAGCCACACCGATGCCACGGATAAAAATCGCCGCAACGCCGCCTGGCCCCTGGCCAGTGTCGTCAATAATCAAATTAGGAGAAATGCTCGCTAAATCTGTTAAGTCCCTCGCAAACGATCTCTCAATCTCCGTTTGGCTCATTGCACTGACGGCAATGCCAACGTCTTGCAAACTCTCGGTCTGCTTTCTCGCCGTTACGACAATCTCTTCCAGTCCACCTTGTTGGGCGGCTGAAAACGGCGCTACCAATGTCACAGCAAGCGCACTGCTGATGGCTGCGATCGCAGAGGAAATAGCTCTCTTCTTCATTTTGTCTCTCCAGACATTTATTTGATTATTGGTTTCAAATTGCACCGAGGATCCAGCCTCACTCCGACACCCGTCTTAGCGAATACTGAAACTCTTGCTTGTTACTAGCAAGCCAGAATCACCGCCAAGCGTCAAGCCCCTGCAGGTCATGCGCTCTCATAAGCTTTCGGGGTTGCCAGCCGTCCCGCGGGGGTCTCGCCAACCCAGCGGATCGCCGCGGGTTGCAGGTCGATCGTACCTCTTTCCAGCGGCTGATATCGGGTGTTGCGCTGCTGCGGTATGCGCCCGGCTCCCACGATAGCCTGTGATAGCGCATCTGGGCGCCACATTTGCCCGTGCGCCGCACCCGCTGCCCGGGTGATGCTCTCATTAATCAGCACGCCGCCGAGATCATTGGCCCCCGACGACAACATCTGGAGCGCACCAGCGTGGCCTAACTTGACCCACGAGGCCTGGATGTTGGGAATTAATTGCCCAACCGTCAGCCGCAGAACCGCGTGCATCAGGCGCGCCTCCCGCCAAGTCGGTCCGGGACGCGACTCACCGCGGCGATACAGCGGAGCGCCCTCGCTCACAAAGGGCAGCGGCACCACCTCAGAAAACCCGCCCGTGCGTCTTTGCAACTCGATGACCCGCTGCCAGTGAGTGACCCACGCGGGCGCAGAGTCGACGTGCCCGAACATAATGGTCGCGGTGCTGAACAGACCCACCTCATGGGCGCACTCCATAATCTCCAGCCAACGCTCACTGGTGACCTTGTCGGGGCAGAGAATTGCTCGCACGTCCTCATCGAGCACTTCCGCAGCCGTACCCGGCAATGAGTCCAGTCCAGCCTCTTTCAAAAGCCTGAGGTAGCGCTCCAGAGACAAACCCAGCGTCTTGGCACCCTGATCAATTTCCAGAGGAGAAAAAGCATGCACATGCATATCAGGCGCTGCCGCCTTCACCGTCTCGACAATGTCCAGATAAGTCTGCCCGGTATAGTCAGGGTGAATACCCCCCTGCAGACAAACCTCTGTCGCCCCCAGTGCCGCCGCCTCCTGGACCCGCCTGTAAAGCTCTGCACCGTCGAGGTCATAGGCAGTGCGACCAGAAGCCACTTCACCACCCCCTTTTGAGAATGCACAGAAGCGGCAGCTGTATTGGCATACGTTGGTGTAGTTGATGTTGCGGTTGATGACATAAC
>JAYNNB010000093.1:0-5250 GCA_038112515.1 Luminiphilus sp.
GCTCGGGTTAAAGCCCACGATCACGCCCTGATTCTCACGATAAAAAGGTGGCAGGCCTTCGCGCCGGCTCAGCCAGTTACAGAAACTGGCTGCCTGCTGCCAGCTGATGCCGGCGACAGGCTGGTGGTCGCGATCTAAAGAATAGCTTTCTATGGAACCTGAATCATGACTTGCTTCGAACTGTCGGAACTGGGCGTTGGTCGTTTCCAGGGTCGCCAGATAGAACGCCCGTTTCAGTTCCACCTGATGCTCCACTTCGTTAGCCCGTCGCCCCGGGTCCCGGCGCGAGGCCCCCATGGTGAAAGGGTTCTGCGCTTCCATGGACGGGTCCACCAGCACCAGTGTCTGTCCCAACGGTGTGGTGATGGTGGGGGACATGGCGGCTTTTCGCGCGGCGGCTTCGGTGAGCAGCGCAACGGTGATTTGCTGGGGTAGGCCGGGCTTGGGGAGTACCCGGGCATCAAACCCGGCATAGCCCGCCAAGCGCACTTCGACGCGCTGTGGCACAGCGGGTAGTGACAGGGTCTGGCTACCCGCACCTATTTTCTTGCCGTCGATAAACAACTCAGCCTCCGCCGGCGTAATGGCGAAGCGCACCTCGCCCAGTTCTGGCACCAGGGTGATGGCGCGGCTCGCCTGCTGACCCCGCGACAGGGTCACGCTCACGCTTTGAGTTTGATAACCGGCGCGCGATATTTGCAGGTTATGGGGTGTGCCGGGGCTCAGCGCGAGTGTGAGGGGCGTGAGCCCGGAGAAGGTCCCGTCGGCGGTCACACCCGCGCCCGGCGGATCGGTGGTGAGCGTAAGGGTGGCATCTGCTGGCGCAAGTGAGATGGTGCCGAGATCCTGATGGACACCGGCGACCACTGAGAGTGGCACCGTTGCCGGCACGAAGCCCGGTGCGCTAAGGGTCAGTTCGTGCTCGCCCGACAGCACCGAGATCCCCTCGGGCGTCATGTCGGCGGGTTGTCCATCCACGCTCGCGACAACCGATGCCGGGATGCTCATAAAGCGAATCTGTGCCCAATCCGGGACCAGCGCGATGTCAATGCGTTGGCTTTGGTTGCGACCCGCCACTTCTACTCGGCCCTGCCAAGCCTGATACCGGGGTAGCGTGGCACCGAGGATATAAGTGCCCGCTTCAAGGAGCAGCGGTTCGCTGGGTGTGACGCCCAGGGGTAGGTTATCCAGCGTCAGGGCGGCGCCAACCGGTACCGTCGTGATTTCGACGCTACCCGGCAGTGGGGCGAGGCGCACATCCAGTTGTTGCGTATCCGCGTCGGTCACCGTGATGACCTGCTGGTACGGGTGATATCCCTCGGCCGTGACCGTCAAGTCGTAGTCGCCGGATCGCACCAGCAGTCGATCGCCAAAGGACCAGTGCAATCCACTGAGGGAGATCTCGGTTTCGGCCTCAGCCTCTATATTCAGCGTGAGCGAGCGGGCAGTGAACAGAAAAAAGAGGAGTGCTGCGACCACTACGGCGGCGCTACCCAAGGCGATCTGCGTCGGCGACACCCAAGCGCGCGTCACGACCGCCTCACTCAGCGGCTCAAAGGTGGTCGCTGTCAGGGGAGTCCCGCCGCCCTCAGGTTCAGGGGCCGAGAAGTGCTCAGGCGTCAGTTTGTTGTCCTGTTCAGTCACGCGGCACGCTCATATGGCTTCAACGCAACGCACAGTCACGGCGTTGTCCTGATTTGGGCGCACATCAAATGTCACGCGCACATCCCGAAACCCATCCCGGATTCCGACCGCCGTATAGGTGCCCGGGCGAAGAGACAGCGTTTCTTGTGTCAGCGTGCCAAGGCGTCTGACCCGCAGCAGGGTGACATCGGTGGCGCCATCGGAGCTGATCGAGACCGCCACCGGTGTTTTCGCGTAGGTAATGGTTTCCTGCGCGGCCGCGATTTGCGATTGCAGGCGCGGGCCGGGATTGGCAATGGCCTTTGCCTCGGCAAGCGAGGCCTCGGCCTCTGCCAGAATGCGCCGATCTACCAGCCGGTCTCGCTCCTTGGGGATGTTGTCGAGTCGGGTATCGAGAGCCGCGCGCGGCTTGGCCCGCTCCATACCGTCGGTTGCGAATAACATCAGGGCATCAATTTCCAGCGCGTCCTCATAATGTGCCACGGCGTCTGCCCAGCGCTCCTCGGACTCGGCCTGACTGCCTTGTTCGCGAAGCGCGATGAGCGTGGCCTGGGTGCGGGCTTGCGCCAACTCGGTGAGTGCCACGCCGGGCTCGGGCGCGGCTGGCATGAGTTTCGCTGCAGTGCGAAACGCAGCCTCTGCGTCGGCAAAGCGCTGGCTGCTCAATGCGCCATACCCGGCTGACATGGCCTCGGTAAATTGTGCTCGGGTCAGCGCCGAGCGCAGCTCAGTCAGACGTTGCTGAGCCCGTTGATGGAGGGGGTCAGCCCGAGTCGCTTCTTCGGCGGCAGCGACAGCGGCGCTGAGGTCGCCGACAGCTTCTGCATCTGCCGCGCTCGCCAGTGCCGCAATGACCTCGGGGAGCGCGGCAATACGTGCCTCAAGGTTAATCAGGCGGCTGTCGTCGGGCGCCATTTCCTGAAGCGCGTTATAGCGCGCCTGCGCATTCAGTAACTCACCGCGTTCAATTTCATTAACCGCTGTTGCGTAAAGCCCTTCAATACGCTCGGGCAGGCTGGCCTCTAATGCAAGTAATTGGTCGAGGGCATCTTGATAATCGCGGGTTGCGGTACTGAAATCCCGCTCTCGATACGCCGCATCACCGTTGCCTGCTGCCGCCAATGCTTGGCTGTAACCGGGTTCGCCCCACGTGGGTGCGCCGCGCTCGGCGAGGGATTCCTGCAGCGTGAGTAGCGCCTGCAACACTTCCTGCGCTTCGCGACGCAGTGCACCTTCTTGCGCTTCGGCGAAGGGGCTGCGACCGTTACCGGTTTCCGCATCGAGAGCGGGTGCGCTGGTCGAGCGAGCTGGGCCCGTTGTAACGCCGTTTGTTGTGAGGCTCGGTACCGAGGGGTCACTGGGCGTAACAAGCCTTGGCAGCACGAGAAAAACAAAGAGTAGCAGGACGATTGCAAGCGCCAGGCCGATCATGACCCAACGCGGCTGCCCGCCTGGTGTTTCTTCTGCAGCGATCGTCGCGGTGGCGGTCGGCGCAGGTTCGAAGGCGGTAGCGGAGAGGGGTTGGTCTTTGTGGTCGGTCACGAGTCCTGCGGTTCAGGATCAGCAGTCGGGGCCGCCTGGGATGAGTCGGGGGGCTCCAATGCGGCCAACTCGGCGGCATAGATATCCGCCAGCAGTTCGCGCCATTGATCGTACTGGTCTTCTACATTGCCGGTGAGCTGCACGGTGCGGTCCTCGAGTTCAATCACCCGGGGTGTAATTTCTGCATCGAGGGATTGCCCCAGTTCCTCAAGCGCCAGCGAGTGGATCTTGGACTCGGCCCGTTTTTCCAAACCGCTTTTGAGTAGCACACCGCCGCCAATCACACCGACCGCGCCGGCACTGCGGGTTGCGCTACTACCCGACGTCTGGGCTACGATGCCGGCGATAATCGCCGCACCGCCCGCAATCATTTCTCGCTGTGCCTCGGACTCAAGTTCTCGAAGGGCAACGGTTTCCTCGTAGCTGGCCTTGCGCCACTCCTGGTAGGGCTCATACATTTCTTCTGAGAACCCGGTGTAGTGGCCTTGCAGGGTATCGACAAAAACATAGTGTCGCTGGCGCAAACCGCGAATGCGGTTGAGCATGGGGTCGTCCTCGGCGGGTAGCCGGCGAAGTGAGATGTGTCCGGCCTCATCCTCTTCTAAATAATCAGCAAAAGCGCCGTTGGCAAAATCTCGGGCAAAGCGCATTTCAGCAACTTGCCGAATCTCGGCGCGTTCTGTCGAGGACACCCCATTAAATTTTTGCAGCATGTCGTTGGCGATCATGCGGTACACAGCGAGAAAGGGATCCTGCTTAACGCGCGTGCCTTGTTGGTAGGCATACCGGCTGGTCACACCCGTGTAGCGTTTATCGAGCCACACGCTGCCCCGCGCATCGCTCACCACGATCTTGAGCTCAAGGGCTTCGCCGTCGGAGCGCAAAATCGTGCCTTGAACGAGCAAATCAGAGAACTGTCGATCATCCGGTACCACTCGCACGGCGCCCCAGGCTCCTTGCTCGGTTAACACCTGATTGAGCTCAGTTGCCATAAAGGTGGCTTCGGCTCTGCGGACTTCGGGGTAAACCAGTTCCTCGTCTTCAACCGCGCTGATACCCGGGTCAAGAATGACCACCCCCACATCCAAAAGCTCTGCCTCGGGCGTGAGTGTGTTTGGGCCATCTAGGGCGGGGACCTGTGTGGACTTGACGGTCTCTGACACGCAACCCGTCAGGAGTGCGAGACTAAAAATCAACGTCAGCGCAACTCGGATCATGATTCGGGCACCTCAAGGCCTTTGTACTTGCGATATTCGTTCCAGAGTTTCTCGCGCACCTCGGGATCGGCCTCACGCATGGCGGCCTCGCGTAATTGCCGCGCGACCACATCGTCGTCGTTGCCGTCGGGAATATCCCCCGGCGGTGGATATTTTGCGCCATCGGGTGGCGGCGCACCGCTGCGCCCACCGATGCCACCCCCGACCGAACCAGCGCCCGCACTTGCCATGCCGCCACCAAAATCGGGTTCCTCGCGCGCCGCGGCCTCAGCACCCTCCGCTGCGGATTCGGTGCTCTGTGTCGCCGCGCGCTCCCGCGCCGCTTCACGCTGGCGCTGCTCCTCGTCATAGATGATGCCGTCGAAATCCCGGGTGCTTTCTTCCAACTGCCGATCGAGAATAGCGACTCGCTCTGCCGCGGTGAGCGGGCCATCGACGCCCGCATCTGATTCCATCCCGCCCGCGGCGCGGGTGCCCGGGTTGTTATCTGTGCCAGCATCACCGGGGTCGTTACCCGTCCCGCTTTCTGTGCCGGTTCCTGATTCGCTGCCTTGCGCCACTGGATCACCGTTGCCTGAGCCGTCGCCGCCCTGGCCATCGCTTTCACCGCCCGCGCCGTCGGTTGTCCCTTGCCCTTCGGATCCGTAATCCTCGTCAAAGGTGGGCAGGGTATCGACCATCGAGGGTAAATCCGCGCCCCCTGCCATGTCGCCAAATCCGGGGTCGTTGCCGCTGCCGGATGCTCCGGCGTCTGATGCGTCCGCGCCACCCCCGCCGCTTTGACCGGGGCCCGAGCTCCCGGGGGAACCGCCCCCGGGCATGCCGCCAGAGGACCCTGCGCCGCCAC
>JAYNNB010000093.1:5350-7167 GCA_038112515.1 Luminiphilus sp.
CCACTGGAACTACTTGAACTTGAGCTGCTATTGGAGCTTGAACCGCTGGCGCCACCGGAGCTTGGGGATGAAGCGCCCGAACTGGAGGAGGGCGGCGTGGGCACCGAGGGTGTGGTGGGCGTGCTTGCCGAAGGACAGCCCGCCAGCATCAGCAAAACTCCTACCAAACCCACTGCCAAGAGGGGGCGCATAGGTGCGGGCAAAAAGACGAGGGTGGCGTGTTTCATTGTGGTTGCAATGCCATGCTGTCGGTGCCGGGGGGCGTCAGATCAAAAGACCAAACAATCATATCAGTCTCCACAGGCGCTCCCGCTTCATAGCGCGGCCTGAAGCGCGCTCGCCGCATTTTTCTAAACAGCCGTTCCACCGCAACATCCAACGCTTCCGATTCGATGTCCACGGGTTCGCTAGCGATGTTCTCAGATTCACTTTGTTCAGTCTCTGAGACCTCTTTTACGGCCAGACGTTCTAAATCCGTCACTTTTCCTGATTCGTTAACCCGAAACTGCACCACGACGGGTCCAGCGTCGCTCCGTATAAAAGGTGGCAAGGGTCGAAGGCTGTCAATATCGGGCAGCGGCGTGGTGGTTTCGAACAAGGCCGCTCGCATCACCGGATCATCAACGGGCTCTGGTTCTGGCTCGGACGGCGGCGCGTCGGTGGCCGCGACCTCGTCATCCTGAGGGCTGGGCTCGGCGGGGGTACCGTTCTCAAGAGCAGCAACGGTGGGTTCGGCATCCTCCGCAGAAGGTAGCGGCTGTTCGCTGTCGGTACCGGCATCGGCTGGTGTGTCGACCTCGATAGGAGGTTCCGGTGGCGGGGTAATTCTCTGCCACGCTTGTTCGTAATAATTGTAGGCATGGGAGCGACGCCCCATCCACCAAGCCCAGTCACCAAGCCGGGTAAGGTCACGCGCCTGCTCGCCGGGGCTGGAACCGTTGAACCGTTTTAGCGCATAAATGTTGGTCAGTACCGCCTCGCCGCGGCGGTATACACCTCCCAGCGCCGTGGTCTGCCGATAATTGTTATTGTCGAATGAGTTGTGACTCGCGCTGTCGCGTTGCAGCGAGGCAAAGTGATACTGCAGGCGCAGCATCCCCTCCAGCGGTTTCACCAGCTCCAGCGACTGATCGCCAAACAAGTTCCCCGTTTGGTTGTAAGCCAGCCGGTAGTACTCCCAGCTTCTGGCGAGATGCTCGGGGTGGGTTTCCACTTCACCAAGGCGCAGCTCCCACGCCTGTTCCGCCCAGGCTCCTTGATCCAGTAGTGCGGCAATTGATGCCGGCGTACCCTCGAGGGCTTCTGCTTCTACCCGCGCCAGGTAACGCTGCCGCTCATCGACCTCGTCAAAGCGCCCCAGCGCGGTGAGGCTCCGAATTTCAGCCCGCAACAAGGGGATTTGGTCCGCACCGTACAAACCCGACTGCACCCGACTGACATGCACGCCGCGCTTGAGCACGGCCTCGGCCTCCTCGTGTCGGTTAAGGGCTTGCAGGTTTAGCCCGAGCCCCAGCAGCTGTTCGGTGAGCCCCGGCGCAAAAGCGCCTGCGCTGGCTTCCATCGATTGAATGTAACTGCGGTACACGCCCAGCGCGCTGGGTTCGGGAGGGGGTGGCGGTGGTCGTTTGGCCTCCAATGGCGCCGCCATATCGATTACGATGGGCGCTGCCTCGGCCTCAGCGGGCGCGGGTTCGGAGTCTTGTGCGGCAAAAGTCGATGGCGAGACCCCCAAGCCAGTCAGGGCCAGTAAGAGCAATCCTCGCTGTATCGACAGTCGACGCGTGGGGGCCAAGATCCCTCTCCGGCGCGTAATACGG
>JAYNNB010000094.1:0-7127 GCA_038112515.1 Luminiphilus sp.
GTGCGGTGAACCCCGATGGCACTGACCCGTGGTGGGCTGGATGGACGGTGCCCGGGTCACTCTGACCATGCACTGCTGCAAGGTAATGCCTCTGACGGATGCTACCGATTTCGGGATGGAATACTTGTGAATCGGGTCTTGGTGGTGGATGACGACCCCGGTATCCGGGAAATGCTCAGATTTGTTCTTGGAACAGCCGGCTTTGAGTGTCTGGAGTCGGCTGACATCCAAGAAGCTTATTGGCAGATCACAGATCACCCACCAGACATCGTGCTGCTCGACTGGATGTTACCGGGAGGCAGTGGAGTTGAGTTACTCCAAAGACTCAGGAAAGACGAGGCCACTCAATCGTTGCCCGTAATAATGCTCACTGCCAAGACCGATGAGGACAACGTTGTTCAAGGGCTCGATCTGGGTGCGCACGATTACGTTACGAAGCCGTTTTCCCCCAAGGAATTGCTAGCTCGTATACGCGCGGTAATCAGGCACAGAGATAGCGGAGTGGAGCAAACTGAACTCCGAGTTGGCGAGTTGATTTTGCAATCCGACAGCCGGCGTGTAACGGTAGCTTCAAAAGATATCGAAATAGGCCCCACTGAATTCAAGTTGCTGCATTTTTTTATGACGCACCCCGAACGCGCTTTTTCACGCGCTCAAATACTCGACCGCATTTGGGGGGCCAACGTGTATGTGCAAGAACGGACAGTAGATGTTCATATTCGGCGCCTCAGAAAACTCTTGCAGGCAGAGAACGTTGCCTACAGCAATCTTATTCAAACCGTGCGGGGCACTGGATATCGCTTCTCGCCGAGAGATCTAGCGGTATCAGAGTTGGAATCAGAACCTCATGCCGGAAATGGCGGCTCAACCCCACATCACTGAGAGTTTCTGGCCCTCGATCGGGCGGATAATTCTCCGCAAAACGATCAACGTGGCCATTGCCTCACTGGCGATATGACAAGGTTAGTCAGTAACAAAGCAAAACATTTGATAGACATGGTCTGGGCGATTGGGTCACTCATCGATGCAAAAAAAGTTAAGCGGTAACGAAATGTCCGGTGCATCAGGGCGCTCCGGCGTACCATTGCACAGGCGGTCAACGAACACTCTCTAGCAGATCGGCCAGTAACCCGTCCATATTGGCTTGCGATTCATCAAGCGTGAGACCCAGTCTAACCACCACAAGCTCCTCCTCCGGAATCACCACAACGAACTGACCCGAGTTGCCGCCAGCGTGAAAAGTGTTCTCCGGTGCGCTGGGGAAGCGACGCCGGTTTGTGTTGAGCCAAAAACCCATGCCATAAATGTCGCCATGAATGGCAGTTCCCGGCGTTACGGCTTGTCTTTGCCAAGATTGACTGATGATTGCGCTGCGACCGTGCCAGGCATCCAGCCACAACTGGCCCATTCGGGCCCAATCGCGCGCGGTGAGGTAGGCGTAGCTTGAGCCGACTTGCACTCCGCGGGCGTCCGGCTCCAGCACTATTTCTTGCAAACCCAGGGGCTTGCTGAAGTTGGCGTGGATCCAATCAGGATACGAATCATCGGCAAGAGAATGTTGCCACATGATTGAGGCGGTATTGATGTCACCGCTGGAGTAAGCAAACTGCTTGCCCGGTGGATAGGCGTGCCCTTTAGCGGGTGCCGAGTAGCCCATGACCGGGTGTTGGTACAACATCGCGGTGACATCATCTCCGGGAAAGTAGCGTTCGGAAAAATCAAAACCGCTCGACATGGATAGCAGATGCCCCAGCGTCAAGCGTTCATCGATGCGATTCAAACCCTCACTTGGAAAACCCTCCCACTTCAGCACTTCTCTCACAGTGTCATCCAGACTTAGCCGCCCTGCATCAATTTGGTATCCAATGAAAGTCGCCATGAGGCTTTTGTTCATTGACCACCCTTGCATCGGATTCTCGACTGAGACGGGGGCTTGGTAGCGTTCGGCCACTAACAATCCTTTGTGCATCACCAGCACAGCCAAGGTATTGCGCTCTCCCTCGGGAGGTTCTGCGAAGGCATCATCCAGAGCAGCGTTAATGTTTGCGTCGTCGTCGCTTGCGAGGGTAGCCGCCGGCATCGACACGCCCGTTGTGACAGGCTCGCCCGGCGAACGCCCGCCGGGTGTGTCGGCGCTGGCGGCAGGTGGTGGGTCGGATGACGGGTTGAGTGCCTTTTGCTGGAGCGTGCGATTAGCCGATAAGGTACAACCAAAACCTGGCCGGAATTGCGCCGTCATCTCTTGGCCCAGCATGGATGCCGAAACGGTTTGCTGCTCAGGGTCTGTCCGGTAGTCCAGCAGCGCCGCCATCGGACCCACCGTTTCCAGCCTCGGTAGCACATCGGTGTTCAGTACAAAGTGTTCGGGTAATCGCGCCACAAAAATGCCTGAGCAAAGCTGTTTGGCGGCATATCCCGCGCCAATGGCGCCCGCATCCGTGAGAAAAACCGGGCCTCTAAATAAGAGTGCCAGACTCAAGGCGCCGACAATCAGTAATCCGGGTCTCAAGTTGCGGGGTGTGGCGGTGAACGTGGTCGCCATGTTTGCAGGTCACTCATTTAGCTCGGTGTCAGGATAATCCAGTTTGTGCTACTCAAGACGAAAAGACCGCCGGTGTCCATCGGCTTTTTCTCAAGGGTGTTTTATCAATGTCCTCCGATCAATAGACGTCGCAGAACGTGCGAATACCCACTGCTCATTTGAGTTCTGTGCGCTGATTGCGCACTTCAGATCGACGAGGGAGCGTCTTGTCATAAAACTGCAATGTTTTTGTCACGGAAATGCAATATCTGCGTCACGAAACTGACACCTAGGCGCCACATACTTGTCATGTAACTGAAATGCATCCTTTAGGAACCGACCGGAGCCCTTGCTATGCGTCATTTGGTATCACGTTTGCGCTGTTCACTGCCGTTGGGCGTGTTGTGTACTTCAATTGCTTTTACAGCCTCGGCGACTGACAAGGCGTTACTCGATATCCTGTTTGGTAATGGCCTGATTACCGAGGCGCAATATGAGCAGTTAATGCAGCAGGAGACGGTCTCCACAGCCGAGGTGCTGTCCAGCGTGTCGTTGGCACCCGCGGAGACATCGCCAGGCGTGGTTGCGGTGCGTGAGGAGGAGCTCTCGTCATCTGTGGCGCTGGATGAAAACGTGCAGCGAGCGATTGACGACGCAGTGGCCAATGCGGTGATGGCAGAATCCCCGATAGTGGCCAGTTATGGATCCAAGGGTTTCCGATTCGAGACACGGGATGGCAACTGGCAGACAAATCTGCAGTGGCGGGCGCAGATGCGTTACAGCAACCCCTACGGCTCTGACCCAAGGCAGATCGCCAATTATGAGGACTCCAGTGGGTCCAGCTTCGAGCAACGCCGCCTGCGGATGAAGATTGGCGGCCACGGCTTCCAGCCCTGGATCAAATACTACTTTGAGGTAGACCTGCAGCCCGCGCGTGATGTCGACGCGGATCCGGTCTCATCCGGTGCCCGGGTGATTGACTGGCGCATCGACCTGGCCAAATGGGATTGGGGTGGTATTCGTATGGGTCAGTGGAAGGTGGATCTGAACCGAGAGCGGGTGGACTCCTCGGGTCGGCAGCAGTTTGTAGAGCGGTCTATTGTGAACCGCATTTTCACCGTGGATCGGCAGGTCGGTGTTCAGCTCAGGGGTAGATTGTTTGAGGGCACGATGGCCGATATGCGCTACTACGCAGGTATTTTTAACGGCGAAGGTCGGGGTGTGAAAAACAACTCCACCGATCACCTGTACATGGGACGCCTGCAGTGGAATTTCTTGGGTCGGGATCTTGCGTGGAAGCAGACTGATGTCGAGTACACCGACAAGCCAACGGGCTCCTTTGCGATCGCAGGATTCACGAATACTGGCCCATGCACAAGATGGTCCTCATCTGGTTGCGGTAACCTGGATGGTTTTACCAAGCCCATTTTTGCCGCCGAAGACCAGTTCAAGATTGAGCAAGCCGTGCAGGAATTTGCCTTCAAGTATCGCGGGCTTTCAGTTCAGCAGGAATGGCATCGTAAGTTTGTGACTGACCGCGTGATGGGAACCGAGAGTGATCTGACCGGTTTCTACATACAGTCAGGTTATTTCTTTCACAACCTGATTAAGGGGTTCCCCGCGCCTTTGGAGCTAGCGGCGCGCTACGCGTATGTCAGCGAGCCCAACAAATCTGAGCGCTCACTCTACAACGAGCGGGAGGAGTTTACGCTGGGCGCGAACTGGTTCTTCTCCGGACACAGCAACAAGATCACAGTCGATTTTTCGCATCTTACTTTGGATGACGAATTACTGGGGTCCAATCACTCAGACAACCGTTTCAGGATTCAGTGGGACGTATCGTTTTGATCTGGACGCCCGCCGAGTCGGTGGCTGGTGCTCTCCAGCGTAGCTTTGAGACACGTCGTTCACATGATTGTCACATTTATTCGATAAGTTGGAAGCGCCTGAACAGAGGAACTCCGTAATGGAAATATTAGCGTCACACGGCTTCATTTTTCTCGCACTTGCGTGTGTGTTTGGCCTTTTCATGGCCTGGGGCATTGGCGCGAACGATGTCGCCAATGCGATGGGAACCTCGGTTGGCTCGAGAGCGCTGACCCTGAAACAAGCGATTCTGGTTGCAGCGGTATTTGAGTTCGCGGGCGCCTATCTTGCGGGTGGCGAAGTGACCTCAACGATTCGTAAGGGCATCATTGACCCAGCGGTGCTGACCGATACCCCTGAGTTGTTGGTGTTTGGCATGCTGTCAGCGTTGTTGGCGGCGGCCACCTGGCTACTGATTGCCAGCATGCGCGGATGGCCAGTTTCAACAACCCACTCCATCGTCGGCGCAATTGTTGGTTTTGCAGCTGTGGGGATTTCGGTCGAGGCGGTTGCTTGGGGGAAGGTAGGCACGATCGCCGCGAGCTGGGTGGTTTCACCATTACTGGCCGGCTCCATGTCTTTCGCGCTTTTCATCTCGGTCAAAAACCTGATCCTCGACCATGACAATACCTTTGAGCGGGCTCGGCAGTATGTGCCCGTTTACATGTGGATGGTCGGGTTCATGATTAGCATGGTGACGTTGCTAAAGGGCTTAAAGCACATCGGGGTGGATTTTGATCTGGGCATGGGTTCCAAGTTTACCAATGCCATGGTCCTTTCTGCCGCAGTGGGTCTCGTGGTGGCTTTTATTGGCGCTGTGTTTCTGCGCCGTATCAAGGTGGATGGCGATATCAACAGTGTCGATAACGTAGAGAAAGTTTTTGGAATTTTGATGATTTTCACTGCCTGTGGTATGGCTTTTGCCCATGGCTCGAATGATGTCGCGAACGCAGTCGGGCCCTTGGCGGCGGTGGTCAGCACGGTGCAATCGGGTGGTGTGATTGGTGCGAAATCAATCATGCCTTGGTGGGTGCTCGGTATTGGTGCTGCCGGTATCGTTGTGGGTCTCGCAACCTACGGCTGGCGAGTGATTCAGACCATCGGTAGAAAAATTACTGAGCTGACCCCTAGTCGCGGTTTTGCTGCTGAGTTGGCCGCCGCCTCAACTGTGGTGTTGGCGTCTGCCACGGGTCTTCCCATCTCCACGACCCATACCTTGGTAGGTGCCGTACTGGGAGTGGGCCTGGCCCGAGGGGTGGAAGCGCTTCACCTGCCAACGGTTGGAGCCATCATTACCTCATGGGTAGTGACGCTTCCCGCAGGCGCGGGACTGGCCGTGGTATTTTTCTATGTGTTGTCCGCTATATTCGGTTAAGTGTCGACGATTATCGCCAAATGCTTTGCTGCTGCAGCGACTGGCGTTTGGTATCAACAAACAGGTTAAAGGAAAGATGAAATGGCTGTGAAACCCGCGTTGTCTGAGGTACTCAGTAGTTCACCACTCTCCATAATGGAGCGGCACGCTGAGGCCTGCCTTAGCTGTGTGACGCGTCTTGGTCCTTACTTTGAGGCGGCTCAGGGCGGCCAATGGGGCAAAGCAGAGAAGTTGCAGCTGGAAATCGCTCGGCTCGAGGGTATCGCGGACGACATTAAGATGGACGTACGCCGCAATCTCCCTCGAGGTCTCTGGATGTCTGTGTCACGCCCGGATCTGCTCGAACTCGTTCGTATGCAAGACAAGATGGCGAATGAGACCAAAGACATTGCGGGAATCTCGCTAGGGCGGCAGTTGGCTTTTCCGTCTAAATTGGAAAAGCCATTATTTAAGTTTATCGCGACGGTTACCGAAGCCGCAGAAAAAGCAGTGGAGGTCGTTGCGGCGACGCGAGAGTTATCACGCACTGCTTTTGGCGCGCGTCAGGTCACGGTCATCATGACTAAGTCTGTGGTGGTAGAAAAAATTGAGCGTCGGTCTGACGAGCTGCAGTCGAAGCTCAGGGCGAAGCTGCGTCAGCATGAAGAATCAATATCTCCTGTCGACGCCATTTTCTTGTATCAGTTACTGACTAACATCGGCGAGATTGCCGATCACGCAGAAAAGGTGTCCCACCGCGCGCAGATCATTGCTGCAAGCTGACAGCTTAGAGGGCTGCGAACCGCAGCCCGATTTTTCTATAGCCGTGAGAGGCGAAGCTCGGCAGGTGCCCAAGATCACTGGCCGCCTCATCAAGGGTGATGTCCCCGAGTCGCCCTAGCAGTTCCTCAAAAGCAACGCGCGCCTCGATCCTCGCCAGTTCGGCCCCCGCACAAAAGTGGGGGCCAAAGCCAAACCCCATATGGGGCTTGGTGTTCGGGCGATCGATATCGAACCGCTCGGGGTTGGGGAAGACTCCGGGATCCCAATTGGCGCCTGCCCACATGGGTATGACCATGCTGCCTTGCTTTACGGAAACGCCTTCGAGGTCGTCATCCCGCGTCGCACGCCGGTAGGTACACTGAATCGGGGGGTCCCACCGCAGCGCCTCCTCGACCATGGCCGGAATGTCAGCGGGGTTGTTGCGTAGGCGCGTCATCAAGGCGTTATCGCCCAGAAGCACGAGCATTGCGTTACCGATCAGATTGGTCGTGGTTTCGTGACCTGCCAGCAGAATTTGATCGATGATGGGCAGAAGCTCTTCGGTCGTGAGGGGAGGTTCTCCGTCCACCTCGGTGTTCACCATAATGCTGAGCAGGTCGTCGG
>JAYNNB010000095.1:0-6517 GCA_038112515.1 Luminiphilus sp.
CGTAACCCCAGGCGACCGCATCGTGGCGCGCGGTGGCGCCATCGAGGTGCCAGAGGCCCGCGAGTATCGGTAACCCCGCGGGATCCAAATTAAGGCTGGGCACCAGCTCGCCCACCGCCTGGCGGTCGATCAGTTCAGTGCGACCACCAAAATGCTTGTTGACCTCCGCCCGCTGCCGAAAGGCTCTGACCGTGGCATCGGTATGCGCCAGCGTCAGCTGGCCCCGCTGCGAATACATGATGTTGAAATCAAACTCGTTCGACAGCCGCTCATAAAGCTTCACCGACTCGGTGTAAAAGCGAACGCCCGCGGAGGTGAGGTAATTGGAGCGAATGACCGCTGTATTCCGCGCTGTATTGCCGCCGCCCAAGTAGGCTTTCTCGAGCACCGCGACATTTGTGATGCCGTGATACTTGGCGAGGTAGTAAGCAGTCGCCATGCCGTGGCCCCCGCCGCCGATGATCACCACGTCGTAATGAGACTTGAGATCAGTGGGGCCCGGCAGATCAGCGATTCGCTCGAAAGGGAAATCTTTATTCAGACCAAATTTAAGGAGCGAAAATGGCACTAACCGAACGTCCCCCAAGACACCGCATGATGACAGTTTAGCGAGTACTGGCGGTTATCGGTGTGGCTCACCGTTGTCATTCTCCCGGCCCCGCTCCAGCACGGGATTGCTCAGAAGCCTCAACCAGCGTGTGGCTTGCCAGCATCTTCAGTTGCTGCCATCTGTCCGGATCCACACTAATACCCTCTGACAACGATTGCTGGTGCACCGCCAACAGATCGGACTCATCGTGTCGTGCTAACAGGTCGTACTCGTCGTCCGAGCGCATGGTGGGGAGTAAATCCACATGGTTTGCCATTACGATCGTAATGCCGTCATTGGGGACATATTCTTCCGGCTGTTCCTCCAGCTGATAGACCCGGATCGAGGGCACCGTAGACCGCGCCCTGAACCCAACCACCTGCTCGGTAAGGGGCGATTGCGCGTGCCGCCAGAAAGCCGTTACGTTCATGCCGCGATCTGCCAACCGCGCGAGATAACCCATGATCAGCTGACGCTGTCGGCAATGCCGGATTTTAATCACGGATAAGCCTCGTACTTTGGCTTTGGTAAAAGCCAGCTCCATCGCCAAATTCCCCGACGCCAGCACGCTGAGCTGTCGCCCATCGACCACCGCCAAATCTGCATCCTCGTAAACCATTTGCGGCCGACCTTCGGCAGAGGATGCCATGACGCACTCGAGGCCTTCATTTAGTGCCTTCAGGCCATCCAACCCATGGCTTTGCATCCACGCCACCATCGCCGCCGCGTCGTCGGCATGCCCCTCCGCAAAGCCCATACCGAGAAACGCCTTACGGCACACCGACTGCAGCTCATTGAGGGAAACTTTCATGCGGCAGAGGAGGACTGCTCGGTCAACACCGGCGCCAGGGGAAAGCTCCAGTCGTCGAATACCTCCCTGTTCTCCTTGGTTGAATCAAAATCACTGAGGATGGGCGCACCCTGAAAGAACGCCACCCGTACCCACCGGTCACCGCGCGGATCAAACCGATGAGCCCCCAAACACGACAGCTTGGCGCGCAGCAAATGCATGGGTTTCATATCGCGATGCCATAGATTCGCGCGAATCTCACCGTACTCGGTATTGGCCATGGCCTGAATGCGCCTGACGATACTCATGTGCTCGGGGTGCGCCATTAACAGGTCGATTGTCCTGCTCCGAGGGCCCGCCTTGAGCACCGCACAGAGCGCCCCGTAGGCCCCCTGTACCCGGGGCCCAACGGCCAGAGACAGTTCTTTTTCTTCGCCCGCTTCCTGACCTCTCACGCCAAGCCGCGGCTCTTCTTTTTCGGCAGACTGATACCAGAACCAGTATCGAGCCTCAGCGCAACTGTAATCCTCCGCTATCGCCCAATCGAAATGGGTTTCAATGATTTGCTTGAGCTGTACCAAAGGCATATCGGGGGACAGATCCAGTTTCTCGTAGACACTCATCGCCTCATCCAGCGCATCCACCTTGGCGGGATATAACTCAATCAGCAGCGTATTCACCAGCTCCTGCGTTTCGAGAGACAGATGCGTAAACGCCCACTCCGACAGCTGCGCCCACGAGTTATCCTCAAGGGGAAGTTGCTCGAGCCAAGCCGTAATCTGCTGGAGCTCCTCTCTGGCCAGCTGATTACGCGTCGCCTGATACTTGTCCTCAATGGTGGTCTCGGACAGATAGGCCATCGCCCTTCTGCACAACGACAGCAGCCGCGCTCGACTCGCCTCATCGGGTTGCTGGGTCACCGCCAGCGCCAATGCCCGCTCGCGCACGAGCACCCATTGACTGATCAACTGCGGGTGATTGATTAAAAACGGCGCCATCCCCAAACCGGTGGAATTGCCAATGCCAAGATACCTGCGGATTGGTGCAGCGAGGTCAACCATGCGCTGCGGGTCACGACAATGTGCGATGTGTTCTACCTGCTGTACCGAGAATTCCCGCAATACATAAATAGCCGCCATCTGCGCCGAAAATGGATGCTGAAAATCGCCACCCTGGCGCAAGCGATCGTAGTCGGCAATGCCAAACTTACCGTTTCCGTAAACGGCGGTGGTTCGATACAGGTATCCCGACTCTCGAAGATAGTCGACGTTAGGCTGTTGTCCGGAGGCCAATGCCGCAACAAAAGCCTCAAAATTTCTGACGCTTTTGTTGGCTCTTGAGATCACCAGCAAACGAGAGTGTTGGCGACCCGCCTCCTGCAGCGGCAGATTGGCCGCCAGCGATGCCATCAAGTCCGCGTCTACCTCGCCCTCCACCAATCCAAACGTGACATCCCAAGCCTCGGCGATCACACGATCAGTCCGTTGCCCGTCTTCTAAATGCTGGGAGAACACAACGATATGGTAATGCCCGGCGGGCGTATCCAGTCGGTAAATCGCCTCCCCATGGCCGTCATTATCGAGATCGAAACGGGTGCAGGACACTCGCCAGCCCTGATCGCTCATCAGGCGGGTCAGCCGGCGAGCAAAACTGAGACGCGTCGGAGAAAAAGACCCCAGCCGCTCAAGTTCCATAACGGTCGCTGCGGGACGCAGCGGCAGCGCAACCTCAGCCAGCGGCAAGGCGGTCGCGGACATGGCTCCGCGGCGCTCCCCGCCTCTATCGCCGCACCCTCAGCATCTGTCAGCCAACTGGGTTGAGCGACGCGCGTCAGCAGGTCCACCCAGTTGCCACCCATGATCGAACCCAGCTCGTCGTCGGAGAAGCCCCGTTCGCGCAGCGCGGCCACAATGCCGGGAAAGTCTCGGTTATCACGAAACCACCTCAATGGGTCCGGCCAACCGGCGTTGTCGGCCGATCCTTCTCCATAATCCATGACTTTTGACCAGCGGCCCACCCGCATCCATTCGAGCACGGATTGCGGCTGTGCCTGACACAGATCCGAGCCAAACCCGATACGCTCAACGCCCATGCGATCAGCCGTCCAGGCGACCATCTCGGTAAATTGCTCAAGGGTGCACTGGGGCCCGCCTCTGAGATGAAACGGATACAGTGAAAACCCCAGCAGCCCCTGATTTGCAGCGACGGCATCCAATACCTTGTCGGACTTATTGCGAAGCGCCGGATGAAAATGCGATGGATTGGCGTGAGAAATGATGACCGGCTGTTCTGAGTAGTCTATCGCTTCCAGTGTCGAACGCTCGGCGCTGTGCGACATATCGACCACCATGCCAACGCGATTCATTTCGCGAATCACTTGCTTGCCAAACCGGGTAAGACCGCTGTCCTCTTCCTCGTAGCACCCACAGGCCAGCAAACTCTGATTGTTATAGGTGAGTTGCATGATCATGAGGCCGAGGCGACGCATCACCTCGACTAGACGAATCTCGTCTTCAATCGGTGAGCAGTTCTGGGCACCAAAAATGATACCGATGCGCCCCTCTGCTTTGGCCTTGGCAATATCAGCGGGCTGATAGACCGGTCGAATCAGGTCAGGGTAGCTCTCAAACCGCTGGTTCCACTCGCCAAAGCGGGTCAGGGTCTCACGGGTATTCTCGTGGTACGCGATTGTTACATGGACCGCATTGAGGCCGCCCTCATGCATCTGCTCGAAGATCTCGCGCGACCAGGCCGAGTACTGCAGGCCGTCGATGACTGTCCAGTCTGGGTTCACAAGCGCTCCTGCGTCACGCCTGAAGGTAGGTCGTTTTGACCGTGGTGTAGAACTCTCGCGCGTACTGGCCTTGCTCGCGCGGGCCAAAACTCGAGTCTTTTCTGCCGCCAAAGGGCACGTGATAGTCCGTGCCCGCGGTAGGTAAATTGACCATGACACAGCCAGCGACGGCGCGCTTCTTAAAATCAGACGCCGTGGCCAGCGACTGGGTCACGATACCGGCGGTGAGGCCAAAGTTCGTGTCGTTAAGTATCGACAGTGCGTGCTCGTAGTCTTTTGCGCGTATCACGCAGGCGATCGGCGCAAACAGCTCTTCCCGATTGATGGCCATGTCGTTGTCGGTATCGACAAACAGCGCGGGCGACATGTAATAGCCGGGAGTCGGCATGTCGAGTCGCTCTCCGCCGCAGAGCAGGGTCGCCCCCTCCTGCACGCCCCGCTCAATCCAGGCCAAGTTCTCGTTGAGCTGCACCTCGGAGGCCACCGGCCCGATGTCGACCCCCTCTTCCAGTGCGTGCCCTACCGTGACCGCGGCCAACTTGGCCTGCAACTTTTCGACAAATGCGTCGTGCACGCTTTCATCCACAATCAGACGCGACGACGCGGTGCATTTTTGCCCCGTACCGCTATACGCGCCGACAAATGCCGCGTTAACTGCCACATCTAGATCGGCATCAGCCGCCACGATCAACGCGTTTTTGGAACCCATCTCGAGCTGACACTTCACCAGATTCGCAGCGGTCGCGGCCGCCACTTGCTTGCCAACTGGTAGCGAGCCCGTGAATGACACCGCATGGATTTGGTTGCTGTGAATAATCTGGTCGCCCACCGTGCCGCCGCCACCCATAAGGAGATTAAAGGTACCTTCGGGCAGGCCCTGCCGCGAGATGATCTCGGTCAGCGCCCAGGCACTGGCAGGCACGAGATTGGCCGGCTTAAAGATCACAGCGTTACCAAAGGCCAAGGCCGGCGCGATTTTCCAGACCGCGGTCGCCATCGGGAAGTTCCACGGGCTGATGATCGCGACAACGCCCACTGGCTCGCGTCGCGTCTCAATCTCCACACCCGGGCGCACCGAATCGGCCCGGTCATCGATCTGGCGATGCACTTCTGCGGCAAAATAGTGAAAGAACTGCCCGGAGCGATAGACCTCTCCGACGCCTTCTGCTCGGGTTTTGCCCTCTTCCCGGGCCAGCAACTCACCAAGCTCGCCGCTACGCTCAATCAATTCGTTACCAATAGCCATGAGCACCTGGTAGCGGGTCTCCAGCGGCGACATCCCCCACTCAGTAACCGCGCGGTTGGCTGCAGCCAGCGCCGCGTTCACATGATCCGAACCCGCCTGAGCGTACTCACCAATCACATCATTGGTATCAGAGGGATTGAGGTTCGCCACTGACTCATGGCTCTCAACCCACTCACCATCGATGTAAAGGGAATAAATATTGGGCATCTCATTGCTCCGCGCCGCAGTAGCACTTTTTCCGGATGCTACCGGCTGACCCTGACAAAAGATACGACCAGTTCTAATCCCTCAGGGTTATAGGCTCAATGGAGGCCAAACACAGTGTTTTCGCGGGTCCGACTGAACCGCTGCAAGCTCCACCATCATTCGGTGAGCGCCGTGCTAAGCTCTAAATGTGGTACTGCGGGCAATCACGCTGCCCACTGCCACGACCTTTTAAACACAAGGTAACCCCCTCAATGAACACAGCGATGACACCACCCGCCGATGCAGGACCTTTGGTTGATACCGAGCAGGCAGATGCTGTCTTGTGGCTGACACTGAATCGACCAGAACGCCGTAACCCCCTCTCCAGCGACATGATCGCCGCGCTCTCCGCGGCCATCGCGTCAGGCAATGACGACGCCAACACAAGGGTGATTGTGATCAAGGCGGCCGGCCCCGCGTTTAGCGCAGGACATGACCTGCGAGAAACACGGCGCCGCGACGACGAGGACCAGGGTGCTTGGCAAGCGCGCATTGATCAATTGCTTCAGGATTGCGCTGCGATGATGACGAGTATCCTGCACGCACCCAAACCCGTCATTGCCTGCGTGCAAGGGATCGCCAGCGCCGCGGGCTGCCAACTGGTCTCTGCCTGCGATCTGGCTATCGCCTCCGAGGCCGCCACCTTCTGCACACCAGGGGTCAATATCGGCACCTTCTGCACCACGCCATTAGTCGGTATCGGCCGGAATCTATCCCGAAAGCACGCACTGGAAATGGCGCTCACCGGTGATCAGTTTGATGCCGCCACTGCCGAACGCTTTGGGCTCATCAACCGGTCTGTCCCCGCGTCCGAACTGGAGCAGGCCACCCGGGAGTTAGCGGGCAAGATTG
>JAYNNB010000096.1:0-6499 GCA_038112515.1 Luminiphilus sp.
TTCTCTATCATCGCGGGTGTCGATCCACGGGTAGGCCTCTACGCCTCCTTCTGTATTGCGGTGGTTATCGCTTTTGCCGGCGGGCGCCCCGGCATGATCTCGGCGGCCACGGGTGCTATGGCGCTCTTGATGGTGACGCTGGTGAGGGAGCACGGCTTGGAGTACCTCTTCGCCGCCACGATCCTCACTGGTGTACTGCAAATCGTCGCTGGATGGGTCCGGCTGGGAGAGCTGATGCGGTTCGTATCACGCTCAGTGGTGACAGGCTTCGTGAATGCATTAGCGATCCTGATTTTCATGGCGCAATTACCAGAGCTGATCGACGTTCCCTATGCGGTTTACGGTATGGCGGCGGCAGGACTCGGAATTATCTATGGGCTGCCTCTTATCACTCGTGCCGTGCCTTCACCGCTGGTTGCGATCGTCCTTTTAACAGCGGTGTCCATTTATTTTGGGATCGACGTGCGCACGGTCGGAGATATGGGAGACCTGCCCTCCACCTTGCCGGTATTCTTGATTCCCGATATCCCGCTCAATTTGCAGACCCTCGAGATTATTTTTCCCTATGCTGTGACATTAATGGTGGTGGGCCTGCTCGAGTCATTGATGACCGCCACCATCGTTGACGACCTGACCGATACCAGTAGCAACAAAAGCCGCGAGTGCGTCGGGCAGGGGATGGCCAATATCGCGAGTGGCTTTCTTGGCGGAATGGCGGGTTGTGCGATGATTGGTCAGTCTGTGATCAACGTAAAATCCGGTGGCCGCGGCAGGCTCTCTACGCTGAGCGCAGGCATATTTTTGCTCTTATTGCTTTTGTTTCTCAGTGATTGGGTGCGGCAGATACCCATGGCTGCGCTTGTTGCCGTTATGATTATGGTATCTATCGGTACCTTTAACTGGGACTCTATCCGCAATCTGCGCACCCACCCACCGAGCTCTAGTCTGGTGATGATCGTCACGGTGGCGGTAACGGTTTCCACCCATGATCTCGCGCAAGGCGTTTTGTCGGGTGTGCTCCTGTCGGGGTTCTTTTTTGCGCACAAGGTGGGCCGTATTCTGGTCATTCGATCCCAGTCAGAGGACGAGGGCCGCGTTCGCGCTTACACGGTGTTGGGGCAGGTCTTTTTTGCCAGTGCCGATCGTTTTTCACAATCATTTGATTTCAAGGAAGCCATTGACACGGTTCGCATCGATGTCAGTCGGGCACATTTTTGGGATATCACCGCAGTCAGTGCTTTAGACAAGGTGGTGCTGAAGTTTCGACGCGAGGGTGCAGATGTTGAGGTAATCGGCTTGAACGAGGCCAGCGCCACGATGGTGGACCGCTTTGGCTTGCATGATAAAGAGGGAGCAGAAGACTTGCTCCTGCCCCATTAGGCATTACCGATGAAGGTTCCCAAAAAGGTACTCGCCTGCGTCGATCAGTCCCCTTACGCCGACTTCGTGGCTGACTACAGCGCCTGGGCCGCTGAGAAGTTTTCATTACCGCTTGAGCTGCTACATATCATTGACCGCCATCAGGAGACGGCCACCAGCGACGATCGCAGTGGGGCGATTGGGTTCGATGCTCAGGAGAATTTGTTACACCGACTCGCTGAAGAGGAAGGTGAGCGCACGCGGGAGACGCGCGAGCGAGGCAGGTTGTTTCTCAATGACTTAAAGAAGCGCTGTGAGCAGCGTGCGCATATCGCGGTGGATGTTCGCCAGCGTTACGGGCAACTCCTTGAAACACTCGACGAGCAGCAACAAGATGTGGCGCTGTATGTGTTGGGGCGTCGGGGTAAGTCGGCTGCGCACACCCAGCGTGATCTGGGGCGACACGTGGAAAGTATCAGCCGCAAAATTCGGCGGCCCATTCTTACGGTTGCGAACGAATTTTCTGAGCCCAGAAGCCTTTTGGTTGCCTATGACGGAAGGCGCATGACACGCAGGTGCATCAGTCTGATTGCGGATAACTCCGCACTCGCTGACTTGCCAGTTCACGTTGTGATGTCAGGTAAGCGAAGTAACGAAGCTACCAAGCACTTGGACTGGGCTAAAACTACATTGACAGAGAAAGGCTTCACCGCAGAAACGGTCTATTTGCCGGGAGATCCGGAGCAGAATATAACGCGGGCAATTGCTGAGAGAGAAATCGATATGCTGGTGATGGGGGCTTATAGCCGAAGTCCCCTGAAGAGCTTGTTTTTTGGCAGCAAGACCAACGACCTATTGCGGGCTTCTCGGGTCCCTACCGTGACAGTACATCTGTAGAGGTTAGCTCTTGTATCCTTTTGAGGCTTCTCCTCGGACCCTTCGGTCTTGCGAGCTTCTGGTTTTCGGGGTCTGTCAGTTCTTATTCGTATGAAAGTGCTAGTGCTGGGGTGATTGAGGTGCCTTAGCCCGCAGCCCTTAACAATTTTAGAAACGCCCACTGGCTGCTTAGCCAGCTACTGTGTTTGGGTAGATCGTCGTCGATATCAGCGGTGCGGGAGCCATAAAACACATGCATAACGCTGGGTGGCAGCACGCTGGGGTCAGCAAAGTTCTGCGTCGAGATAAACGCATACCCTTTATCTCCCTCGCCCATCTTCGCCATTACGGGCTTGTGACAGGCATCGCAAATACCGCGGTCAATCGCGAGAAAGCGTTTGTACTTACCAAAAGTCGTCGCCTGCTCGGGGAGCGTCACGGCAGGTAATTTGAATAATGTCACGTCTGCAAAAGGTGCCTGATATTTATCCTGACAGATGGTGCAGTGACAGAAGAAGCGAACGATAGGCTCACCTTGAGCCGAGAATTGATTGGTGCCGCAGGGGCACTGGCAGGCGTGTTCCATCGCTTTGATTTCTCCGATCGGGCGCGCTCTGTTTATCAGAGCGCGAAACGCCCGACCATAACCGCTCAACCCCCGTTCCGGTCAAGTGCGATCGGTCGCTCGAGGTTGCGATCAGTGCGCGTTTAGAGGAGACCGGGCCGCTTGATCACGGTGATACGCGGGCGTAGATTGCTGTCATCGGGCCTAGGGTGCAGGGAGTAGCGGTTTGAAGCGATCGTTTTCGCGACGCGATTTTATTAACGGCTGCGCCATTGGCGTTGCTGGCCTGCATTTGTCTCCGCTGGAGGCGTTGGCCGAGGGGCTACTCCCTCATCATGCCCTGGGAGCCGAGTATTACCCGCCGGCGCTGACCGGCATGCGGGGCAGTGTGGCTGGCACGTTTGAAGTGGCCCACGCGCTGGCCAGAGCGGGTCAGACTTTTCCAATGCCTCAGGAGCAAACTGACGATATTTACGATCTGATTGTCGTCGGTGGTGGGGTATCCGGGCTTGCTGCGGCCAAATTGTTTCGGGATCGGTTTGGCAATGATGCACGCATTCTGATTCTCGATAACCACGACGATTTCGGAGGTCACGCGCGGCGAAATGAAATCACGGTCGATGGCCAAACCTTGATCGGATATGGGGGCAGTCAGGCGATCGATACACCTTCCGCATACTCGAAAGTGGCGAGCCAGTTGCTACGTGATATTGGTATCTATGTGGAGCGCTTCAACCAGTACTTCGATCAGGACTTTTTTGACAGCCGCAATATGGGACAGGCGATCTACTTTGACGCGCCGACTTACGGCAGAGACGTCCTTGGGGATAACCCTATCTATGACTGGTGGGACCGACCGCTACTGGACCTGTGGGGTAAAGGGGAGAAGCGTCTTCTATCAGCGGTAGAGACCATGCCTATCTCGCAAGAGGACCAGGAGGCATTCGGCCGCTTGCTGGTGGGTGGCTTGGACTATATGGCGGGCAAATCCGTCGAAGAGCGCGAATCCATTCTCCGCAATACCACTTATCTCGATTTTTTGACCCAGTACGCCGCGCAGCCGCCCGCCGTCTGCCAGATCTTGCAGGACTCCTGGCTGCCGATGATGGGCGCGGGTTGGGAAGCGATTTCTGCCTGGGAGGCCGCTCTGTACTGGTTTCCCGGTACAGATGAGGTGGGTGTCCGACCCGATCATGGTGTGGAGGAACCCTACATTTATAAGTTTCCGGACGGCAACGCCAGCGTGGCGAGAGCCCTCGTGCGATCTCTGATTCCAGAGGCGATGCCGGGAAACACCATGGAAGATCTTGTGACCGCGAGGGCAGATTACCGCCAGCTAGATCAGGTAGATAGCAAAGTCAGAATTCGTCTCAATAGTACCGTGGTGCGAGCGATCAACTCCGCCGATGGTGAGTATGTTGATGTTGCGTACGCGAACGGTGGCAACCTTTATCGCGTTCGTGCACGTCATACGGTGATGGCTTGTTATAACCAGATGATTCCGCATCTTTGTCCTGAGGCGACGCCAGCGCAATCAGCGGCCATTACCGAATCGACCAAGATTCCCTTTGTGCTGGGCACTTTTGCTCTACGAAACTGGACGGCATTTCTGGATGCCGGTTATTACCACGTCTACTCGCCGGGGGACGTCTTGTTTCAATATCTGCATCTCGACTTCCCCGTCAGTCTTGGCGACTACCAATACGCACAGCGTCCGGATCAGCCAATCATAGTTAGCGCATGGCATTCACCGCGCGAGCCGGGGCTGCCCGCAAAAGATCAGTATCGTGCTGGCCGGGCCAAACTATTGGAGATGTCCTATACCGATTTTGAACAGGATATTTTCCGTCACTTTGACGGCATGCTCGGGCCACACGGATTTGATGTAGAACGCGATATGGCCGGCATTACCCTCAACCGGTGGCCCCATGGTTATGCCTACGAGTTTGAGGGGGTGGGTATCAATCCCGATTACGGGCGATACAACGGACCACATATCGCCGGTCGCGCCCAGATTGGTCGGATATCGATTGCCAACTCGGATTCAGAAGCCCACGCCTATATCGACGGTGCCATTGATGCCGCTGATCGGGCCGTCAACGAGCAGCTACTCGGGTAACGTGTATCCATTGCCGTCAGTGGTGGCACCAAGGCGCACGCGTACTGACATTTAAAAAGAGGAACAAAGGCATGCCGCACAGAAAACGTCACCGCCCAATGGGCGCAAACATCAGGGACCTCTTTACTATTTGCGCGATAGTGCTCTTGGTGGAGCCGACGTCAGCCGAGACAATTTACCCCGCAAAATTATCAGCCGACGACCTTGGTGGGGGCGCTTTTGAGCGCCCCGAGACAGTGGTGACGGAGCAGGGTGAGAGCAAGATCCTTGATTTCACCTCGTTAAAATCAGGTGACGGCAAGTTCGCCTCGGGTATGTACAAGGCGGGACCGCAGCGCTTTGAGATTGCGGAGCCGTACGGCGTTGACGAATTTATGTTTTTTCTGGAGGGCAGCGTTACGCTCACCTCTGCCGATGGATCTGCGGTCGTCATAAATGCGGGGGAGGCGGTGACGATTCCAAAGGAGTGGACCGGGGTGTGGGAGACCTCGGGCTATCGCAAAATATGGGTCATTTACTCCGCAGACGGGTCGGGATTGTGAGTGACGACACTCCCCGCGCTTTTAAAGCTCCACAATGAGGCGCTCGCCATTCCAGGTCTCTGCAGCACTTCTGACATTGGCGTAGAGCGCTCTCAAGCTGTCGTTCACTCGGTAGACCTCTGTAGCGTGCCCGAGTAAGTCAAAGGTATCCAGATAAGTCGCGCCTCGACCCTCGCTGGTTTTAAAGCTGGTGACCGATTCAAAACCTCGGCTGTTGAACGATTCGACCTGTGAGTCGTGATCACCAAAATCGAGCGCGACATGGTGAAAGCCCGATTCATGTGCTGCGAATCGATCCCGGAAGATAGAGGGCTCATTGTTATGTTGCGTCACCAGCTCGATCATGATGTCCCCGGCTTGGGTGTAGGCCGCCGATATATCCAAGGCTGCCGGCTCACCTCGGTAAACCACGTTTTCGAGGCCGATGTGTCGGCGAACAAAGAAAGGTCCCAGGCCCCATAGATTATGAAAACGGGTGATCGCGAGATCGAGGTCAGATACGTAATAGGCATTTTGAATAATGCGGTCGCTCATGATCTTAGCCTCGACGTTTTTGACCCCGACACACTAGCCTGATTCCAGCCCCGAGTCAGGCCCAACGAGTGCCTCGCTGTTTAGCGGTGGCTATAAGGTTGTTCTCGACTGGACTTAGCGCAATGGGTGAGGGGTAATCGGCTACCGTTTTCCTGCTCATCTAATCATTTGAGCTTCCCGTCGTATTGAGCCTGCGCGGCGCGCGCCCGGTGGTTAGCATCGCAATTCCTTTGTTGTATCCGATGAAATACTCAGGAATTCTTATGTCTCGCCGGGAAGATAAACGTCACTATTTATTAAGTGACAATCAGGGATTGGGTGCAGAGGGTGACCTTGATCAGCGGTTAAGCGCACTGCTCGATGCCAAAATGCATGGCATCGCCTTCAGTGCCTACACCGAAGAGCAAAAACCCGGAGACCCGCTGTCTGTCGAACAGATCCAGCGCCGAATGGCGATTCTCGCACCGCACTTTAATTGGATCCGGTCTTTTTCCGTTACCGCCG
>JAYNNB010000097.1:0-6480 GCA_038112515.1 Luminiphilus sp.
CTATAGAGCCAGTGTCACCGCGGCGTCTTGAGAGCCAGCTGAATGAAATAGGCCTGTTGGATGTCTGGGAAAGGTCCCGCTCCCATCGGGTCGACGTTGGTTTCTATAAGTCCCATGCGATGGAGCTGATACGTCGATGATGCGGCTGGCTAATCTATCCAAGGGTCGTTTGGGCGGAATAGGCCAACGGTGGCTGCCTTTTGCCGACGCCGCTTCGGCAGAGTTGTCGCTGGGACGACTGTTGCGACTCTCTCTTTTTCAGTTATCAACCGGTATGGCAATCGTCCTGCTGACCGGTACCCTTAACCGGGTAATGGTGGTTGAGTTGGGGCAAGCCGCATCTTGGGTTTCTCTGATGCTCGCCATTCCGCTTTTGTTGGCCCCCGCGCGTGCGCTGATCGGCTACCGCTCCGACCATCATCGTTCCTTTCTTGGTTGGCGCCGTATTCCTTATCTGTGGTCGGGTACGATGATGCAGTTTGGGGGACTGGCATTCATGCCGTTCGCCCTGATACTGATGACCGAGCCCCACGCGGGTCCTGCGTTACTGGGTCCAGTTGCAGCCATGGGAGCCTTTCTGCTGACAGGGCTTGGTATGCACGTCGCACAGACCGCCGGCCTTGCACTGGCCACGGATCTTGCAACAGAGGAAACCCGCTCCCGCGTGGTCGCACTTTTATATTTCATGTTGCTGATCGGAATGATCGGTAGTGCGCTGATCTTTGCCGCTTTGCTCGCTGATTTTGGGTACGTGCGCCTTATACAAGTGATACAGAGCGCCGCCGTCGTAACCCTCGTTTTCAATGTGGTAGCGATGCTCAAGCAAGAAGTCAGGCGACCGGATCTCACTGATCACCGTCTTGAGCGACCCAGTTTTAATGTGGCATGGCAGGCATTTATCACTTTGCCACTCGCACGCCGGCTGCTGTGGGCGCTGGGGCTGGGCACTATGGGTTTCACCATGCAGGACATTCTGTTGGAGCCCTACGGCGCACAAGTGTTGGGTCTCTCGGTGGCGGGCACGACGCTGCTGACGGCGCTGTTCGCAGGGGGCATGGTCTTGGCGTTGCTGTTAACGGCGCGAAGGCTTGGCAGAGATGCCGATCCGATCAGAACCGCGGCGGCAGGCGTTCTGATTGGGATTGTTGCCTTTGCGGCCGTTATTTTTTCTGCGCCATTGCAGGCGCCGTTGTTGTTTCAGTTTGGCGCGGTGCTAATTGGGTTGGGTAACGGCTTGTTTGCCGTGGGTATGCTGACAGCCGCCATGGTATTTGGTGGCGCGCAGATGGCTGGACTCACGCTGGGTGCCTGGGGCGCGGTGCAAGCTGCCGCTGCCGGGGTGGCCATGTTTTCTGGGGGCGCGATTCGTGACTTGGTCACGGGTTGGGCTGATGCGGGGCTCTTGGGTGCCGCATTGCAAACGCCCGCTTCAGGGTATGGAGCGGTTTATCACATCGAGATTGCGCTGTTGTTTGTAGCGCTCGCTGCATTGGGTCGGCTGGTTAGGCGCCCCGGTGAAACGGGTGGCGACGGCAAACGTCTCGAATTGGCGGATTTTCCGAGTTAAACACCACATTGGGAGGACTCTATTATGGGTACTGGTGCAATTACTGAATACATGGATGTGGCGCAATTAGCGCTCTATGTGTTTTGGCTTTTCTTCTTTGGGTTGGTGCTATATCTGCACCGCGAGGGCAAGCGGGAAGGTTGGCCGCTGCAAATGTCCTCAGGAGATTTACGTCACGGCATGGGCGGTATGCCTAAACCGAAAACTTATCGTCTCGCGCACGGCCAGGGTGAGCGCGTGAAGCCTGGGCCGGAGCCCGCGCAGTATGAGGTCAACGCTACGCCAATCTACAACGCCAGCGGTGCGCCTATGCACCCCAATGGTGATCCAATGGTAGACGGAGTTGGTGCGGCTGCTTGGGCAACGCGACCCGACAAGCCCGATCTGACGGTAGATGGTCGTCCTCGTATCGTGCCGTTACGAGTAGACACGGATCACGGTGTGAATAGCGGCGATCCGGATCCAAGGGGTAAAGCGGTATACGGCTGTGACGGCCAGCAGGCTGCCACGGTGGTGGATCTGTGGGTCGATCGCGCGGAGCCGCATTTTCGTTATGCCGAGCTCGATGTGGGTGGTCGGCGCATTTTATTGCCGATGACACTGGCAATGGTATCTGCGGACGGCACCATCAACGTGCAATCGATTCGCTCGGACCAGTTTGCTCAAGTACCTGGATTGTCTAACCCAGATCAGGTCACTCTGCAGGAAGAGGATCGCATTACCGCCTTTTACGGTGGTGGTCACCTCTACGCCGTACCATCCCGATCGGAACCGCTGATATGGGTATGACCGAATATGAGGACGAGCCGGTAGAGGGGTTGCCCGAATACCTGCCAGAGGGCGAGAGCATGATCTGGCAGGGTCGCCCGACCAGGGCTGCTATGGCCAAGCGGGTGTTTTTCCTACCTCAGCTGGCGCTCTATTTTGGCTTGCTCATCGCGGGGCATACCGTCTATCGGTTGATGGAGGGGGTGGCGGGTGCCCAGGTAATGGGCACATTGGTATGGCAGTCGGGCCTCGCGGGCATCGTGTTGGCACTCCTTTGGTGGCTGTCACGCGCCTACGCGGGGTCGGTGCTCTATACGCTCACCAGTGAGCGTCTGGTAATCCGCTCGGGAGTGGCCTTGCCTATGATGGTCAATATTCCGATTGAACAGATTACGGCTGCGGATATGCGGATTTATCGCGACGGGACTGGCGACATACTGCTGACCGCATCCGAAGATCGACGGCTGTATTGGATATTGTTGTGGCCTAACGTGTCTCCATGGTACGCGCGACCGGTCAAGCCCCTGTTGAGAGGTCTCGAAGCGCCCCAGCAAGCTGCGCAGGCTTTTGCCGCAGTGGCGCGGGAGCATTACCCTGTATCGGCAGCGTCCAGTGTGCAGGTGCCGGTGATGGGCGCCGGGGGTCCGCTGCCAGCGGGGTAAATCGGACATGACCGGGGGGCAGACGGCGGCAAAGTCAACACTCAGACACCCAATGGTCTGGGTGGTATTGGCAATGACGCTATTGTGGGTGTGGGGAGTGGCTCGGGATGATCTATCCTATGAGCCTCCTCCGCCACAGTCGGCCTCCTCGGTCAGTTCAACTGATCTGTTATTCGTCGATGCCCCCGATGGGCAGATTGTGGTACTCCTCGCTACCACCGGCGATGAGCTCGCCCGGTACAACGCAGGCGAGGGCAGTTTTCTCCGCGGTATTCTTCGGAGCCTCGTCAGGGAACGCCGTGTAAGGCACCTTGATTCTGGCGGCGCCTTTCATCTGGCACTGCTTGAGAATGGGAGTCTCGTCATCTCTGATCCCGAGACCGGTTATTGGATGGCGCTGGAGGCTTTTGGCGTCGATAACCGCCGCGCATTCGCAGAGCTGCTGGATCGGGCGCTGGCATCCTCGCAAATTGCGGGCACAGAGACGGGGATCGGCAATTGATCTGGGTTGCGTTAGCGGTCTCCGTGATCCTCTGGTGGCTGATGACAGGTTTGGCGCTGATGTGTGTGCATCAGCCGGCCGAAGCGCGAAAAAGACTGTTCAGTTTATCGAGCCTATTGGCTGTGCTTGCTCTGATGGGAGTGGCGACGAATGCCGCCACTCAAACACCCCTCGCGACCGTTATTGGCTTTGCAATGGCATTGTTTAGTTGGGGCTGGCTGGAGCTCAGCTATCTGATGGGTTATCTCACGGGCCCCGTAAAGCGAGCGGCTAAGGCCTCAATGCCGCACCATAAGCGCTTCACCTATGCCTTGGGAACGACGATTTATCATGAGTTGCTGGTGGTTGGCGTAGTCGGTTTGGTCTGCGTGATCGGGGCCGGACTCCCTAATCCGACCATCCAAAACACGCTCGCAGTATTGTGGTTGATGCGGTGGAGTACCAAACTCAACCTCTTTTTTGGCGTAAAACATTTTAATAGCGCGTGGCTACCGGACAACATGCGTTACATTACCACCTATCTGAGTGAAGGCAGAAATAGCTGGTTTTCCTTCTTTTCGACGATGTTAGCCGCATTTTGTACCTATTTGCTGTTTACTTGGGGTCAAATGGCGGCAGATCCGGCCGCTGCACTTTCGCTTTTCTTGATTGCCTGGCTGGCCAGTTTGGCCGTGCTAGAACATGTGTTTTTAATGTTGCCCATGGGCGAAACAGCACTTTGGCGTTGGGCGGAGGTTAATCTTCGCAAGTCCTCGGGTTAAAAGTGTCCAGCCATTGTCCAAGTTTTCCTTGACGCCGCGCTGTGTTGGTCATACTGTGAGTCATAAGCGGTCTGAAGATAACAGACGAGCTGGAGCTTCCTTGACGCTACCGTTAGCGGTGTTCGGTGTCGCCATTTGGTAGAACCCAGACAGCAGGGCAGTAGGGGGCAGTAATGAAGTCGACGACGGGGGTGTGGCCTCCCCCACTATCAACGCAACCGTTGGTCAGGCCATCTGAGGGAGGCTCACTGGGCGATCGAGCCGTGCGCGTCAGCCCCGATCTGCTTGCGCCGTTCTATGATCAGTTAAAGGCGGACCAAAGCGCTGATCTCGCGCTGAATATTCATTTGCCTTTTTGTCCTTCACGTTGTTTGAGCTGCGACCGTGTCGCGGTCGTGCAGCATGGCGACGAGGAAGTCGATCGCTATATCGTGCATTTAGAACAAGAGCTGATGATGATCGCTGCGGCAGTTGGAGGGCATCGGCCTCTCGCTCGCGTGCACTTTGGAGGCGGCTCTCCAAATCATTTGTCTGACCTAACGCTGGCGACGCTTTTCTCGCATATCAGTCGTCACTTTTCGCTGAGCTCGACAACACGAATATCCATGGAGTTGAATCCGAGACGCACCTCGCGCGCTCAGCTCAACTTTCTCAAGGGTTTGGGCGTAAGCCAGCTCAAGCTCGAAGTCCGCGATGTTGATGCCAAGGTGCAGCAAGAAATTGGCCGGATTCACTCGCTGGAGTTGCTGGAGGATGTTATTTCCATTGCTCATGGCGTTAGGTTCGAGTCGCTGGGAATGGATTACCTTGTAGGGTTGCCGGGACAAACAGTGGAGTCCTGTGAGCAGAGCATGGAAGCCATGGTTTCCCTGGCGCCCGATTGGTTGGTGTGCCTGCCGTTTCATCGAAGAGAGTCTGTTTTTCCGCATCAAATTGCAGTCGACGCGGCCCACCTGCCGTCATTGGCAGACCGACTGGCAATGTTCAATCAGGTTCAAATGGGATTTGATGACGCGGGTTATCACTGGGTGGGACTCAATGTTTTTGCCAAGCCGGAGCATGAGCTATCAGTTGCCCAACGCACGGGAAATCTGGGTCTGAACGTTCTTGGTTATGTGCCTGAGAAAGCGTTGGCAGTATTGGGTGTTGGGTTGGGCGCATTGAGTGAAGTGCCGGGTGCCCTGTACCAAAATGAAGTCAACTTGAGTAATTGGCACGCTTTGATAGACGCCGGCTTGTTGTCGGCGCACGCCGCCGTCGTGCCAGACGAGAGCGAAACATTGAGGCGTAAAGTCCTGCGGGGTCTTGTTTGTCAACAGACTCTGCACGCAACAAGCCTAACGCCTGCTCAAGAAAACGAGTGGTTGTTGCCTCTGGTCGATCAGGGCTTTGCAAAGCGAGAAGAGCAGGGTGAATATCTGCTGACAGAGCTAGGTCGCTCGGTGTTGCCTCACGTATGGAGTGATTCATCTCCGGCTTTTAGATCGCTCTGAAAAGTCGGCTCCGCGCCGGCGTGCGCGCGTCAGTTTGCTAGCCAGTTTAATCCGATTTGCGACAGCGATTTGTGGTGCTCCCCTGACCGGAGCGCCTGCCACTCTAACTTTAGCCAAGGCGTGAGTGTTTCGGGCGTTTGTGCGATCCAGAGGTCAAGCGCTTCTGGTGTGATCCACTGCCAATCGGCAATTTCCAGGGGGTTGGCCGTGGGGTCGCCGTCGGCTTTGCCCACATATACCGAGCACAACTCATGCTCTGCGCCCGATTCGTCAAATTGGGCCTGATACCTGAAGCGATGGGTAAAGGTAAGGTTGGAGCGCATCCCGAGTTCTTCGCTCAAGCGCCGCTGTGTGGCGACACCGTATGATTCCCCCTCTCTGGGATGGCTGCAGCAGGTGTTTGACCAAAACAGGGGCCAAAGGCGCTTCTGATCGCTGCGCTGCTGCAAGAGAACTTCGCCATGATTGTTAAATAGGAATATTGAGAAGGCGCGATGCAGTGTACCGGAGCCCTCGTGTAGCTCGGCCTTGGTGCCGTGACCTAAAATACGATCTTGCGCATCGACGATAATGAGTGCCTCGTCATCGAAGGAGACCAGTTCATCGTTTGTTAGCGCGGAAGTCATAGTGCGTTCCCCAAAAATAAAATGACCCGCTTCTGGAAGGAAAGCGGAGTCAGAAAAGCAGCTCAGTCTTCGTGGCGATCGACAGCTCTGGGGGCAGGGTG
>JAYNNB010000098.1:0-6297 GCA_038112515.1 Luminiphilus sp.
AATAGGCTTCCATATAAAACATGGGTCCACCCGAAACCGACCCGTCGGTATTGTGCCTGCGGTATTTCACGCCCAGCGTGCACTCCACCAGCTTGGTGGACATCGACAGCAGGCCCGCGACAAATAACCAAAACGCGGCACCCGGACCACCGAGGGAAATCGCCACCGCCACGCCGCCGATATTACCCACTCCGACCGTGCCCGAAACCGCCGTGGAGACGGCTTTGAAGTGACTGATTTCGCCCCGGGCGTTGGGATCGGAAAAGTCTCCGCGGGCATGGCGAATAGCGAGACCCAAGGCCCTGACGTTAATAAACCGGAGGTATACGGTGAAGAACAAAGCAGCAACCGAGGTCCAGACGACAATCAATGGGACCTCGGTATCGGCCACGCTGACCGCGTAAAACACGACCGAAGACAGCGCCTCTGCAATCGGACCCAAGTGGGCCTCGACCCACTGATCGGGTGACAACGTCATCCGCGGCGCACCGCGTGGGCAAACACCTGAGCGTAGCTGTTAAAGACCGGCACCTGATCCAACCACCCGTTCTCAATTAAACGCGCTCGAAAAGCCGGCAGGTGATAGCAGGGAACACCGGGCAGGAGATGGTGCTCAAGATGATAGTTAACGCCGTTGGGGGCGAGCAGCCAACGCTGCCAAAAAGGCGCTGTTACGGTGCGAGTATTCCTGCGCGGATCGGGGTCATTGGCGTCCGGCACCGCGGCGTGCTCCGCAATTTGCCGTAAACGAATCACCAACATATACGATGTCATAAACGTGGCAGCCCACAGCCACCAGGTCCAGCCAATGCCCAATGCGATGAGCACTGCGGCGAGGATCGCCTGCACCAGCACCTGTTTCAGCAACAACAGCCGGTCGCCGGAGGTGGCCGTGTCAGAGAAGTGAGACAAGCCGCCTCTGATTGCCCCCGCGACTAATTTTGCGCCTGTCTGCCCGGTAAGATCCCGCATCACTTTGCGGCGAAAACTGCTGCGCTCCACGGGATAAGCCTGATAATTCGCCAAGTCGGGATCTTCGGGTGTGCCGGCCAATCGGTGATGATTCAAATGTCCCGCCGCGTAACTGGGAAGATCGTTCAGGGTTGGTAGTGCGCAGAGCCACTGCCCCACCCATCGATTGAGGAGGCGGCTGGCAAATAATGTACCGTGACCCGCCTCATGCATCAGCACCGATAACCCCAACTGGCGTCCGGGTAAAAGCACCCACACCAGCAGCAGGGTCAGAATGCTGGGATACCAGCCCGCGAAAAGCAAAAGCGCGAGAATCGCCGCCCAGTTTGAGCCAACCAACCACCACGCCCGCCAATCGCTGCGCTTGAGGATGCGCTCGCGATCCGCAGCGTTGAGCAAGTCAGATTGTTTCAGCATGAACCGATTACCATGGAGGGATTATGGGTTATTTGACGCAGGCTTCAACCGCATCATCCCCACCCCCAAAAAAACGCCTATTAGAATGGGAAAACACGGGGCAAAAGGAACAAGACCACCGAAGAGAATGCCAGCGACACCAACCACCCAAAGCGCAAGTAATCGCTACGTGAGTACCCTCCCAGGTTCTGGACCATCAGATTCGTCGTGTAACCAAAGGGGGTCAGGAATGAAGCACTACCTCCCAGCGCTACTGCCATGACAAAGGCCATCGGCGACAGTTCGGCATTGATCGCTACGGCGTAACCCAGCGGAAACATCAAGGCAGCCGCCGCATTGTTGGTCATTAACTCGGTCATTAAGAGTGTCAGCAGGTAGACCAGTAACAGCAAGAAGAACGGCGAGATACCGGCAATGAGAGGCGATAAGCCCGCCATCATCAGCATCATCAGGCCTGAATCCATCACCGCCTGAGCGATAGCGAGCGCAGAGCCGACAATGAGCCAGATCTCGAACGGAAAGCGTCGGCGCAGTTCTGCCGCACTGAACAAATCCAGCGCCAACATCAGCAGCAGCAGAAACATCAAGCCAGTGGCCAGGCTGAAAAAGCCCAGCACAGACCCCGCAACAGCGCCCGCCAAGCCTGCGACGATGGCCAAACTTTTCGTGAGCGGCAAGCGGTGACTGACCACATCACCGTCGACGACCAGAAAATTGCGGCTGAGATTGCCACGCTTTAAAAAATCGCTGCCCACCGCGAGCATGAGCGAGTCCCCCGCTCGCAGGGCGATATCGCCCAGCCTGCCCGACAGGCGCCCACCATCCCTGCGCAGGCCAACCACCGCCGCATCGAAGCGCGAGCGGAAATCACACTCCTTGATGGTTTGGCCTGAAACCGCCGCCCCGGGAAGCAATATCACCTCGGTGAGGTTGACGCCCAGCAGGCCTTCGTCGATGGCAAAGGACCGGAGACCGTGAAATCGATCCAGTAAACCTATCCTCGAAACATCACCCGAAAAGATCAGCCGATCCCCGGCTGCCAGACGTTCATCCGGTGTCACGGGAGTCAGTAACCGCCCGGCGCGGATCAGTTCGACCAGAAACAAATCACCCAGATCACGCAGTCCATTTTCGGCGACGGTTTTGCCGATCAACTGCGAGTCCTCATCTACCACCATCTCGATCAGGCACTCGTTGATTGGTACCTCACCCTGATCCACCTTGGGCAGTACGCGGTGCATGGCAAGCATCGCAATTAGACCCGCAAGCGCAGCAGGAAGCGCCACAGGCAAAAAAGCAAAGAAAGCGAGGCCTTCCCCGGTGACATCTTCCAGAAAGCTACTCACGATCAGATTGGTCGAGGTTCCAATGAGGGTGAGTGTTCCCCCCAGAATGGCGGCATAGGAAATCGGCAAGAGAATCTGGCTCGAGGCGTGATAGGCATTTTTCCGCAGCGCCCCCGAAAGGGTCGCAACCACGGCCGTGTTATTCACGAACGCCGAGAACAGCATCGTCATGCCCGAGAGATTTAACAACGTTGCAGGGAGTGACCGACGCACCCCGCTCTGCGCAAGATCGATCAGCCAGGGCAAGCGTTCCAGACCGATCGAGACGAGGATTAACAGAATCAGTGTGATCAACCCTTCGTTGGTGGCCTTTGCCAGCGCCACCTGTAAATCGATACTGCCGACTGCCACACAGGCCGCCATCGCTGACGTGAATACCAGCGCAGCTGGCACCCGGCTGAAAATCAACGCGAGAATCAGGGCAACGACAATGACGGCGGTGAGCAAAGGCTCCATCAGCAATTCGCATTACTACATAATAGACTCAACAGAATACGCGCTCTTAAGACGACACCAAACCCCCTAAATCTGGTCATCCTGCCGGTTCACAGATAAGCTCATTGCGCCCAACAACTGACTGCGGGTGCCGCGCCCACGGGTGCGGTAAACGCGTAATCCAGGAGAAAACTATGCTTGCCTACACCACGCTTGGCGTTACCGACTTTGATCGGGCCAAAACTTTTTACGCGACATTACTCGGCGTTATTGGCGCCGACTTGGTGATGGGGAATGAGCGCATTGCGCTGTATGGCAAAGATATGGACAGCCCTATGCTGGCGATTTGTATTCCCTATGACGAGCAACCCCCCAGCGCCGGTAACGGCACCATGGTGGCTATACGTGCGGGCAGCCGCGAGGCTTGCGATGCAATGTACAAAAAAGCGATCGCGCTGGGTGCCGCTTGCGACGGCCCTCCCGGCGAGCGCATGCCCGATGTGTTCTACGGTGGCTATGTTCGCGACCTCGACGGCAATAAATTGTGTTTTTGCCATATGGGGCCCGCCTGATCTTTCGCCCCAATCCGTCACCACTGGACAGAGAAATCCGTTATGCCTGCCCTCTTTAGACTCACCCTGAGCCTGGCTTTTCTGCTGAGCTTGATACAAACCGCTGATTCGTGGGCCCACGCGAAAACTGATGTAGTCACGGTAGAAAACGGTGACCAACTGACGGGAGCGATTGGCGCCATGACCGCCGGTAAGTTGTCGTTGAGCACTGACTATGCCGGTACCATCCAGATCAAGTGGCGAGACGTGCACCACATCGAGAGTCGCTACCTCTACGAGGTTCGCCTTGAGGATGGCGAGCGCGTCTATGGTCGTTTTTCCCGCTCCGAGGCCGCGGGGGCATTGATCTTCTCTTCGCACGGCAAGCAGCGATCTCTCGCTACGATGGACGTGGTGGAAATACGATCTATCGAGGAACAGTTAGCGGACCAACTGGATCTCAACCTGAGTACCACTTTTTTTGCCGATCGCAACAGCACGACCTGGGTACTGTCAGCAAATGGAAGCTACGACGTTAAAGGCGGGCGTAACCGCTTCAACGTGCGGTTTGATGAAAACCAGACCAAAAGCACCAATGAATCGGACACCATCAAACAAACCACGAAAAGCTCCAACTTCAAACTGGAGAGGGAGTTTTGGCGGGATCGGAAAAACGCAGCGGCGCAGTCGTATCGCGTTCTGAATGCAATCTACTCATCCAATGAGGCCTTGGGTGTCGACCACCGGGGCTCTGTCGGTTTCGGTCTGGGCCGTTATCTGATCGAGGAATTGGGCCATGAGTTGGCCGTATCAGTGGGTATACAGGGCGTGCAAGAGAAGCGGTTATCCTGCGATGAGCAAGACCCCGATCGCGATCCCGAAGGGGCCAGAACGCGCAACGCTGGGCTGGAAACCTGTAACGACGCGGAGCTGTTTGTGAATCTGGGCTGGCATCTGTATCACTTCAGTGATCGAGACATGGATATTTCGCTGGTGGGCAACGCCTACCCCTCTCTGACGGATACGAAACGGGTGAGAGGCGATCTCAATCTGTTGCTGAGCTGGGAGCTTTACGACAACTTCTTCTGGAGTCTCAATGCGCGCACTGAAATTGATACCGCGGGCGACCAAGACGACAAAAGGCTGAGTAAATCAGACTTTACGATCTCCACCGGCGTCACCTGGAAATATTAGCAAGGCGCCGATTCACTGACCCCCACTGCCGCCGGGGCTACGCTAACTCGCGGGTATGCACCTCCCGCTGGGGGAACGGGATCGTGATGCCCTCTTCGTCAAAACGCTTTTTCACCGACTTGTTGAGTGCCCACACGGCTTCCCAAAACTCATCGGTTTTGGCGTAAGCACGCACCATGAAATCGATTGACGATTCGCTGTACTGCTTGAGTCGCACCAAAGGTTCCGGATCGTCGAGCCAGCGCTCGTCGGCGTCGATCAATTCCTCGAGAATGCCCTGCACCACATCGACATCGTCGGAATAACTGACGCGGTAGATAATATCGGTGCGGCGCAGCTTCTGACCGGTCACATTCATAATGACGCCGCCCCAGATCTTGCTGTTGGGAATGATCAACACTTTATTCTCGATGGTGACGATGGTGGTATTCACCAGATTCATCTTGAGCACCGTGCCCTCGGCATCTCCTGCAGCGATGAAATCTCCGGTATCAAAGGGGCGGTAGGCCAGAATCATCGCCCCCGAAGCGAAATTACTGAGCGTATCCTGAAGCGCGAAACCGACGATAAAGCCGACCACCCCAAGGCCAGCAATCATGGGCGCCACGGATACACCCACCTGCGCCAGGGCTACCAGCAAACCAATCAGAAATACCACTGTCCCCGTCATGGAGATTAGCGTCTCCTTGAGGAGCTGTGATATGGATTGATCCGAATGGCGCAAGGCCCGCTCAGTAATACGCTTCGCAATCCCGGCCAGAGAGCGCGCGAGAATAAGAATACCCACGAACAGCGCGGCCGAGAAAAAGGTGGTTGCACCATTGTCGGTAAACCATTCCGTTAATCGATCGCGGGTCTCTGCCAACACCACGCTGAGAATCGCTGTATCGACCAGCGAGAGGGCCAGCCCACCACTCTTCTCGATCAGCACGCGGCGCATCGCGAGGGTATCGCCGCCCAGACGCTCCAACAGCGTGACGACGCTGCTCAGGCGTGAAATGGCCAACTCCAACCGCTCACCTTCAAAGCGAGCCGACTGCACCAATTCGCCGTCAGTTCCAGCCGCTGCCTGTCGCGCCGCGAGCAGTTTTAATGCGTGGTGGTGAATGTGGATAACACCGATCAACTCCTCACCGTACATGTTCAGCGTGCTGACGACTTTTTCCCGCAACTCCGGGTCGCCGATGCCGAGCCGCTCTCGCAGCAATACCTGTTCAGTAGAGAGACCAAGATAGGAAAGACGGTACTTGTCGAGCAGATCAGTGAAGGCCTCCTCACTCATGAGCTGCGTGCCGGATAATCCACTCTGACGACCCAGAGACTCATGAAGACGCTGCGTGAGACTCTCGAATCGCTCGACGATGGCTGTTTCTATCTGGCCT